>CANFEH010000017.1 GCA_947445855.1 Zetaproteobacteria bacterium
TACAGCCCAGATTTAAATCCTATAGAAGAATCTTGGTTTCCTTTGAAAAATGATTTGAAGAAAAGATTTTTAGAGGCTGTTGATAATCCACTTGAAACTGTTATTGACGTCGTAAAAAAACGATCAATCTAAATTGGAAGCGCTATAGTACTATGATATAAGGGATTATTTCTTAAATCAAGAACCTATGCAAATTTTAAGATATGTTAAAATCGTTTACTCAATTTTTTTCTTCTGAGCATTGAAAAATGCATCGAGGTTAGAATCTTTTTTTATATTGGATATGATTATTTACAGCTTCAGCAATCCTCAAAGTCACAGTTCGATGTTTCTCTTTCTCTGCTTTCACTATTTTCATTATTTTTCCAAAAATACCAAATATTTATATTCGCATTCAGCACTATATATTTGCAGGATAACTATCATGCTCAGAATAAATGCTCAATATTAATCAAGCAGATAAACCTTGTATGGTTATTCAAAAAAGTATGTTGAGTTTATTTAGAGAGGAAATTTAGAATTGTGCTTTAAGGATTCTGAAGAAGGGATGGTTTAAACCATTCCTTCTTTTTTGGTCGGACTTTGATCAAAATCTGTGGTCAAGGGGGGTCGGTAGCTTTGTAAGCTACCGAGAGATGATAGGTCGAAACCTACATCATGCCGCCCATGCCGCCCATTCCACCCATTCCACCCATGCCACCCATGCCAGCAGAAGAAGAAGAAGAATCTTTATCAGAAGGCTTCTCAGCAATCATAGCTTCTGTTGTAAGAAGTAAGCTTGCTACAGAACTTGCATTTATAAGAGCTGTTTTTGTTACTTTAGTAGGATCAATCACACCTGCTTTGTAGAGATCTTCATAGGTTTCTGTCAAAGCATTAAATCCGAAGCCATTTTCTTTTGACTCTTTTACACGATTAACAACAACTGCAGGCTCAACTCCAGCGTTGTAAGCGATCTGACGAAGCGGTTCTTCGATAGCACGACGGATGATACCAACACCAAAAGCTTGCTCTTGGTTATCAGTCTTAACATTGTCAAGAAGGTGCTGAACTCTAATAAACGCTGTACCACCACCACAAACGATACCACTTTCAACAGCAGCGCGAGTAGCGTTGAGAGCATCTTCAACACGAGCTTTTTTCTCTTTCATTTCTGTTTCTGTAGCAGCGCCGACTTTTATAACAGCAACTCCACCAACAAGCTTAGCAAGTCTTTCTTGTAGTTTTTCTTTGTCGTAGTCAGATGTTGTGTTTTCAATTTCGTTACGAATTTGTTTTACACGACTGTCAATGTCTGACTTGTTACCTTTTCCATCAACGATAGTTGTGTGGTCTTTTGTGACTGTAGTCAGTTTAGACTCACCAAGACTTTCAAGTGTAAGATTTTCAAGCTTGTGTCCTAAGTCTTCAGAAACAACAGTACCACCTGTTAAGATAGCAATGTCTTCAAGCATCGCTTTTCTTCTGTCACCAAAACCAGGAGCTTTGATAGCAGCACACTTAAGAGTTCCTCTTAATCTGTTCACTACAAGTGTCGCTAGAGCTTCACCATCAATATCTTCTGCAATGATCACAAAAGGACGACCTGTTTGAGCAATTTTTTCAAGAACAGGAAGAAGCTCTTTCATGTTAGAAATTTTTTTCTCATGAAGAAGAATGAAAGCATTGTCAAAAGAAGCAACCATTCTTTCAGAGTCAGTTACGAAGTAAGGAGAGAGGTAGCCACGATCAAATTGCATACCTTCTACAACTTCTAGGCATGTTTCCATACCTTTTGCTTCGTCAACAGTGATCACACCGTCACGACCAACTTTATCCATAGCTTCTGCTAAAATTTCACCGATTTCATTGTCGTTGTTTGCAGAGATCGCACCAACTTGAGCAATTTCTTCACGAGTCTTTGTTGGACGAGAGAAGTCATCAAGACCAGCTAAAAGAACCTTCACAGCTTTTTCAATACCACGCTTCAGTTCCATTGGGCTGTGATTAGCAGCAACTAATTTAGCACCTTCTCTGTAAATAGCTTGGGCTAAAACTGTTGCTGTTGTTGTACCATCACCAGCTATGTCAGAAGTTTTAGAAGCAACTTCTTTCACCATCTGAGCACCCATATTTTCAAACTTGTCTTCAAGTTCAAGTTCTTTTGCTACACTCACACCGTCTTTTGTGATGGTTGGAGAGCCGAAAGAACGTTCAATAACAACGTTACGTCCTTTTGGTCCAAGAGTTACTTTTACAGCTTCAGCAAGTGTGTTTACACCTTTTAAAATTTTACGACGAGACTCTTCGCCGAACATAATAACTTTACTCATAGTATTTCTTTCTTTTTTGTGACTTGTTTATAAATAACGTTAAATATATTGCTTCAAAATTAGAAAAAAAATTAGTTTTCTAGAACACCAAGGACGTCATCTTCTTTCATGACAAGATGCTCAGCTCCATTGATTTTCACTTCAGAGCCAGCGTATTTACTGAAAAGAACTGTGTCACCAACTTTAAGGTCAGGGAGATAGAGAGTTCCATTTTCTAGAATTTTTCCTTTTCCAATAGAAATAACTTCACCTTCCATTGGTTTCTCTTTTGCACTGTCTGGAATGATTATGCCTCCAGATGTTTTTTCTTCTTGGTCTAAGCGTTTCACAAGGATGCGGTCCTGTAATGGTCTAATCTTCATGAGAGAATTCCTAAAAAATATGTGAATAGAGAAAAAGGTTAAAACAAGCAATTTGAGCCTTCTTGGGTCTCCCTAAGTGGGCAGATTAAGAAAGTCAGAATAAGCGCGTTGCTTAACAAGCTTTTATACTGGGGAAAGATAAGCTTCATCTCGAAGGTGTCAAGTACTTCGTCTAAAAATTTTTAGAAATTCCAGCAGAAAATTGCGCGAGGTTTAAAAGGAAATCTTGCGAAAGCTGTTTAAGTTCTCTGGGGCTTTTGTTGCATACTTTATCTCTTTGGAATAGTGGAGCATTTCCATGATAAAGAAGCGTCTTGCTTTCACAATCGATTTATCGCGAGAGATCTCAATTCTTACAAATTCTGTGTCTCTATTTTTTGGAGTAATAAATAGCTCAAGAGAAAAACTGTGCTTGGCTGTGGTATAGACCACAAGGACTTCTTCGACTTGGCTCCAATTAAGCTCAAATTTTTTAAGGCGACTACTCACAGCAAAGCCTATTGGCGTCACCCAAACATCTGCAGGCATTTTAAGGTAAGCGTGCAAAATTCCTACCCATGGTAGGACAACAAAAACACCTACAAAAAGAAATGAAACAGTAGGAATAGATAAGAAATAAGACAGCAAAGGCAGTTGTCCTAGGATGAGAAAAGTAAGGCAACTCACAAAGCCTGTCCCACAAGCTTCTAAAAGAGCTTCTGGGTGGAGTAAAAAACGTCTTCCTCCCCCGGGAACAACATCTGTAAAATAAAATTTTTCTTTTTCTTCTAAAAAGTGCAGATCAAAGTAGTTGTGGGTATCCAAATCTTCTGGGTCTAAATTTGCAATTTGTACCCAGGTTTCATATTCTTTTTGGAACAAACCTTTTTGAGAATAAAGAAGAGCTTTTAATTTTAAAGCTTCTAAATTATTAGGGCCTAAATCAAGAAAAAGCTCGAGAGCAATTTGAGCCTCTATGAGCTTTCCTTCATTCATAAGAAATTTAATTTTTTCTATTTTTTCAATCACGAGAAGGAACACCCATATTTAAAGTTGTTTTGTCTACTCTTATAAAGAGCTTTCCCCCTCTATCGTCTAAGTGAAATCGATTCTTTATGCTGTTTTTATTAAGTGTCTAAAATGACAGACATATAGTTATCCAGGCTGCTTTCTTTGTCAGGACTTGTATTAGGGTTTGTGTTCCGCGCTTTGTTTTGTTATAATCCCCCTTCAATTAATAAAAATATGTTCTTTTTAAAATGGAGTTTCTGATGAACATGCTAAGAGTATTATGTTTTTTTCTGTTTCTTGGGTTTTCTCAGCTTGGATTTTCGGCTGGTAAGCCTTCTCGGAGAGATGGTGTAGTTTTTGTTCCAGAGTATGGTTTTTACACAACAAATTTTAATACCGAAGTTGGACCGCGTTATGTTGGTGCTTTTGGTGTTTCTTCCTGCCATCTTCTTGTTATTGAAGATCCAAATGGAGCTTTTGCGTTAGCTCATCTAACTGCAGGTCAATTGTTTCATGGGTATGCTCCTTCTCATGCTCTTGAGAAGGGCCTCATATCTATGCTGAATTCTTTTGTGCAGCAGGGTGGAAAGATTAACAAAGCTAAATTTTCAATTTATGGTGGAGTCTTCGACGCTCATGATAGACTTTCTAGAAGAGTATTTTTAAAAAATACTTTGTCTCAGTTATTACAAACAGAATTTAACTTTGAATTTAAACTGTTTAATGAACCAGAAGACTCAAATTTAAGAAACGCATCGCCTAGCTGTACTAGAAAATTTATGTTTTCTCCTGGAGAAACTGGGATTAGGGTGCAATGGTTTCAAGAAATTGATTTTGAGGAACGTCATAATATTTATTCATCTGATTTAAATTTACGCAAACAGTTTAGGGTCAAATTTTTAAACCTCGTATTTGATGCTTATAATCTTGTTGAAAGTGATTTAGATAGACAATTAAAGCATGCACATATTCAGTATGAAAAAGGGTTATCTGCTTCAAAGAAAGCTGGCTCTTGTGTTAAAGCTTTAGCAGAAGTTTTAATCCCTAAAGAGGTAGATAGCAGAGGTCTTTTTATATCAAAGACTTCTACTATTGTTAGCGGAGGGGATGCTTCTGCTTCTGCTTCTGCTTGTGCTCATTGTAATAGAACAAATGAGCTTAGAACCTGTTCTGCTTGTAAACAAGTTTCATATTGTTCTACAGAATGTCAGAAAGCAGACTGGCGCTCTGGTCACAAAGCTGCTTGTAAAAAAGCTCAGGAAGCTCCTAAAGAAGCTCAGACAGCAGAAGCTCCAAAGGGAGAGTAAACAAAAGTTTACTGATGAAATTTTTCTAGAGAAATATGCCAGCTACACAAGCTGTGGTAAATCCTGCTAAGGTTGCTCCAAGAAGAGCTCTAAATCCAAAGAGAGCAAAATCACTCTTTCTACTCGGCTCAAGGGCTCCAATTCCACCAATTTGAATTGCAATAGAAGAGAAGTTTGCGAAACCACAAAGAGCATAGGTGGTCACAATCACAGATCTCTCACTGAGTACTCCTGCTTTCATGTATTCAAGAAGGTGAGTATAAGCAACAAACTCGTTTAAAACCATTTTCTCACCAAGAAGCCCACCTACAAGAGCACTTTCTCCCCATGGAACACCCATTACAAAAGCAATTGGCCGAAACACTTGTCCTAAGACACCTTCCAGTGTAATGGGGAAACCAAAAACAGGAGTAAAAAGAGAAAGAATTGTGTTGAGAAGAGCAATTAAAGCAATAAATGTAATAAGCATAGCACCTACGTTGAGGGCAAGTTGAACTCCTGAAGAAGCTCCATTACAAGCAGCTTCAAAAAGATTCACATCTTTTACTTCAAAGCTTGTGTGCACACTTCCTTTGGTCACAGACTCTTCTGTTTCGGGATAAATAATTTTAGAGAGAAGAACAGCAGCAGGAGCTGAAAGAATAGAAGCAGCAAGTACATGTCCTGCAGGAATACCAAGGCCAATATACACAGCAAGAACTCCACCTGCCACTGTAGCCATGCCAACAGTCATCATGGTCATCACTTCAGATTTTGTCATGTTTTTTAGGTAAGGACGAATAAAAAGAGGTGCTTCTGTTTGCCCAAGGAAAACATTAGCTGCCGTGACAAGACTTTCACTACCAGAGATGTTCATCACTTTTTTCATAACCCAAGAAAGAACAGAAACAATTTTTTGAATCACACCCAAATAAAAAAGAATACTTGAAAGTGAAGACACAAAAATAATCGTGGGAAGAACTTTAAAAGCAATGGCATGATCCTGAAAGTTTTCACCAAAAACAAAACGAGAACCCACATCGCTCATAGCTACAAGTGATGCCACTCCTTTGGTGAGGTAAGCAAAAGAGTTTTGTCCAAGACTTGTTTTTAAAATAAAGAAAGCAAGAGAAGCTTGAAGGATAAGGCCACCAACGACCACTCTTAAATCTATTTTCTTTTTGTTGTTAGAAAGAAGCCAAGCTAAAAACAACATAACAAATAAGCCAAAAACACTCATTAAACGAGGATCCACACCAAACTCCTTTTAAACGTTAAAATAAAATTAAATTGATAAATGCTTTAATTGAAATGGGAGTTTTTTTTCCTTGGAAAAATCACACCCAAGAAGTTGTAATTTCTTTTTTAATTCTTCTCTTGGAAGACCCATGATAATAGTTTTATCCAACTCTTCTGGGAACGGCTCAAAAAGCTCTCCTCCTCTACCCTCAATACGGTAACCTCCAACACAGCCTTGCCATTCTCCTGTAGCGACATAGTGTCTTATTTTTTCATCTGTAAGCGCTTTCATAGGCATCTCTACTGAAGAAACAAAAGACTTGGTCTCAAAAAAAACACCTGGAGTCTTTGCATAGTAGAGACTAACAGCAGAAAAAAGGGTGTGTTTTTGACCTTGCAAGCTTTTTAAATGAGAAAAAGCTTCTTCTTGTGATTTTGGTTTCGAAAAAATTTTTCCTGAAAAAGACAGGACTTGATCGCAGCCAATGATTAAAGATAAACTAGAATTTTTGGCTAGAGAGATAGCTTTTAATGAAGCTCTTTTTAGAGCTCTTTCGCGAGGATCTATTGTTATGATCTCTTCTTCATTTGCTACAGATGGAATAACAAGAAACGGAAGCACTAGAGATTCAAGGATTTGCTCGCGGATTTGTGATTTTGACGCCAAAATAACAGTCTCAACGGGGTGCATAGAGAGAAACCCTTTAACCAAAGATTAAAAAAAAGAAACCCAAGGGAAATTACAAGGGTAGCTTCTACCTAAACTCCCTTAAAAAAACAAGGAAAGGATCAGACAAGAAGAGCAGAGTATAAAAGGAAGTGATGCCTAGCAACTTTAAGTCTACAAAGAAAAAAGGTTTTTTAAAATGAGCGAGAAAAAGAGAGAAGAAAAAAAGTCTTTTCGCTTAGCGACAAGATCGAGCCCATTAGCAAAAATTCAAGCAGAATCTGTTAGAAAGCTTTTGCTCGAGAAAGGTTTTCATGCGGTTTTAAAAGAGCTTAAAACAGAAGGAGATCGCGTACAGGATAAACCACTTAGCGAAATTGGTGGAAAAGGTGTTTTTATTAAAGAACTTGAAGTGGCTCTTCTCGAAGGAGAAGCAGATGTAGGAATTCATAGTCTTAAAGATTTACCCTGTCGTTTAGAAGATAGCTTTGAACTTGTGGCTCACTTGCCAAGAGACTTTCCTCATGATGTGATTGTTGTAAAAAAAGCTTCTCGGCTTGATCAGCTTTTTGAGGTTGGAAAAAATTTTCTTAGAAAAGACGACTTATCTTCTCTCCCTGCTTGTGACGTGGCTACTGGAAGTCTTAGACGTGAATCACTTTTGCGAAATGCAAACCCTCTCATCACAGTGCTTCCCATTAGAGGAAACATTGGAACACGTCTAAAAAAACTAGATGAAAATTATGCCGAGGCTCTTATTCTCTCAGAAGCTTCTCTTCTTCGGATGGCCTATGATGAAAAAAAAATTCAGTTTTATCGCCTAGAGCCTTCTTGGTTTGTTCCTTGTGCAGGGCAAGGTGTTGTTGTCGTAGAGGCTTTAAAAAAAACAAAATTAGACAAATTTTTTGAAAGCCTTTCTTCTTTTGAGACTCTCATAACCACTCATCTTGAAAGGGGAGTGTTAGAGATGCTTGGAGGAAGCTGTCTTTTGCCCATTGGGGTTTATTGTCGTTTAAAGGCTAAGGTCTATCATCTTGATATTTTTATCGGTGATAAAACAGGTGAAGAAATTTTAACTTATGAAAAAGAATTCTCGAGAGCCAACTCGTACAAAGAAATTTTAAAAATGGTAAAAAAAGATCTCTACGAAAAAGATATTAATAAAGTGCTGAGAAAGCTTGGACTTGCTGAGATTTAAATATAGGGCTAGATTTTTTTGCTTTTTTGTGATCTAATCCGCTCCAAATTACTTTAAATTGGAGCTTTTTCATGAAAAATTTTTCGGTATTTTTTCTTTTTTTCCAGCTATTTATGCTTATTTTTCCTTCTCTTTCTTATGCAACAGATAAACCTAAGTTTGTTAGGGGAGAAAAGGTTATGTACCTGACTCATGGAGGTGCTTTAAGAGAAGCCACTGTTGTGGGGGTCGTTCATGGAGCTTCTAAGAATTCTTACCGCATTTCTTCTGGTTTAGCTCAGATTCTTGTTTCTGAAAGTTTTTTGAGAGAAATTCCGCAAGATAAAAAGCTCAATGCAAACTCTAGACGCTGGGATCTTTCTCGAGTCATTCCTGTTGATGGTCAAGAAAATAATCTTGAGGTTTTACCGGCAATTGTAGAAGAGTCTAAAAGCACTCAAGCTTCTTAGCGACTTCTAAGTAAACTTCAGCGAGAGATATTTTTTTGTGATGAGGGATCTCTGGTACAATGCCTTTTCCTTGGAAGCCTTTTTCTATTAAATAACGACGGATAACCTCTTTATCAAGCATCTTAGGAGGTAGGCTAGCTTCAATGTTTTTCTTATAACTGCTTTTTTCCCAAAGACGACTTGAATCAGGAGTGTGAAGCTCATCCACAAGAAAAATATTCCCTTCCGCATCTTGTCCAAACTCATATTTTGTGTCGACTAAAATCCACCCAAGAGTTTCATAATGTTTTCTCCCAAACTCATAAAGAGATAGAGCTAATTTTTCGATTTTCTCCCACTCGTCTTTTGTGCACTGTCCTTTTTTTATGATTTCTTCTGGAGTTGTGTTTTCATCATGTTTTCCGACCTTAGCTTTTGTCGTAGGAGTAATAATAGGAGATGAGAGTTTGCTCCAAGGTTTTAAACCCGTTTCAAGAGTGTTGTGACAAAAATTTCTTTCGTTTTTTTCATAGGCTCTTAACATAGAACCTGCAAGATAGCCTCTCACAACTATTTCTAAGGGGAAAAGTTTTAGATTTTCCATCTCAATTACACGGTCACGGGGTTCAGAAAAATGAGGGATTGGAAAACCTGCACTTTTTGCTTTTTTGAGCCAGAAAAGATTGATTTTTGAAAGTAGAAGCCCTTTGAAAGGAATATGACAGATGAAATGATCAAAGGCACTCAGGCGATCCGTATGGATCATTGAAAAAGAATTTTCTTTAATTACACAATCTCGAACTTTTCCTGAATGGATTTCAAAACCATTCTCGCTTAATTCTGTTTTTTCTTTTTCACTTAGTCCTTTGTAGCAATATTTTTCAAGAAAAGACGAATCTTTTATTTTCATTTCTTCAAACAAAGATGAAATGGTACAAGAGTTTTCAAACATAAGAAAATGATTCTCCAAAAGATGTAAGTTTTATGGTGAGAAGAGAGGGATTTTTTTAGAGAAGATCTTTTGAGCTTCTTTGGTTACTTCGATCGATTGCAACAAGAAGCCCAGCAGACACACAAACTGTCAATTCTGAAGAACCACCTGCGGAAAAAAAAGGAAGGGCCATCCCTACAACTGGAAAAACTCCGAGCACCATAGCAATATTGATCAAAAATTCCAAAAATAAAAAAGCAGTGAGTCCTATGGCAGTAAGCTTTTTAAATATATCTCCTGACTCTTTTGCGATAGAAAGACCAGCTGAAAATAAAATAAAAAATAAAATAAAAACTACAAGACAACCAAGGAACCCAAATTCTTCTGAAAAAACCGAAAAAATAAAATCTGTGTGTCTAGCAGGAAGAAAGTAGAGATGGGTTTGTGTTCCTTGCATAAAACCTTTTCCAAGGAAACCCCCACTTCCAATAGCAACAAGAGACTGAAGTGAATTGTAACCAGAGCCTAAAGGATCTCTCTCTGGATTTAAGAGGTTTAATATACGAAGTTTTTGATAAGGTTTTAGAAAAAAGAGCCAACCAAGCACAGGGCTTGTGACAAGAAGAGCAAAAAATGCATAAATATTATTTCGTGTGAATTTAATTTTTACAAAAGCTAGCTGAGCTAAACTAATAGCAAGAAGAAGTCCTGCTGTCCCAAAATCTGGTTGAAAAAAAATAACAAGAAAGACAAAGATAGCATTAAGAAGGACAAGCCAAATTTCTGAGATGGAAAATTCAGACTTCAGTTTTTCGTTATAAAAAAAATTTGCTAGAAAAAGAACTGTACTCACCTTGATGAACTCAGAAGGTTGAAACCGAGCAAAGCTTCCAATATGGAGCCAACGTTGAGCTCCTCCTGCTGTGTGTCCAAAAAGCAAAACAAGACAAAGGGATATAAAAAGAACGAAGTGAGTAAAAAAAGCAAGGCTTTGAAAGAAACGAAGAGGCACCAAAAAACCAATTGCAAAAAAAAGAAAAGACCCCAAAACGACATGTTTCACTTGGCTAGCAAAATAGACTTGGTTAGCACTGTAAAGAGTGATCAGTCCCAAGATAGAAAGAGCTATGAAACAAAAGAAAATAATAAAACTGTAGTAGGAAGGTTCTTTTCTTTTTTGTTTGTTGAGTCTTGATAATTGGTGAGATAAGTAGTCATTCATTTTCGTTTGATCTCGTTTTTTTTCCATTCCAATAAGCTTCTAAAATACTACGGGCAATAGGAGCTGACTGAGCTCCTCCTCCCCCCTCTGAGTCATGTTCACTTACAATGACAACAACAATTTCAGGTTCTTCAAGGGGAGAAAAAGAAGCGAACATAGAATGTTCTTGCCACTTCATACTGACAGTAGATTTAGCTCTACTTCTATTTTTCTCAAGACTAACGACTTGTACAGAGCCTGTTTTTCCAGCAACAGGAATCCCTGGTAAGTGAGCCTTATGGCCAGTGCCTTGGATATTCTCAACAACTTCGTATAGGGCTTCTTTAATTAGTTTAAAGTTTGCTTTTTTCACAAAAGCAACCTCATGTAGAAGTTCTGGTTTATTTTGCAAAGTGATATTACCATTTTTATCACTTAGGTGATCCACTACGTAGGGGCGCCAAACATACCCCATATTAGCAATAGTTGAAAAGAAAGAAGCGATATGTAAAGGGGTCATGAGAAGAGCTCCTTGTCCAATAGCCAGGTTTGCTAAATCACCTGCTGTGACAGAGCCTCCTTGAACTTCTCTTTTCCATTTAGCGGAAGGGATAAGACCAGCGTATTCTTTATTTAAGTTGAAGTCTAGCTTTTCGCCTAAGTAGAAATCTTTGGCGTATTTTTCTACGCGATCGATACCGAGGTCAATACCTAGTTGATAAAAGAAAACATCACAAGAGCTGAGCATGGCTTTAGTGAGATTTACAGAGCCATGGCCCCAACGATTGTGACAATGAAATTTTCTAGAACCTAACTTAATGTGTCCACTACAATGATGTGTGTTTTTACTTGAAATGATTCCTTCTTCAAGAGCAGCTAACCCAATAAGAGGCTTGAAGACACTTCCTGGAGAAAAAAGACCACCCGTTGTTTTATCAAACAGTGGTTTAAAAGGGTCATTTAAAAGAGATTCCCATCGGTCAACGCTCAAGCCATCCTGAAAAATTTGTGGATCATAACTAGGAGCACTGAGGTGGGCTAAAATTTGTCCATTTTGTGGATTCATGACAATAACAGCTCCATTTTTCTCACTAAAAGCTTTAAGCGTTGCTTGCTGTAGATCCCAGTCAAGTGTGAGATGAATTTCATTTCCTGGAATAGCTTTTACTTCAGGGAGTGAGAACGTTGAGAATTTATCTTCTGAATTTACTTCTCTTCCGAGGGCATCTACTTGGGTGTAGCGAAAACCTCGTTGTCCTCTTAGTTCTTTTTCCCAAACTCTTTCTAAGCCTTGCTTTCCAGAAAGATCTCCAGGGAGGTATGTGTAGTTATCTTCTTTTGAGTCTCCTCTATGCTCACCCAAGTAACCAATGAGGTGAACAGGGAGATCAGGTCTGTATTTTCTTTTCGAAACTCCTCTTATATCAATCCCAGAGAGTTTGTCTTTATTTGTTTCTATAAGACTTCTTTCGTGGATAGAGAGATTTTGTTTTAAAAGGATCGGTATAAATTTAGGTTCACCTCTGTGTCGTTTTATGGTCTTTGCAAAAGCACTGGGCTCTCTGTGTAGAAGCTTGCTCAAAGCTGTCAGTGTTTCTTGTTCATTTTGTACATACTGAGGGATATACAAAAGATCGTACATTCGTTTATTGCCAAGAATTAGTTTTCCATGACGATCATAGATAAGTCCTCTTGGAGCTGGTATGTCTATTTTTCTAATACGATTATTTTCAGAAAGCTTTGTGTAGTAATCTCCTCGGTATATTTGTACAAACCAAGCACGCAAAGCGAGAAAAGATATAAAAAGCATAAGGATAAAGCTAGCTTTAACAGTAAAGCGATTGGCATAAGCTAACTTATCATTTGAACCTGGTTTCAATGTGATTTATCCCTTTGGAAAGACAAGTATTCCTCTGATAGACAATAGTACAAAAATAATAATAGAAGTTATAAAGCGTATAAAAATACTACTCGCAAAATAAAAGATCGTTTCAGAAGAAATAACTGAGAGCTTAATAAAACTTAGGAGAATTTCCATAGAAACGAGGAGTGCTTGTGAAAGAAAAAGAAAACTAAGCCATGTGTATGCATTTTGCCAGCGGATATATTCCCTTGTAGAGGTGAGAAAGAGCCAAAAGCAGCTGTAACTAGCAAAGTAAAAACCAAAAGGGAAAAAATAAGCCCCCTCTAAAAGAAGAGCACCATACATAGCTAGTACGAAGGATAGGCTCTCACTTTCTTTTATCATAAAGTAAATAAGCAAAGGGGTTGTGATGTCCACCTGGAAAGAAAGAAAAGGAGAGCTACTAAGGATTTGGAGTACTACGACTCCTGTTAGAATCCCTCCCTTTTTTAATCCATAGTTAATGGATTCTTTTTGATGGGCAAGTTCAACAAAAAAATTGGTTATACTTTTTAAAAAGTTAAAAATAAGGCTCATGGATCAATCACTTTTTAGCTATCAGTAGGCTTTGTTTTTTTCTCTTTTGTAGAGATTTTTTGCTTTAAGATAATAGCTTTGTCGAGAGCTTTATCTTTATTCCAAAGGTGAATTGTTGCTAGTTTAATAGCTTCATCATTATCAATTTCGATTTCTGTAATAATACCAACAGGGATGCCTTTTGGAAAAATGCCTAAAAAACCAGAAGTTATAAGAGTGTCGCCTACTTTAAGATCTGCTCCTTTTGGTGTTTCAAGAGAGCAACTGTGATGAGCGTTCCCTTTTAAGATCCCTCTCATCTTTGTTCTTTCAATTAAAATATCTAGAACAAAGTGCGTGTCTGTGACTAGAATAACGTCAGAAAAAGCATATTCAGTTCGTGCAATTTTTCCTAGAACTCCATAGGAAGAGACAACAGGCATGCCAACCTCAATCCCATCTTTACTACCTGAGGCAACGCGAATGCCTTGAGAAATCGGATGATAAAAGCTCCCTAAAACACGAGTGGTTTCAAAAGCAGTGTTTCTAAATTTTTCTGTGAATTTTAGAAGCTCTTTTAATTCCTCTATTTCACTCATGAGCTTTGTGTAGTCAAGAAGTTTGCTTTTAAGAAGAAAATTTTCTTCTTTAAGTCTTGTATTTTCTTGAGCTGTTCTCACAAGATGAAAGTAATGATCCACTGTTGTTGTCACAAAAACTTTTGTTTCATGCAGGCCGTATTGAAATGGATAAATAATATTTTGCACAAGTCCTGGAAGAAAATTTTTTCCTTCATGAGGCTTAAGCTTAGAAGAAAAAAAGAGGAGAAGAATCAGAATAAATAAAAATATCTTCAAAAAGAGGAGAGCTTTTTCTGGGAGTACTTTCTTTTTTCTTAGTTCTAACATGAGCCTCTCTTTTTAAAGATGCTAAGACATAGCAATGCTGCCTAAAAGGTCAATTTGATCTAGAGCTTTTCCACTGCCAAGAACCACAGAGCACAGAGGATTTTCAGCAATCATAATAGGAAGTCCTGTTTCTTCTCTCAAGAGAATGTCTAGATTTCTGATGAGTGCTCCACCACCAGCAAGAACAATTCCTTTGTCAACAATATCTGCGGCTAATTCTGGAGGTGTTTGCTCAAGTGTTATGCGAACTGCTTCCACAATTGTGTTTACAGGTTCAGAGATAGCTTCTCTGATTTCTTCGGAGTTGACTTGAATGGTTTTTGGAATGCCAGCCATTAAGTCGCGACCTTTAACACACATAGTTCTTATGTCGTCATCAGGGTAGGCTGTACCGATATTGATCTTTATCTGTTCTGCAGTTCTTTCTCCAATAAGAAGATTGTACTTGCGCTTAAGGTAGTTAACGATGGCATCATCCATTTTGTCTCCCCCTACGCGCACAGATTTAGAATAAACAATCCCTGCTAGAGATATGACAGCGACTTCAGTTGTTCCTCCGCCAATATCAACAATCATGTTTCCACTTGGCTCTGTAATAGGAAGACCGGCTCCCATAGCTGCTGCCATTGGTTCTTCAATTAAGAAAATTTGACGAGCTCCAGCTAATTCAGCTGATTCTCTTACGGCTCTTTTTTCAACTTCTGTTATTCCATAAGGGACACAGATAATAATACGTGGCTTCACCATAGTTCGTCTATTGTGTGCCTTTTCAATAAAATAACGAATCATCGCTTCTGTTATTTCAAAATCCGCGATAACACCATCTTTCATCGGTCTAATAGCTGTGATAGATCCAGGGGTACGTCCAAGCATGTCCTTGGCTTCTTTTCCTACAGCCAAGATTTTCTTTCCACCGCGACCATCCATTTGAACGGCAACAACCGAAGGTTCGTTTATTATAATGCCTTTACCTTTAAGGTAAACTAGGGTATTCGCAGTCCCCAGGTCGATCGCAAGATCATTTGAGAATTTCCCAGCGATCCAGTTAAAGAGCATTTTTGATTCTCCTATTTCTTTTAAAGCTTGTGTTTTTGGTTCCGTCTTGATTCAAAATCGTTAGTATACTAGTATATCTTAGTGTTGTCTTAGTGAAATGAGATCCCTAATAAATATACTGAGTTTATTTTTATTTTTCCGGTAAAGTCTCAAGAAGCAAGTAGCGCAAGTATAATACACTGATAGATGAATAGTGCAAGAGATGAGGCTAACGGCCCGGAAATTTAGCACGAGACACAGTATAAAAAGTAGGTCACTCTTTTTTTTAATTAAGATAAGAGACATTGAAATAAAGGAATAAGACATATGAAATCATCTGGGAAATATACGACTCTGACAGGGAAAATTATTTTAATTTTAGCTTTTATCTCCTTAGCCTTTTTGGGTGTTATAAATCCCGTGAAAGAGCAACCAAGCTTGGGTGCTATTGCGGCAAAAGTAGACGGGATAGAAATTAGGCGAGAAGATTTTTTAAGACGTTATCAGCGTATACTCAGTTACTATAAACAGTTTCAAGGAGAAGATCTAGATCCAGCTTCTCTTGGATTAGCTAAAAATGTTTTAAAGTCTATGGTGGATGAGCTTGCTTGGTATGAAACAGCTCGCCAAAATGGAGCGTTAGCTTCTATAGAAGAAATTAGTTCGAAAATTATCGAGCAGCAGAGTTTTTATGACAAAGATGGTAAGTTTTCACAAGAAATTATGCAGGAAGTTCTTAAGCAAAATGGTCTCACAGAAAGCACTCTTGCAGAAGAGATTCGTTTCCAATTATCTTCAAACAAATTAAGAGAACACATCTCTAATCAAGTGTTTGTGTCTTCTCAAATGGCTCGTCTTGATGATCTCTTGAAGAAAACAAAGGTCGCTGTTTCTTATGTGAAGATTGAAGCTCAAAATCTCCCTGTAATAGTAACAGATGAACAGGCAAAAAAATTTCTTGAAGCTGAAACAGCTGAGAAAGAAGTCAGTATTTACTACAACAAGAATAAAGGAGATTACCAGTCTCCAGAAGAATTTAAGATGAGTCAAATTCTTGTTTCTTATAAAGGCGCTGAGAAAGCTTCAGCAGCCACTGCACGCTCTAAAGAAGAAGCTTTAAAGCAAGCTGAGAAAATTTTAGCTGACTTAAACGCTGCACCAAACACTTTTGCAACTCTGGCTACTCAAGAATCAGATGATCAAGACAGCAAAATGCTTGGTGGAGATTTAGGGTTTCTTGAATTAAAAGAAATGCCAAAAGCTCTTAATGAAGTGGCTAAGAAACTTAAAAAAGGTGAGTTGAGTGGTGTGGTAGAAAGTTCGTTTGGTTACCACCTTGTTCGCATGGAAGATAAAAAACAAAAAAAGAATATTTCTTTGGAAAAAGCTAAAGCTTCAATTGCAAAGAAAATTTTGGAAGATAGAGAACGTTATAAAAAGTCTAATGACGTAGCAAAAGAAATCTTAGATCTTTTGAAAAATGGTAAGTCTGCAGAAGTTCTTTTGAGTCAATATAACTTGAAATGGGAAATAACTCCTGAGACTTCTTTGAATGCTCGTAGTATCCCGTCTTATCCTGAAGAGTTTATGGAAGCAGCAATTAATCTTGAAAAAGAAGGTGGCTTGCACCCTCGTGTTATCAATAAGTTCAAAGTAAATTATTTGGTGAAACTTGCTTCAAAGAAAAAAATTGACGCTAAAGAACTGACAGAAAAAGAAATTTTAGCAACACGAGAAGATTTGAAAGAACAAAGCGAAAGAGATTCTGTTTTTTATTTTGAAAAACTTATTTCAGAGGCAATTAGAGATCAAAATAAGCATGATCTCTATATTAATCCTCAGTATGAAGCTCTTGATAATCCAAAAAGTTAAGAACAATATTTCCCCTCTCATCACATGATAAAATAAAGTATTATGAAAGTTCTGCTTATTACAAAACAAACAAACCAGGAAGTTTTAGATTCTCAAATCAAGACTCTTGGTATTAGAGACCCTCAATGTTTAGAACGTCTTAAAATAAGCCATGAAGAACATGTGGCTAGCCTTGAGACTCTCAGAAAAGTTTTGAAGGAAGCTCAAATTGAAACACTTGAGCTTAAGCGTGGAGCTGCTTGGCCTGATATCTCAGACTTGGACTGTGTTATCACACTGGGTGGAGATGGGACGATTCTTTTTTCAAGTCATCATTTGAGTTATAGTGACGTGCCTCTTTTAGGGGTTCGTTCTTCTGAAGAGAGTGTGGGTCATCTTTGCGCTCTTGATCATAAAGGTCTTAATCTTCTTCCGCAAAAGTTAGAACGCATAAAAGAAGATACTGTTCTTGTGGAAAGACTTTGTGCTCATGTTGATTTTCAATCAGGTGGTAAATTAATTACCCCTCCTATTTTGAACGATTTTCTTTTCAGCAACAAGAACCCAGCTTTAACTACTCGTTATGAAATTTCTCTTGATGGTCTAGAGGAAAGTCATAAATCTAGTGGTATTTGGATTTCAACAGCAGCTGGAAGCACAGCAGCTATTGGTACCTTGGATGTTCCGGCTCAAGGGGTTTTAGATAAAGAGTTTCAATTTAAAGTGAGAGAACTGTACCCGCATCCTTCTCACTTTCGATTGTCTGGAAGACTCTTTGATCCAGATAAAGAAAATTTAATTATTCGTAACGATAATAATGCATCTATTTTAGCTATTGATGGTAGGCATGGTTGTGTTGATCTTACCATAGGAGATAAAATTACATTCAAAAGAGCACATCCCCTCAGAATTTTTTCTAAACATAAATAGAGAAGTCTTACTATAAAGATTTTTCTTGTATCTTCTCAAATACAAGCCCTTTTTTTGTGAAAATTCTTGAAGTCAGCTTATTTTTTTCTATTTCTAATTCTATGAATCCATATTCACTTTGAACAAAAAGAGATTCTTCTTGATCAAGATGAGGGTGGTTTAAATGAGCTCCACCAGCACCACTGATAAAAAAAGCTGTGCGACAAGATTTAAGCTTTCTTTGTTCAAGATGGTGAGAATGTCCTGCTAACCAACCATCTACTTTAGTGCAAACAAGATTTCTAATAAGAAAACTTGTAAAATCATTTCCTGTGTAGTTGTCTTCTGTTTTTTTTGAGGCGCTAGAAAGTGGATGGTGTGAAGAAACAAATAGCCAATGATGATGATTGTTTTTTATTTCATTCAATAAAAAATCCAGAGAACATGTGAGAGGATTTAAACAAAAATCTTTCCAAGTAGAATCAAAAACAATCAGCTTAAAAAAATCTCCAAAAGTCACAGTATAGAATCGGTGAGGCATTTGCCACTGAGGGTTTTTTTGAGAGTACTCAATTTGTGCACTGATGTTTCCTTTGTAGTCATGGTTTCCAAGTGATGGATAGAATGGAATTTTTTTGAGACAAGGTTTTTTATAAGGCTCTTTAATAAGCTTATCCAAAAGAGGATCGTTTGGATTTTTCACACCACTAGGGTAAATGTTATCTCCTAAGGTAATAATTCCATGGACTTTTTTATGTTCTTGGCAGCGCTGTTCCATTAAATTTGCAACTTCTGTTTGAGGATTTCCTGCAAAACCGAAGTCTCCGAGCAAGAAAAAAATAAGCTTTTCATTATTTGTTGATGGTCGAGATATGTTCAGATTCTTTTGTTTTAAATCGAGATTAAGAAGATTTCTGGTGGAAAATAAAAAGAAAAGAAACAAAAGAAAAAAGGCTACAATTCTCACAAGATACTCCAGCTTTTTAGAACATAGTCAGTAACTACTAGAATTTTAAAGTCGTTCTATGGTATGATACGGCAGTTTTAAATGCAATCTTTTACACGAAGTTTTTATGTACAAAGTTATTAAAATAGTCGCAAAATCTCATGGACTTAAAATTGATAAAGCTCTTCAGGACTACTTGCCTCAAGTGTCAAGAAGAGTTCTACGTCGTGCTCTCGATTCAGGTTCTATTTATGTGAACAAGAAGCTTGAACGGTTTGCTTCTCGTACAGTTGTTACGGGGGATATTATTGAAATAAAAAGAAAAGCTCTTGAAGTTTCAAAAGAAAAAACTTCCCTTGATTCCTTTGAAATTAAAGAGCCTTTTGTTATCTATGAAGATGATTTGATTCTAGCGATCAATAAACCTCCTTTTGTGCCTTCACAAAAGACAAAAAATCCAACAACAGAAGATGCTAAGGCTATCTTAATCTCTTATTTGAAAAGACAACAAAAAGAGATCCCAAAAGAACTTATTTTATGCCACAGGCTAGACAAAGAAACTTCGGGAGTTCTTGTTTTTGCTAAATCTAAGTCTTCTTGTGAGTGGATTATGGCTCAGTTCAAGGAAAGAAAGTGCTACAAAAAATATGAAGCTCTTTGCTCAGGGAGACCTAAAGAAAAAACTTGGGCAAGAAAAGATTTTCTAAGTTCTCTCGATAATAAAGAACAAAGAGTTAGACTCGTCACTGTTGGTGGAAAAGTTGCTATTACAAATTTTAGATGTTTAGAAGTTTTTGAAAAAGAAAAAGTAGCTTTGATTGAATGTGAACCAAAAACAGGACGCACTCATCAAATTAGGGTGCAACTTGCTCAAGAAGGTTTACCTATTCTTGGAGATAAAAAATACACTCCTGAAGGCAAGAGAAAGTTAAGAGATCTTTACCCTCATCATCTGCTTCACTCAAAAAGTTTAAAAATTATGCTCAGTCCAAAATCCTCTTCTTTTGTAACAATCGAAGCTGAAGCACCAAGTTCTTTTAAAATCACAAAAGAATAAACCTGAAGGCAATGTTATTGGTTAAATACTTGAAGAAAAAAGTCATTTCAGTATTATAGACTAATCAGTAATCAAAGCCTTTAGGAGATTCGCATGTTTGCTCGACTCACAACACTTCTCTTTTTCTTCAGTAGTTTTCCCTTAATGGGGCTTCAACATGTTTCCTCAGTTGAAATTGGGACAGACTCTCTCCGAAGAGGTCTTTCTATTACAGAACGCCAAGCCTCTATAAAAGTAGGTACCCACCTAGAGTTTCCTTTTGGTTTGTACAGCGCCTTGAGTGTGACGAACACAGGCGAAAAAGAAGCTATGGGATTCCTTATGGAATTCAATCTAGGGTATGGATTATGCTTCCATAAAAACTGGAAACTGTCCCCTGAGGTAAGGGGCTTTCTCAACCCCTTTATACTGGAAGCTACCACTTTTGAGGGAGGTCTCTCCCTTAGTTTCTTAGAAAATCATACAATTTCTCTTTGGTATTCTCCCCACTATTTTGCTACAGGGTCTTACACTCTCTACGGCTCTATTCAATCTGGCTACTACATTCTAGATTCTCTTAAAGCAGAGGGTGCTGTTGGCTATCAGTTCTATGGTGACACAAATAAAGCCTCTCAAACAAGCTATGTTGACACTAAATGGAGCCTCTGGCACCTAAGAGGAGATCATGCTATTGGATTCTCTTTCTCTATCACAAGTCGAGAGAAAATAGATGTCGACACAAAAGCTAAAAAACCAGCAAATGACTGGGCTTTTATGGGACAATATCGATTTAAAATTGGCTCATAAGGAAACGAGAACATGAACTTAAAGATTTCTTTCAAAACTCTCGTCTTTTTCCTTTTTCTTTCTAACTCATGCGGTAAAGAATCAGGGGTTTTACTCTATCGTTTAGGAGATATGGTTAAAGGAGGAATTCATAGGTCTAATGCTGGAGGAGAAGCATACCATAAAGCTAACTACCCTGACTCTCTTGCTGTTGCCTATATGAACTCAACAACTAAGTCTAATGACTACGATATTCTTTTTAATCTCATTGAAAAACAAGAATGGAAGAGCAAAATTTCCAAATACAATTTTGATTTTGATCATACTTTATTTATACACCTTCGTGTTGGTGATGTTCTTGAGCAATCCCCCTCTACTGTTGCTGAACATTTAGATCGTCATATTAACTATCTGAATGGTATTCAGTATGTACGCCCTCTTTCTTTCTATGCAAAAATTCAACAAGAGCTACCGACTAATGTCACAAAAGTAATTTTAGTAACAGGCTTCCACACACCTGAAAAATCGACCAACAAGAGCTTAAAATATATCAGAAAAATCAATGCTTTCTTCAAAGAAAAGGGCTACACCACCTCAGAACCGCTAATAGATAACCCTCCCGATGAGGACTTCATATTAATGTCTAATGCAAACTTCTTTGTTAAAAGTGGTGGTGGCTATTCTCATTTAATTGGAAAAATGGTGGAAAAAAGAGCTGCTGGGACTGTTTACCAATAAGACCTTCGTGAAATAATTTAGCATTTTACTAAGGTCTTATTGGTCTTTTTTGTATAAAGTAAGCTGATACACTGCAACTACAATCAAAGAAGCTCCTGCGAGAGTGCTTATACTTGGAACCTCTCCAAAGAAAATAAATCCAACAGGGATAGCGTAGAGAAGTCTTGTGTACTCAAAAGGCGCTACAAAAGCAGGGCTCGCGTAGCGTACAGCTTGAATATAGCAATAACCTGAAAATGTACCAAAAGCTCCGATGAAAAAGAGAAGAAATAATTCCTTTGAACTAGGAGAATAGAAACCACTAAAACAGATAGCAATCAGACTCAAGAAAATATTAGAGAGACTTCCGTAAAGCATAATAGCAAGACTAGACTCTGTTCGTGTTAGAATTTTAGTGATATTAACGCCTATTCCTGCAAGAGTATTTGCGAGCAGAGAACTTAATATTGCAAGCTCAAATGTAATAGATTTAGGGTTTGTGATAATAAGAACTCCAACGTAACCCAAAAGAAGCAGAGCCCATTGTTTCACAGCAAATTTCTCTTTTAATATTAAAATAGCAAATGTTGTAATAAACAGAGGCCCGCTAAATCCAATGCTTGTAGCTGTTGCCAGTGGAAGATTCCTATAAGCGTGATAAGTTAAGCCAATACCAAAGAAGTAAGTAAACACACGAAGGATCATGACTTTTTTATTAGTTAATTCAAAAGATTTTTTCAGGCCTTTTTGTAAAGCAAGGGGGAAAATAAAAACAAAACCAATGCTAGATCGAATAAAAATAAGGATTGGAATGGGGACATGAGAGCCTAGAAGTTTTGTAAGAGTCACAGCAGTAGAAAAGCAAAGTACCCAGGAAAGAACCCAAAATATTCCAAGATTGTTTTTTATGAAGTCCATGACCGAGCCTATTCTTTTTCCTAGTGTAATAATTAAATTACCAAATAATAACAGAAAAAAAAGAGTAACGCGAGACTTAAACATCAATTGGGGGTCTCTTTTAATCGAAAAAGCTTTAATTTCTCACTCAAAGAGGATTGGTCTTTTTTGCTTTTTACCTAGGTATTGATAAATAGCTTCTTGATAGGGTTTAGATTTAACCCCATCTGACCTAGCCAGTTCAATGAAACGTATTTGAGCCTGTAGGTTCAGATTTTTTTCAAGAGGAAGGATATAGCGTCCATCGGAAAGAAGGCTTCTTGCTTTAACATTATCTTGCATGTAGGTTTGTAAAATCTCTCTTATAACACGGTGTTTTATTGAATCTTCTAGAATAGGGAATAAAACTTCAATACGGACATTCAGATTTCTTTCCATGAGATCTGCACTTCCTAGAAGTAATTGATCAACATGCGGTCCTTTGAAATAAAAAATACGACTATGTTCAAGAAAACGATCGACAATAGAAGTGACACTAATATTTTCACTAAAGCCTTTGATACCAGGCTTGAGACTACAAGACCCTCTTATGATTAGATGAATTTTAACACCAGAGTTTGAGGCTTCATAAAGTTCGTTGATAATAAATTGATCCACAAGAGCATTTACTTTTATGATTATTATTCTTGGCGAGTCACTACCATTTTTTTCTTTTGTTTTTTGAATAAGAGCTGTGAGTTTTTCTCTCATGGAAAAAGGAGAAAGAAAAATATGTTTAAACTCTGGAATTTGAGCTTTTAATAGAGGTTTGTTGTTTGTAAAAATTGTTCCATTAAGACCTGTTAGGATATTAAAAACTTTACTTATATCCTGTCCGATTTCTTGATTTTTTGTAAGAAGACCTAAGTCTGTATAAAGTTTTGCTGTTTCTGGATTGTAGTTTCCTGTAGAAAGATGAGAGTAAAAAGCAAGCTTACCCTCTTCTTTCCTTAAAACAAGAGAAAGTTTGCAATGTGTTTTAAGACCAACGAAACCATAAACAACTTTGACCCCTGAGTTTTCAAGTCTTCTTGACCAGTCAATATTATTTTGTTCATCAAAACGAGCAGTCAGCTCTATGACAACAGTTACGTCTTTTCCATTCCGCGCAGCTTGCATAAGAGATTCAATAATAGGTGAGTCTCCACTGGACCTGTAAAGCGTTTGTTTGATCGCTACTGTTTTTGGATCTTTAGCTGCTGTTTGAATAAACTCTCCGATTGTGTAGAAAGATTCATATGGGTGATGAACAAGAAGATCTTCTTCTGCAATACATTGAAAAATATTATCTGACAGAGCTAGCCTTGAAGGAATTCTTGGGTTAAATTTAGGAAATTTTAAATCAGGAAAAGGGAGTTTAAAAACTTCTTTCATCCCTTTGTAGTCATAAGGTTTTGTGTAGGAGTAAATTTGACATTTTTTCAGTTTTAATTTTTCACAAAGCTTTTTCACTAAATAAAAAGGCGCATCTTTTGTGTGTTGTAGTCTCACCACATTTTGATTTTGTCTTGAAATAATTTTTTCTGCTACAGAGTCTTTTAAATTACTCACGCGTGAATTTTCTAAAGTGTAATCAAAATTTCTTGTGACTCGAATAAACATTTTTTCTTTAATTCTTTTTTTAAAAAGATCTTCTGCATACTCTTTTACGAGATCTTCTAAAAGAAGAAATATGGTTTCACCCTTCCCTTGCTGAGAAGGGACAGGGATTAAACGGTCTAGAAGAGGTGGGATTTGAATTAAACCAATAGGACATTGTTCATTAACTGGACCAAAATCATCATGTTCAAATTCTACCAGCAAGTAATTAACTAGATTAGCAAGAAAAGGAAACGGATGTGATACATCAATGTTTAAAGGGGTTAAAGCTGGGTAAACAGACTCTCTAAAGTAGGTATCTAAGTAAGCTTTTTCTTCGATGCAGAGTTCTTTGTAAGAGAGGATAAAAATTTTATGCTTTCTAAGCCAATGATGAATGAGAGATCCAAAACATTTTTCATGACGTTTTTGCAGGGCTAGAGTTTTCTTGCGAATAAGCAAAAGAAGGGTTTTTAAGTCCATCTTGTCTGGTGTTTCTGAAAAAACTTGTCCATGTTTTACTTTTTTCATAACGCCAGCCACACGGATCATAAAAAATTCATCCAGATTTTCTGAGTAAATTTCAAGGAATTTTAATTTTTCTAAAAGTGGTGTTTTTTTGTCTTCAGCTTCTTCGAGAACTCTTTCATTGAATTGCAACCAACTAAGTTCTCTATTTAAAAAAGGAAATGGTGGAATTTTTGCTTCTAAGTCGAAGTCCATCAAGTCTTTCTTTCTGGGAGATTTTATTACCCTTGATTCTTTTTTAGCGCTCGTTTGAATAACTAGAATAACACAGAAGCTAGTACCGTTTCGTATTAGAAAAACTAAAACCTCTCATTTTGCTTAAACCATAAAATTGATCTATACTTTTAGTTAGATTCTCCTGATTTTTTTTTAAATTTTGTTCCACACGAGGAAGAACTATGTTTTTTATGAGGAAAAGTTTGTTTTTCTTAGTTTTTCTAGTTTTTTTTGCTTCTTGCCAAAAAAAAACTGATAAAATAGAAAATCTTTCCGAAAAACAAGAAATTGTTCAGAGTGAAACAAATCAAAACTCTCTCCTAGATACAGACAAAAGATTACAACTTCTATCAGAAATAAGAACTGAGATAGCAAAAGCAAGAGGTGATAAAGCTTTTGGACTTTCGGAATCTGGACTATCAGCTGCAGATATAGGTGGGAATGAATTTTGTTGGAAAGACTCAAAGACAAGAGGAGTGGGTGTAGTACCAAATAGTTGTGAAGATGGGTATGAGCAGATAGGGCTTTTGTGTTATTCAAAA
>CANFEH010000018.1 GCA_947445855.1 Zetaproteobacteria bacterium
TACAGCCCAGATTTAAATCCTATAGAAGAATCTTGGTTTCCTTTGAAAAATGATTTGAAGAAAAGATTTTTAGAGGCTGTTGATAATCCACTTGAAACTGTTATTGACGTCGTAAAAAAACGATCAATCTAAATTGGAAGCGCTATACTTGTAATGTTGCCTTCAGAGGCCCACATTGTGTGATTGATAGCTACCCTATTCTTGAAAAAGATGGAAATCCAATCGACTCTGAAGATAGTTGTTTAGCAGAACAGGGTACTTGGAAAGTTCCTGGTAACTGTAACTGGGGATCTTCCTATGATTTTGATGCTTGTATTGGCACAGCAAACACATGGAATTTTGATGAACACACATGTGCAGACACAGTGACAGGAAAAAACTATCCAGATTTAGGAAGTTCTACTGACTGTCTTCAGGATCTTGTTTGGGAAGATGACACGTGTAAACATAGCACCTCTTCTGATAATGTTCCCGAAAATAGTAATGGAGATGCTCTTTCTTTTAGTAATCAAGAAGAGTGTGAAAATCAAAGTGCTAAAAGAAGCTGGAGTGGAGAAGCTATTCATTATCAAAATGTTTCAGGTGATCTTTGTGTAACAGAAGAAACCGGTGATAAAGAAGTTATGTGGGATTGGGATAATGCTGCTAATCAATTCTCAAGAATGGGGTATGGTGATGGGTATTCAACACCTGAAGCTTTCACATCAAAATTTGTGATTCAAAATTTTAGTTGTAGTCCTGTGCAAACTTCTTCTTCTGGCGATCAGTGGACAGAAGAGCTAAAAGCTTTAGCTCTTGTTGATAAAGCCTCTAAAAAACTAAATCCTCTTTCAACAGCTAATGAGCAAGCTATCAGTGTTTGGCTTGTGAATGATGATGTTTACTATTCTTCTTACGATATAAATCAAGGTAAATATTTACTTAATGCTATGAAAAAAGAAGCTAGATGTATTAATCCTGACTTATCCTCTAAAGTTACGTGTGAAGACGAAGCTCTTTCTTGGTTGAATGATCACTGCGTAGATACAAGTTTAAGTACAAGTTCTGATTGTGAAGCAGTGGATTCAAGAGACTGGGTTGATCAATACTCTTATGAAGTTATCAGTAATTTTGAAGCCTATTCGGTTTCAGCAAGTTCTGATTCTGATAAGATAATGGTGAGTGGTCTTGATTTTTCTGATAACTCTTACAAAACAGGGACAATTAATCCAACAGAAGAAAACCCTGTGATTGAGCTAAACACTGAGTTGACAGGAGTAATCCGCTCAGTTCTTATTCTTGATTAGAAGAAAAGAAGTCTCAGGAAAGAAGATCAATATCAAAAAGCGAAGAAACTTTTTCAGAGTCTAGAGGTTTCTCTTGATTTTTCCTTGTAGAAGATTTTTTTTCAAGTAAATCCATTGGGTCAAGAGATCTTAGAGTAAAAAGATGACGAGGTTCTTCATCAAGAAGTTTTGAAAATCCGATGAGTGCTGCTGCTGCGTGAGAACATAAATTTGCGTAATCAGTACATGGACATTCAAAATGAAGGTCTTCTAACTTTGGGAAAAGACCTTTTTCTTTTTGGCTTAAGAGGATTGCTATTTCTTCTGGAATCTTACCGGAGAGTAAATCAAAAAGAGAGCTAACTTGATTTTTGAGAAGAGATGAAAGCTCTTCTTTTTGAGTCTCTTCTATGAGTTTTAGTTTTATAGTTGTTTCAAAAACTTCTCCATCAAAAACAAGGGCTTTAATACCTAAAGGCTCTAAATAAAAATGAAGAATAGCATTTGAACCAACAAGATGACGTCCTATAGGGAGTCTATAGTCCAGATCTTCATAGCAAGATAAGTTTTCATACCAAAGCTTTGCCCAGAATTTTTTAGCAATTTTTTCTCGTGGTTTTACTTCGATAGGGAAAAGTTTTTGCCCTTTGTTTTCTAGCTCTTTTTTCTTTTTTTCACAGTTTTGTCTGCGTTCTTTTTGTGTGAGAGGGCGTTCTTCACAACTTTCGTATTCTAGTTCCAAAATTCATCTCCTTCTTTTGAGTTTAAGGTGACAAGGTCGAGTATTTCTTTATTTGAAAGTTCGCTTAGTTTCAAAGAAGAGGCCTCTATAATATCGTCTGTTAATTTCTCTTTGTCTGTGATCATAGCATCAATATTTTCTTCTAGTGTTCCCTTGCAAAGAAATTTATAGATCATAACATTTTTCTTTTGCCCAATCCGAAATGAGCGGTCACTAGCTTGTTTTTCTACAGCAGGATTCCACCAGCGATCAAAATGAATAACATGGTTAGCTTCAGTTAGGTTAAGGCCACTACCTCCAGCTTTTAAAGAGAGAACAAAATAAGGGTACTCAGAATTTTTTTGAAACTTTTCCACATATTCTTTTCTTTTGTCTGGAGGGATTCCTCCATGAATAATAAAGCCTTTTTTTCCAAAAATTTTGCGTAAAAAATCGTCTAAAATATCTGTAATCTCTTTGAACTGGGTGAATACAAGAAGTTTTTCTCTTCTGGCAGCTATTTTTTCTGCAAGGCGTCTAAGTTCTTTAAATTTTCCAGAATCTTTTTCTGCGTAAACATTGTCTGAAAGATATTGTGATGGGTGATTACAAATTTGTTTAAATTTCATCAGATAAGAAAGAATCAACCCATTTCTTTTGGATGAGTCTTCTTCTGTTTTTAAAATGTTTGAAAGTTTTTTGATTTCTTCTTTGTAGAGGATTGTTTGAGTTTCACTTAAGAAGCAATAAATTTTTTTCTCTATTTTTTCTGGTAAATCATGGATCACTGTTTTATCAGTTTTAAGTCTTCTTAGCATATAGGGCTTTAAAATATTCTTCAGAGGCTCAAAAGATTCTTTTCTCACCATAGATTGATAGAAGTCTTTGAACTCTTGGAGAGTTCCAAGAAGATAAGGAAATGAAAAATCAAATAGCGACCAAAGATCAAGTATTTTATTTTCGATGGGTGTTCCTGTAAGAGCAATTTTACAAGAAGCTTTTAAGGACTTCATGTCTTTACTTTGTTTGCTCTCTGGGTTTTTAATCGTTTGAGCTTCATCTAGGATAACAAAACTCCAAGGAACAGAATAAAACCAAGGAGTTTTTTCGACTCTTTGATAGCTTGTAATAAGAACATCATATGAGCTAGCCTCTTTTTCTAAGCTTCCTATTTCTTGTCTTGAAACATCAAAGCTTGGGTGCAGAACTTTAAAACGAAGACTTGGAGCAAATTTTGTTATCTCTGTAGCCCAGTTACCAAGAAGAGAGGCAGGTGTTATGAGAAGGCTTGTCTTTTTTAGCGAATCATTCAAGTGTTTTGTGAGAAGAAGAGCAGCAATCACTTGAATTGTTTTTCCAAGACCCATATCGTCACACAGACAACCTCCTAGTTCATAGTGTCTGAGGAAATAGAGC
This sequence comes from Zetaproteobacteria bacterium, assembly GCA_947445855.1. Taxonomy (GTDB): domain Bacteria; phylum Bdellovibrionota_B; class Oligoflexia; order Oligoflexales; family Bog-1112; genus CANFEH01. The sequence continues at coordinate 3,403 of CANFEH010000018.1, forward strand.
CAGCGAACTCCTTCTTCTTGATAAGGACGAAGGTTTGCTTTTAAATCTTTTTTGAGGATTTCATGGAAACCATGGATCTCAAATTTATCAGTATTCTTTAGACTGTCAATTAAGTTTAAGAGCCCTTCAGAAGCTTTTGTTTCTAAGATTTCTTCAAAGTCATCTTCTAGACTTTTATTTTTTAGATTAAGAAAACTTTTTCCAAGCAACTTCAAAGCTTCTACAAAACTCAAACCTTGAGATTCGAGTAATCTTGCTTTTTCCCAATGCTGAAGGACACGTTCTAGTTTGTCTTTGTTGACATCAAGCCATTTTCCTCTGATTTTTATGAGGCCATCTTCTGTTTCTAATATTTTTGAGACTTCTTCTTCCGTTAGATGTTTCCCATCAAGAGTGACTCTTGGGTGAAAACGAAAAAGGCTATTAAAACTTACAAAACTTTTCTTTTCTTCTTCCTCTAGTGTAAGAGTGACTTTAGGTTGAGTTGGTTTTTTCCCTTCCCAAGATTTTGGGAGCTTAACTTGAATTCCAGCTTTTTCATAAAGAGAAAAATCTTTAAGGAAATTTTGGGCTTCTTTGTTTGAAAGAATACTTGGTCCATAAATTTTTTTTTCTTCTAAAAGTGTATTAACAAAAGCACTTTCTTTTGCAACCTTGTGAAGAGGTTCTAAAATTTTCAGAGCTCTCGTTTTATCATCTTCTTTTAAAGAGTCTTCAAGTGCTTTTCCAAAAGTGATGTGTTGAAGTCTTTTTCTTTCACTTACCCTGATGGCATAGGTAGCTAAAAAAACAAAATTTGATGAATTTTCTTCTGGGTTTTCTGCTAAATGAAAAAAACTACGGCCAATCTGAGCCCATTCTGGGTAGTGTTCTTTGATAAAATCTTCTCGACTGTCATAAGACTCAGAGGATTTTTTAAGAGCTAGAAGAACTCTTGTGTGAAAGAACGAGAGAACTGATTCATTTAAATGTTCGTAACCTTCGATGAAAGGAGACTTTTTGATGACTTCTTCAAAGTCACAAGGAGATTTTTTAAAGTCTTCTAGGTGATCTTCGTGAAGGCAAAAATCCTTTAGGCATGAGTGTGTAAAGGAATGCCAAAAAAGCAAACTATCGTTTGACTTTGGGTCATAATCTAAGTCTAGGAGCTCTAGCAACGCTTCAGGGCCCTTTGTGTGGAAAAGTTCCGCCAAAGGGGCTAGGTTTTCTTCTTTTTTATCATGAAAGCTTAGTTCAAGCTTCTTGTCAGCAAGTAGTATGAGTTCCACTTCTTATTAGACTCCATTTGCTTTTAGGCTTTTTATGTTCTTATAAAGCAAAGTTTTTTTTTAAACAATAGGAGTAGGAAGATGTCATTTGGTCATCCTCTTTTTTCTACTCTTTTTCAAGCTGTGCTAAAATAAAACATAGAATAATAATAGAATGTTATCTTGTTTTTTAAGAAGGGAGACAAGAATGAAGTGGTTTCTTCTTTTGACTTTTTCTTTGGTGATCAGTTCTTTTGGCGAAGCTCATGAAAGTTCAAACGTAGTGAGCGAGGTACGTTCTTCTATTTTTAAAATTTATGCGAGTTCTCAAACAACTCTTCACAGTAGACCTTGGACTTTCGAGTCAATAGGCAATTCTTCAGGCTCAGGTTTTTTGATTGGCCCTAATCTTATTCTGACTAATGCTCATGTGGTTGCTCATGCTAAGAGTCTCTTTGTGCAAAAAGACAGAGACCAAGAGATGAGGCGTGCTTATGTGAAATTTGTTGCTCATGATGTGGATTTAGCACTTATAAGTCTTCTAGATGAGGCAGACTTAAAAGGAATTAAACCTCTCTCATTTGCTGATAATGCAAGACTTGGGGATAGTGTTTTAACAATTGGTTTTCCCATTGGAGGAGAAGAAATTTCTGTGACAAAAGGAATTATTTCTCGTTTCGATTACAGGCTTTATGCTCATTCAGCTTTTTCTAAGCGACTTCTTTTCCAAGTAGACTCTGCTATTAATCACGGTAATAGTGGTGGCCCTGTTTTTATTAATAACAAAGTTTTAGGTGTGGCATTTCAGTCAAAAATGACAGACCAGAATATTGGGTATGTGATTCCTTTTCTTGTGGTCAAACGTTTTCTCTTAGATGTTCAAGACGGGACTTATGACAAACAGCCCTCAACAGGAATTCATGTGAGAGCTTGGGTAACAAGGAATGAACAGGAAAAAAAACTAAATGGGGTTGAAGTAACTTTTGTAGAAAAAGATTCCATCACAGATGGAGTCTTAATGGTAGGAGACAGGCTTCTTGAAGTGGATGGAAAACCAGTTGGTATTGACGGGAAAGTAATAATTTTAGGTGAGCGTATTAGTTTTAAAGCGCTATTTGGCTTAGCTCAAATAGGAAGTTTACTTAAATTTAAAGTACTAAGAAATTCTAAAGAAGAAACTCTAGCAGCAAAAGTCAGGGCGTATGAACCTCATTTTTCTAGTTTAAGTTTTGAGAGAAATCCTCGGTTTGTTTCTTATGGTGGACTTGTTTTTACTCCTCTCAGCACAAGTTGGCTTAGAGAGAGGGGGCCTAAGTGGATGGAAAAAACTTCACCTTTTTTTAATTATCTTTATAATTTTAGCGAATTTGATTCTTTTTTTGATGAGGTAAGTGAATTTGTAATTCTTTCGAGTGTACTTGTAAAAAATTTTGTTCCTCGATCTGTGTTTTTCTTAGAGGGTGTTGTGGAATCATTTAACGGAAAAAAAGTAAAATCTTTAGCTCATTTTCATAAACTTTTTGAGGAAGAAAAAAAAGAAACGTCAAAGATAAAATTTTATAATAAACGAGAACTGCTTTTTGTTAAAACAGATTTTTTAAAAAAGGGAAATAATACTGTAAAGAATTTATTTTCACTTAAACAAGATAAAATGCTTGAAAGTCCTATTGATGGTGCTGTTCGTAAGGAGGATTTTTTAAAATGAGAAACTTTTTAATTTTTCTTACTCTCTTTTTAAGAAGTTTTATAGCAAAAGCAGAAGAAAAAAAATCTGAGGCTATTATTCTTGAAAATTATAGACAAGAGCCAAATTTAAAATTCCCTTGGAAAAAAAATGGACTAAAAAAAACAAATCCTGCTGTTTTTAAAATTATCTACGAAGGAAAACTTTATTTTTTGACTCTTGGGAGTTTAGTTCAATACTCTGCTCGATTAGCTCATCCACAGACGAAAGTTTCTTTTGCTATAAAATGGATGGACTGGGAAAGAAACTTAGCATTTCTTCAACCAAAAGAAGTTTTCGAACATTCGCAAATAAAAGGTTTTGAGCTTTCAGATGAGATCGGTTTTGAAAAAGTTGTTGAACTCTATTATCCCCAAGGTAAAGGAGGTCAGTCGCTTGATAGAGTGAAACTAGTATCTCTTGATTTAGAGTCAGCACCTTTCAGTGCCTATAAGTTCGTTCACTACACTTTAAGTAATAAAAACTATGATTTGCCAGATGGAGGTGGAATTTTTTCTGAAGGGAAACTTGCAGGAATTTGTTTTGATGTGAACGAAAAAGTTTTTAGGTGTATTCCCTCTTTTACAATAAAAGAGTCTCTATCACATTTTGTTCGCGGAGCAAAAAAGTCTGAGTTTGCTAGCCTTGATTTTGAATTGACCGAGCTAAAAAATCCGATTCCTTACTCACATATAGGAACTCTTCCACACGGTTTAAAAGATGATGACGTGATTTTAGAAATAGATGGCGTTTCAATCAGAGAAAATGCCAAAATTGCTCACAAATTTTGGAACAAAGTTGACTATCACTATTTGCTTGAGAAGAAAAAAGTAGGTTCTAAAGTTGATCTTCTTATATTAAGAGAAGGAAAAAAAATAAAAATAGGATTAGTTCTTCAAGCGCAAAATTCAAATTCTGGTCCTATTGAGTATTACAAAGAACAAGCGTCTCCTTCTTACTATTTAGTAGGAGGAATTGTTTTTCAAAGGTTAACATACAGTTATTTGCGTTCTTTTGGAGAAAATTGGGAAAGAAATATTCCTCCAAACTTTTACCACCTACTTCACTATGGAAGAGAAAGAGGTTTTAAAGGTGATGCTATTTTTATTTCACACGTTTTTCCGGGACATATGTCAAAAGGGTATGAAAATTTAAAGTTTTCTGTTCTTGATCAAGTTGGAAAAATATCAAGTATTAATTTTTTAGAACTAGGAAAAATTTTTAATTCAGAAAAAGGGCAGCTTAAATTTTATCTAAGAGATGGGAGAGGGATTCTTTTTCTTGATTTAGCAGAGAGTTTAAAAGAAAAAGAGTTCATAAAAAAAATGTATAGCATTTAAGAAGGTCTAAAGATAAACCTATTATTTGCTGTCTTATAGACTGCTTGAAGTGTTTTAAGAGATGTTGTTGCCACAGAATTTCCAATGCCCATCTTTGATAAATAAATGCCATTTCCAAGATAGATAGCAAAGTGAAGAGTATAATGTTTTGTTATGTGTGCAGCTATTTCTTCACTTTTTACTAAACATGTGATGGAACCAGGAGACTCCTCTTCTGGGGGGATCTCAAGACCAAGCTTTCGCAAATCATTAAGCAGTGTTCTTGCAGAATAATCTATGGAAGGAGACAAACGATCTCTTCCAAAAAATTCTGCGCAAAAACCAGCGCAATCATAACCAGGTAAGTGGTGAGGTAGTTTTCTAAAGGCACGAATTAGACCTGATAATTCTTTTATCTTTTCAATTTCAAGAACTAACGAACCAGGAACAAAAATGACCATTCCTGAGAATTTTTTGACAGAACTAAAATAATTATCTATTCGAACTGGTGCAGTCTTTTTGTTTTCCAAGATAAGAGCTGCTTTTAGACGGGAAAGTTGTTTTATAAAAGTTTTCTTCTTTTCTCTTTTTTGCTCTGAACAAAAAGAAGAGTATGAAAAAGAAAGTGAAAGTAAAAAAAATAAGATTTTTTTTTTCATTGAGTATCTCCTTTATTTTTAGTGAGATAAAAAGAAGTTTTGTGAATTTTGAAAGAAAATAAGTGTTATTGTAGCATAAGAGGGTATAAAATAAAAGCCAAATATTATCTTTTATTTCAGTGTGTTAAAATATTTTCTGTTCATAGCTCTCTTTTGACTCTTGTCGTAGTCCTTGTCTGCAAGACTCCCTGTAAATCTCTCTTGCTCTCTCTAAATAGATAAGAGTATTATTCTGAACTTTAATCGTAATTTGTTTTCCTCTTAGGTTTCCTCTTTTTCCTTCTCTTTTTGTGCAATCTCCGCAAAAAGAATGGCTAAGCTTTTTCTCTTTAGGAAAGAATACTGTTTGAGTTAACTCTTCCTCTTGCATGAGTTTGATAGCAATAGCCTTGATCTCGTTTCGTATTTGTTCAAAAGTTTCGTGAGAGAATGGTTTTATGTCTTGAGAGCTCATGATCCTCATAAGCTCTCTTGCTCCCTCTTCATCGTGTTGAAATTCTTTTCTTCTAAAATTACTCATGGACTCATAAGGACAAAAGTTTAGTCCGTTTCTTTTACAAAAATTTTTGATAATATCTAGACGCTCACCATTATTGTTGTCTTCATCTTTTTTAACTTGAGTTCCTATAACGATAATAGACTCTGTTACATGTTCTCCAAAAGTTTCTTTTAAGCGTAGAAGATTTTGTTCTAGGTTCCGAGCAGGGGATGTTAGATTTTCTACTAGTAAAATAGCATCAATAGGTTTATCAGTTTCTAGTTTAAAAATGACACCTTCTTCTATTGCTTTGAGGAGTTCTTTATTTGTGCGTAAGTCTGTACTTCCAAAACCAGGAGTGTCAAGAATTGTGATTGTAGTAGAATTGAAAGAATGTTTATAACCTACTGGTTCCATTGTAACGCTACTTCCGGAATTATCTCCAATGGGAAATTCAAGTTGGCTTCCCTGTAAAAAGCTTTTTATAAAACTAGTTTTTCCTCCTTGGGAAGGTCCAACAAGAAGAAAATTCATTGGTTTCATTACAAGATGAAGAACTGATTGTGCTTGTATCTTTAAATCATGAATTGTTTCTTCATCTTTAAGAACTTTCCCACAAAATATAAGTTTTTGTTTTGAGGGGAGAAGAAAAGGGTTTTTTTGCAATAATTTTTTTTTAATTTTAGCGATAGTGTCACTAGGCTTTGCATCGAAAGTATACCTTTCTCCTGTTAGAGTTGTTACAGAGTAAGGAGAACTTTTTTCGATTGAAGAAAAAGTTTCTGAAGAAGCTAACAATAAACTAGAAAGTAGAAGTCCTGTAACGAAAGCTAGAGTGTGGAGGAAGTTCATAAGTTTCTCCTTTGTTTAGCACTTTCACAAAACGAACTGAGACTTTCCATAGACGTTATTTTTTTTGGCAAAGCAAGTGAAGAAGAGTCGCTGTGAGAGAAGTGAGAAAGAAAAAACTAGTTTTCAAAAGACGAACATATATAAGTATGCTCCCAAATCACCATTTAGATATTTACTAGAAGGTGATCGTCTTTATGAGTGACTGTGTAAGTGAGAAGACTTTTTCCAGTTGCTAGCCCTACGGTTCCTTTGCCACTCATGTTGAAGCGAGCTCCATGAAAAAGGCAAAATCCTAATTCCTCTTGATTGCTAGAAATATCGATAGTGCCCCCTTGATGGGGGCACACAGGTCTAAATGCTTTGAATTCTTTTTCTGAAGATTTAACAAGAATAATTTCTGTGTTTTTTTTATCAGAAAGAGTGAGTGCTTTTTTGTCTCCTACTTTCATATCGCTATAATGACTTTGTTCTATGCGCAAAAGATTACCACTTCCTCCTGGTGTTACAAGCTCATCATTAGTACTGTCACCATCACCTACAGGTCCACAAGATGAGACAAAAGTATTAAAAAGGAGAGGGCAAGCTGCAAGACAAATTGTTTTTTTTAAGAATTCTTTTCTTGTTATTTCTTTTTGCATTTTGTGTTCCTAATAGTAAGCATGGGCTTGAAAAGCAAATATAAATTTTTTTAAACTTGGACTTGGAGAGGTTTCAAAAAATTCTCCTTTATCAAGATTGTATTCAACAAAAGGCTCAACTTCGAGCCATGGAAAAAACTTTCCTTTAAGGCCTAGTCGAACTTTGATTAGATAGGGTTTAAAATTTTCTGTTCTAATTTCACCAAATTCACCATAAGCATCAATCCATTCATAAAAATATTTTCCAACTCTCAGGAAAGAAGCCCATTTTTGTTGAAATTTTTCTTCAAACTTAGCTTGGTGAACCATTTCAAATAGCAGATACGTATGCAGAGGAAGCTGGAAAGTTGCATTGATGCTGTGATTAAGCTCGTTGTAATTTCTTTCATTTCTTTTAAAAAGACTAGATAGTCCAATAGAAAAAGTTGTTGGTTTTGCTAGTTTAAAAGTTAGGACAGCCCCTTTTTCTTCATGAGATTTTTGATTAGGCTTATACTTCAAATAATTTCCAATAAAAGGCATGAAGTTAAAAGAAAATTTCTCAGAAATGTAATCGAGAGAAAATCCATAATACTGATCACTGTGATGGAGGTTAACTAATGAACGTGTTTCTCTTGTGTGATCAGCTGTTTTTATTCCAAAAGGAAGTGACATGCGTCCAAGTCTAATGAACCACATATAGTCCTTTTGATACATGAGCCAGTGTTCTCTTGAAAAAGGCTTAATAAAGCGTTTTCCCATTCTGTTGTTTATAGAAAGAATACTAAAAGTTCCGTAGATAGAAAAATTCCCTCTAAGAGCATAGGCTTGAGCTTCCATAAGCATAGGAATTAAAGTTAAAGAGTTTGCAACTTTGTCATCTAAATTTTTTTGATAAAGAAGAAGGGATCTAAAAGAGCCACCAAAATTAAACTGAAGTTCTGGTTCCCTTTTTTTATTATACCCTGTGACAGCTGTTTTTTCTTTAACCTCACGGTAGTTTGACATCCACGAGATGATATTAGCTTTGTCAGGAATGAGAGATTCAAGGGATAAGTGTCCATAAGCATTTGTCCTTCCTCCTCCGCTTGGATTCACATGACAAGTGGCGCAACTTGTATAACCATGAGCTATGTTTTGTGGGTAAGCGAAAAGTTTTGAGCTTGTAACTAAAAAAAACAAAAAACAGGAACTAAATTTTTTCATGATTTTCTATCTTTTCTTTTTTTCCTTCATAGGAGATTTCTAAGTCAACAAAGACTTCTACTTCTTCGTTCATCCAAACCACAAGGTAGCTAGGCACTTCGATTAAAAAATCTTTTAAATTGATTTTAAGTTTTGTTGAAATAGAAATTTTGCCACCTTCTTTTTGAGGAAGTTTTATATCGTCTAAGGGGATAGTTGACTCTTTTTCTTGTCCGTGAATTTGCCAAATAACAGGGATTAAAACTTTTTTTTCTTTTAAACTTTGATAAGATGAAGATTTCAAAGTTAAGACAATATCAGAAGGCATGCCTTTTTTATTTACTTCTAAATATTTTTCCATCATATGACGATCTCTGACATTATTACCTGTAGTAAGAGAATTTATAGGTACGCTGAACTTACCTGAGAGAATTTCTTTTTCCTTTGAGTCTACTAAAATTTCTCCAGAGGCTCTAATAGCTTGACCTTCAAAGCTGGCACCAGGAGTTATTTTCCCAAGAAATTTTATTTTAAAAGAATCTTTTTGAGTCATCTGATAGTGATCATACAGGATGGATTCTTTTGTTTTTTTTGAGTGTACTTCTTCTGCAAAAACAAAATTTTTTTGAAATTGATAAGAAACAAAAAGAAAGATAAGAAAACAAAATCTCGAAGGCTTTTTTTGCATAAAAACCCCTAGTGTATTTTTTAAAGTAAAAGATTTGATAGTGAATTTAGTTTAGAAGAGAATTATTTTTTGATAAAGGAAAAACTAGGAGGTTTATACTTTTACTAGAGACTTACTTATCCACTCATGAATTAAATCCTCAGCTCGAACAGTGAGGGATATTCCTTCTTCTTCATGGGTTTCTTGAATAATTCTGGCTTTTTTTCTGATGGCCCCTACAAGATGAGCATGGGTAAATGGTATAAGAAATACTTTATCAACCATACCTTTTTCAAAAAAATTAAGGATAGTCTCTTTAATTTTTTTTATATCTTTTTTGTCTAGAGTCGAAATAAACAAAGCTTGAGGAAATTCCTTGCGCAATTCATCAAGCTTTGTTGGTTCTAGTTGATCAATTTTATTGAGAACAATAAGTGAGGGGATTTCATCTGCATCGATCTCAGACAGAACATCTTGAGTCACCTGTAGTTGTGAGCGAAAAGTTGGGTCAGAAGCATCGACTGTATAAAGTAAGAGAGATGCATTATTAGCTTCATCTAAAGTTGAACGGAAAGAAGCAACCAAGTCATGAGGCAATTTTTTTATAAACCCAACAGTATCTGTAATTAAAATCTTTGGAGTTGTCTCTGGGTATAAGGTTCTGATTGTTGTATCAAGAGTAGCAAAAAGCTTATTTTCAATAAGAACGTCACTTCCTGTTAAAGCTCGCATAAGAGAAGATTTACCAGCATTAGTATACCCAACTAATGCTACTGTTGGTAAATCTTTCCTGTGAGTTCTGCGATTTGCTTGTTCTTGATTTATGGCTTTTAATTGCCCGCGTAACTCCGCTTTTCTATCACGTATGCGCCGTTTATCTAGTTCGTGACTGGTTTCACCAGACCCTTTTGAGCCTATACCGCCACCTTGTCTATCTTTTCCAACTCTCGAAGCTCTAAGTCGCGGAGCTAAGTAAGCCAATTTAGCTAGCTCTACTTGCAGACGAGCTTCAGCGGTTTTGGCATGAGCGCTAAATATTTCGAGGATAACCCCAGTTCTATCAAGGACTTGTACTCCTGTAGCTTTTTCAATGTTGTGGAGTTCAGTAGGCGTTATTTCACAATCGAAAACGACAACAGATGGTTTTTCTTGTCTATGTTCTTTACCTGCTTTGTCATCAGAAGAATCAGAATCTTCGTCTTCATTTTTATCTTTATCTTCTGTTCCAGGGCCACCCGTCCAGACAGCTAAATCATTAAGTTTACCAACCCCTAAAACAGTGCCTGAAGCAGGAAGTTTACGTTTTTGTGAAATCTGACCAATAACTTCTAGGCCTAGAGTTTTGACCAGTCTGTTTAATTCATCAAGGGAAGCCTGGTGCTCTGCATCACTGACATTAGGTAATTGAACGCCAACTAATACAGCTTTACTTTTCTTTTTCAATTCTTGATTTGAAGTCATAAAATCCAATCATTTTTTTAGTATAAAAACTCTTTGAATCGTTTTTTATTTTTCTTATTGTAGAACATCAATCTTAAGTTTACTAGTTTTCATAGAAAACGCTTAAGGAAAAAATACTGCAAAAACAAATAAACTTAAAAAAGGTGATTGAAAAAAATTTTATATAGTAAGTTTTCCTTATTTATTTCAATATCTTGGCTATCCTGGATTGACCAAGAGGCTCTTTTTCATTAGAGTTTTCGTGTTTAATTTCCATTTCACATTTATTCAGGAATAAACTTATGAATTTCTTAAGAATTTTGCCTCTTCTTTTTTTTAGTTTTTTCTCTCTTCAAATTGTTGCTGCATGGCAACCAAAATTCAAGGTGGGAGACAAGGTTGTAGCACAGAATCTTCGAGCAACTGGGTACAATGGAGCTATTGGTGAAATCAGAACTGTTCCTAAGGATTCATCTGGTCGATATGGTGTTTTATTTAATGATCCTGAGAAGCCACTTGGTCTAAAAGAAGAAAATTTAAAGAAATATGAATCAATAGATGACATTCTTGATGCTGTTCTAGCTGAAATGGATGGAGGAGCTCCTCAAGCAGCTCCTGCTCGAAGAACAGAGTCCTCTCAGGGATCTAATCCACAAGATGTAGTAAACGCTATTTTTGGAAATCCTAACGGACTAAATGCTATGCTTGCTGCTGCTTGTTCTATGCTTGGTGGTGGTGAATTGGCCCCAGGTGCTCTGAAAGAGGCTATGAATGGATGTTCTCAGTTATTTCAAGCTTTGGGAGGTTCAGATGCCGAGAGAGTCCAGAAAATGATGGAAAAAGAGCTGCAAAGATCTGATTCAAGCTTAAATGCTGAGTTTAACGAAAAGGCTAGAGAGTTGAGAGCAAGTCTTAGAGAGGGATTAAACAGGCTTAGAGCTCTGAATTTTTCTGAAGGTACTATTCCAGAAGGTTCTCGTGGTTTTAGTTCAGAAGAAGCTGCAAAAAGAAATAATGCTATGGAAAACGCTCCCTTTACTCCTCAAATGCAAGGTTCCAATTGCCCAATTTGTCTCGAAGAACTGACAGCAGAAAAGAAAATTGTGACTCCTGACTGTCTTTGTAACGCTTGTTATCATAAAGAGTGTCTAGAGGCATGGCTTGCTACAGCTTCTAGTTGCCCAACATGCAGAAAGAATTTTCGGTAAATTTTTTTTGAAAATAAAAAATGGTGGAGCCAAGGGGAGTCGAACCCCTGACCTCTACACTGCCAGTGTAGCGCTCTACCAACTGAGCTATGGCCCCGATTGAGGAATCTGTCTTTTCTCATATTCAAAAAAAAAGGGATAGAAAAAAAACATTTCTTTTAAGCAGTTTCTTTAACATAGGAAAATGTAAAGTTTTTTTCAGGCAGTCGTCGTAAAAGTGCCATAACCTTATTTGTCGGGCGAATTCGGTGACCATCTTTTGGTTTAATTTTTATATAAGATTTTCCGTATTTAAAAACAAACTGAAGCTCACACTGACCATTTTCTTCAGGAGAAAGTAGAGAAAGCTCTCTCAAGAAACGTTTTGAATCAAGATCACCATCATCTTCAATTGTAAGTATAAGGCCTTTCAGACTTTCAAGACGTAAATCCTCAAGAGGTTTTATATTCTCTAAATTATAACGAATTTGTCCTTCTTCAAAACCTTCGCTCAGAGTACCTTTCACCCAAACAAATGTGTTAATCTCTGGGAGTTTTAAACTTTCAAGAGTTCTTTCAAAGGCTACTGCTTCCACATAATCATCACCTTGTTCCAAACGAAAAGAAGCCATGAGTGATCCTCTTTTTGTTCGTCTTTTGTTTAAGAGTGAAAGAAGAGCTACCACACAAACAGAAGTTCCTCGTTTTGAGTATTTTTCAGAAGATTTTCCTCCTAAGAGAGAAGGGAAATCTTTGATTTTAGAACCAAAAGCATCGACATCTTCTTTGATAAAATCAAGGGGGTGTGCCGACACAAAAACGCCTAAGAGTTCTTTCTCTCGAAAAAGTTCTGCTTCACCCAAGAGATGAGTACTCTCTTCTCGTAAAAGATTTTCATCCCAAGGAAGCCCTGTCGTATCTTGTGTTTCTGGAATGGAATCGTCATCTTCTTCGTGCATATCAAAGAGACTAAACTGTCCACAAGATTTGTTCTCATGATGCTCAGTACTAAATCCAACAAGAGCAGGTACAAGTGCAAGCAATTTTTTTCTTTCGATATCAAGATAATCAAAAGCTCCGACTTCGACCAAGAGTTCTAAGTTTTTCTTTCCTATTTTTCCTAAGTGAATCCTTTTTGCTAAATCTCCAAGACTTTTAAAAAAACCTTCTCTTGCTCGTTCTTCTAAAAGAGGAGACACTGCTACAGAACCAACTCCTTTAATAGCAGCAAGAGCAAAGCTAATAACCCCTTTGCGTGGAACAGAAAAAGCAGACTGACTTTCTTTTAAACTAGGTGCCATGAGAATGATTTTCATTCGTCTCACATCTTCCACGTAACGTTTAATTTTGTCAGTATTATCCATATCGCACGTCATACTCGCTGCCATGAAGTATTCAGGGTAGTAACACTTGAGGTAAGCTGTTTGATAACTCACAAGACCATAAGCTGCTGAGTGACTTTTATTAAAACCATATTTAGCAAACTCAGCCATTAAATCAAAAATAGCAGCAGCTAAATCGTTAGGGACTTTATTTTCAGAAGCTCCTCTCAAAAAACGATCTCGTTGTTGCGCCATTTCTTCGGGGATTTTTTTCCCCATAGCACGTCTAAGCAAATCTGCTTCACCCAAACTGTAGTTTGCAAGCGTTGCAGCAATTTCTTGAACCTGTTCCTGATAAAGAATCATCCCGTAAGTATCAACAAGAGCTTTTTCTAGGTTGGGGTGAAGATATTCAATCTTTTGACGACCATGTTTTCTTTCTATAAAGTCATCTACCATTCCAGAACCAAGAGGTCCTGGACGAAAAAGAGCGACAAGAGCAATGACATCTTCAAAACAACTTGGTTTTAATTTTTTGATGAGAGTTGTCATTCCAGCACTTTCACACTGGAAAATACCACAAGTGTGACCAAGAGAAAGCATGTCATAAACGTTTTTATCGTCGAGAGAAATTTCATCAATAGAAAAATTATCTCCCACAACTCTTCCATTTTTCATGAGTTTAATAGCTTGATCAATTACTGTGAGAGTTTTAAGACCAAGGAAGTCAAACTTTACAAGACCAACTTTTTCTGCTGGTTTCATTTCATACTGGGTGATGAAAGCACTTCCATCAGTTGTGTAGATGGGAACGTAGTTTGTCATAGGTCCATCAGAAATCACAAGACCAGCAGCATGCACAGATGTGTGACTCACAAGGCCTTCAAGTTTTAAAGCTTGTGTCACGCAATCTCTTAGAGAATCATCTTTTATCATCTCTTCACGGAGACGGGGTTCTTTTTCAAGAGCTTCTCTTAGTGTAATTCCAAGATCAGGAGGAAAAAGTTTTGTAAAACGGTCTACTCGGTTGAAGCCTAGGTTCATAGCTCGGCCCACACTTTTCACAGCACCTTTAGCCTGCATTTTTCCAAAAGTTGTGATTTGTGCTACGTTTTCTGAGCCGTATTTTCTCACACAATAATTAATAACTTCTTCTCGTCTCCATTGACAAAAATCAATATCAAAGTCAGGGAGAGAAACCCTATCTGGGTTAAGAAATCTCTCAAAAAGTAAGTTATAAGGAAGAGGGTCTAAGTTTGTTATCGTTAGAGCATAAGCCACAAGAGAACCAGCACCAGAACCACGTCCAGGACCTACTGGAATTCCTTGTTTTTTTGCCCATGCAATAAAGTCATGAACAATAAGAAAATAATCGGGAAATCCCATGTTGTTGATCACAGACAGTTCGTACTCAATGCGATCCCAGTAAATTTTTTCTTTTTCAGGTGGAAAATTTTCATAAGCAGGAAGATTTTTAAAACGATTTTTTAATCCAGATACAGCTAACTCTTTTAATAAATCTTCAGAGCTCATCCCTTTAGCTCTATCTATTTTTGGGAGATAGGACTTGTCCATTTTGATTTGCACTCCTGAACACTTCCTTGCTATTTCCATAGTGTTTGAAAGTGCTTCAGGCCATTTAGAAAACCTTTCTTTCATGAGCTCATAAGAAGCTAAATGAAAATCTGCTTGCCTCAAACGATCTCTGATATCGTTCAGAGTGATACCATTTTTAATGGCCACAGCAAGAGCGTGAGTGTCTGCGAAATCTTCTTTTAGATAATGCACGTCTCCTGTAGCCACAATAGGCAAGCCAAAATGACGAGCTACTAAGACAAGATCAGGAATCAAAAGTTTCTGCTCAAGAAGGTTGTTGTCAATAAGCTCAACGTAGTAGTTACCTTCTCCAAAAATCTCTAGCATTTTTTCTACGTGAGTTTTCAAAGCATGACAAATAGGACCACACTTCTCATCTTCATAATCAAAGATAAGTTCAGAAGAACCGTGAAGAGATTTTAGTGCTTTAACAAGAGATCCAAACTCTCCTCTTAGACAAGAAGACAGAGCAACGAGCTCTTTTGAGTGTTTTTTAAGATCTCTTTCAGAAACAACTGGAACATCTTTTATGTTGTCGCCGATATAACCACTAGAGACGAGTTTAAGAAGGCTTGAGTAACCGTCGTTATTTTTTGCTAAAGTAGTTAAGTGATAAGGGCCTGGGTTTACTTTTTCGTTCTTAGTTAATTCTAAAGTTTCAGTGAGACCTCCGTGGTAGATCTCGCAACCAATAATAGGTGTTATCCCATTTGACTTAGCCGCTAAGTAAAACTCAACAGCTCCATGCATATTGGCATGGTCTGTTAAAGCGACGTGAGTTTCACCTCTATTTTTTACCTCTTTCATAAGTTCTTTGATCACAACTGTTCCGTCCATAATGGAGTATTCGCTGTGAACATGAAGATGGCAAAATTGTGGATTTAGGGGTTCAGTCATAGTTTTTTACTTTGTGCGGTGTTATTCGCCGAATTTTATTCCCATTCGATAGTAGCAGGAGGTTTACTTGTAACGTCATAAAGTACACGGTTTATCCCGGAAACGCCACGGACAATTTTAGTGGCTACTTGAGCTAAAAAAGACATAGGTAAATCACACACATCCGCTGTCATGGCATCACTGGCACCCACGGCACGCAAAGAACAGCAATACTCATAAGTTCTGTTATCACCCATAATCCCAACAGATTTTACAGGCAAAAGAACGACTCCAGCCTGCCAAACTTTGGTGTAAAAACCTTCTTCTTTTAAACTGTCGATAAAAATTTTATCAGCTTCTTGGAGCATCAAAACTTTCTCTCGCGTGACTTCTCCTGGGATACGAATGGCAAGCCCTGGCCCTGGAAACGGGTGACGATGAGTCATTTCTTCATCGAGTCCAAGTTCCGTAGCAAAAGTTCTCACTTCATCTTTAAAAAGAAAACGAAATGGCTCTAGAAGCTCAAGGGATAATTTTTCTGGCAGCCCACCCACATTGTGGTGACTCTTAATGACTTGAGCTTTGCCACCATGGCCTGCAGACTCAATCACATCTGAATAAAGAGTACCCTGACCCAAGTAAGAGAATGGCCCAGCAGTCTTAGCATACTTTTCAAACACTTGAATAAAAGCTTCACCAATTAGTTTCCGTTTTTTTTCTGGTTCAGAAACAGCTTTTATTTTTTCAAGGAAAAACTCTGCTTCATCTAAAACTTCTAAGTTAAGACCATGAGACCGAAGCTTCCTTGCAGCTTCTTCTGTTTCACCCTTTCTCATAAATCCGTGATCTATAAGGACACAACTGACTTGATCTCGGCCCAGTGTTTTTGTTAAAAAGAGGGCTGCTAAAGAAGAATCCACCCCACCTGAAACACCAAGAAGAACACGTCCTTTGTTGTATTTTTGTTTTACTTCTTCCATCAAAAAAGAAAGAGTGTTTCTGTGCTTTTCTTGAGTTAGCCCACAAATATTTTTTGCAAAAGCTTGAAGAAGAAGTGTTCCTTTTTCTGTGTGGTAAACTTCTGGGTGAAACTGAAAGCCCATGTACTTTTCTGACTTGTGACAAATAGCTGCCACCACTCCTTTGTCACTTAAAGCTACTGTTTCAAAACAATTTGGTACTTGTGTTACAGAGTCTCCGTGACTCATCCACACATGAGCTTTATCTGCGTAGTTTTTAAAAAGAGGATGATTTTTTCCTTCTTGCGAAAGCAGAATATGCCCAAGTCCATATTCTCTGTGTTCTCCTCTTCCAAGAGATCCTCCAAATTCTTTCACAAGAAGTTGCATGCCATAACAAATTCCAAGCACTGGAAGCTTTGAAGCTAGAACCCAAGGAGGCATCTTTGCCCACTTTTCATCATCACTAATACTGTCAGGGCCACCGGATAAAATAATTCCACTGACTTTAGTTGTGTCCACATGTTCTAAATAAGGATCTACAAACTGAGCTCGAAAACCACATTCTCTTAATTTTCTTAAAATAAGTGGTGTGTACTGAGAACCAAAATCTATAATTAATATTTGAGGCACTTGCTCATTCAAAAGATTTTTTCCTTTTTTTAGAATTAATGCATTTTGTAATTAGGAGCTTCTTTTGTTACATGAATATCGTGAATGTGGCTTTCGTGAAGACCTGCTTGAGAAATTTCCATAAATTGAGCTTTCTCTCGTAGCTCTTTAAGATTGGCTGCTCCCTGGTAACCCATCGATGCACGAAGACCCCCGGTCAATTGGTGAAGAGTGACATCAAGAGCTCCTTTGTAAGGTACTCGTCCTTCTATTCCTTCTGGAACAAGTTTTTTATTTTCAGCTACATCATCTTGTTGGTAACGATCCTTAGAGCCTTCGTACATAGCTCCAAGGCTCCCCATTCCTCGGTAACTTTTGTAGCTTTTTCCTTGATAGATTAAAAGCTCACCGGGAGCTTCTTCTGTTCCTGCTAAAAGTCCTCCAAGCATCACACAAGAAGCACCAGCTGCTAAAGCTTTTGCTATATCTCCTGAGAAACGTATGCCACCATCAGCAATAACTGGAACCCCGTACTCTCTTGCCACAGAAGTGGTATCCATAATCGCTGTAAGTTGAGGCACTCCAATACCAGCAATAATCCTTGTGGTGCAAATACTACCTGGGCCAATTCCAACTTTGATAGCATCCACTCCTGCTTTTACAAGAGCTGTGGCTGCATCTTTTGCTGCAATATTTCCAACAATGAGATCAAACGAGTAACGATGACTAAATGTTGATTTCACTTCTGCTACAGCATCAAGGACTCTTTTACTAAAGCCATGAGCTGTATCAATCACAGCCACATCAAGACCACTCTCTAAGAGAGACTCTAAACGTTCCAAGTAATCTCCTGCAACGCCAATAGCAGCAGCTGCTAGTAAACGACCTTTTGAGTCTTTCGAAGCTTTTGGGTGCTTCTCAGCTTTTTCGATGTCTTTAATTGTGTACATACCAACAAGAATTTTGGTTCCAAGAGCAACTACTGGAAGTTTTTCAATTCGATGTTCATGCATGAGAGTTACAGCACGTTCAATTGGGCTATCAGGATCGATTGTGATCACATCACGCGTCATCACTTCTGAAACTTTTTTTGATTTTTGTTTTTCAAAACGAATATCTCTGCCTGTTACAATCCCAATCAAACAACCTTCATCAACCACAGGGAGACCAGAAATGTTATGCTTCTGCATGAGTTCTAAAACTTTTACAACAGAATCATACGGGCTCACTGTAATAGGATCTGAAATAATAACAGTTTCTGATTTTTTAATTTTACGAATAGCGTCACTCTGATTTTCAAGAGACATATTCTTGTGAATAACACCAAGGCCTCCTTGTTGAGCTATAGCAATTGCAAGTCTTTCTTCTGTTACTGTGTCCATTGCTGCAGAGATAATAGGGATTTCAAGAGATATATTCCGCGTCAGTTGTGTTGCAATATTTACTTCACTTGGAAGGAGCTCGGAATATTGAGGCATTAGTAAAACATCATCAAAAGTTAGCCCTTTTCTCAGAAAAGACTTTTCATAAGAGATACTCAAAGTTTGACACTCCTTATTTTTTTGATAAATCCATTTACATCGAAAGCCAAGTAGTATAGTCAAAGACAAAACAACCATCAAAGAGAAAATTTCTATGACAAGAAAAATGTATCTACTCGTATTTTTTTCTATCTGCCAAAATTTCTTATTAACTGCTTCCGCTTTTGATGTTCCTGACTACTTTTGTGACAAAGATGAAGAGGTTATTAATCCCCACGTCTATAATCAGAGTGTTTCTGATCAGGGTGATTTAGGTATTTGTTTTATTCACTCTTCTCTTCAAACGTATACATCGCTCTATGAAGAAATTTTTGGAGAAAAAATTGAAATCTCACCTCTCTACGCTGCTTTGCATGTGAATTCTTTAGGTTACAAAAGGCACTCTATTGCAAAAGGAGCTATCACAAGAGACGAAATGCTAGAAAATGTTGAAAGTGGATACTATTCTTATGCTTTGAGAGATTTTAAACGATTTACCCCTTGTTCTGCTAAAGCAGCAGAAGCTTTTTTGAGAAAACTCACACAAGAAACGTCAATTCAAGAACAAATTCAAAAAGCAACAGACTTTCTTGAACTCTATGACAGACAAGGAAAAGATTTAAGTATAAGAGCTCTACATGAGCAATATGGGTTTGATGAAAATGCAGCTTTGAGATTTAAAAATTATCTTTTCACTCATGGGTTTGAAAGAGAAAAATTTCACCTTCATAAAAAGTCTTACACAAAAACTCTTTATAAATTTTTTATGAACCTAGGAAAATGTTCAGAAAAGAAAAAACTTTCTTATAAAATTAAAAGTTTCACAATTCCTCAATATTCTATTGAACAAGTGATTTCTAAAATAGACCAGTCTCTCACGAAAGAAAAAAACTATCCTATAGGACTCAGCTATCGACCAAAAAATTGGACTAATCAATCAAAAGCAGGTGGAAACCACAGCTCTCTGATTTATGGAAAGACTTGTAGAAATAATCAACTTTACTATCTTATAAGAAACAGTTGGGGAGGCAAAAGTCTAAAGGAAATGAGAGCAGAAAGCGAAGGTGATTTTACAAGAGAACTAACAGCTTCTCAAGATATTCACGGGGATTTTTGGATTAAAGCAAATCTTCTTAAAAAAGCTTGGGCAGAAGACTATGGTGGAATTCACGTTCTAAATCTAAAAAAGAGACTGTGGTGACACTTATTCCTTTAGGTGAGCTTTTCGACTGATTTGATTAGCTTCGGCTTTTAGTTTTCCTCTTTCTTGTCTTAAACCCTGACTTGCTTTTGTTTTTGCATCACAAGACTTACAAATTTCTCCACCAGGCCCTTCTTTTTCAGCAACTTCTTCACCACGCATTTCATGAAGACACACATAACAAATTTGTTTTGAACTTGGTTCGAGATCTTTTGTGATAGCTTTTCTTTTATCAAAAACAGTGCACTCGCCTTTCCAGTGGCCTTCTTTTGCTAATTGCTTCATAGCTTCGAAATAACTGATAATACCACCGTCAAGCTGGTAGACATTTTTCATCCCTTTTTTGAGCATGTAAGCTGTAGCTTTTTCACAACGAACACCTCCTGTGCAAAATGTCACAATTGGTTTTCCTTGGAAATTTTCTAAATGCTCATCAATGTAAGTTGTGAAAGCTTCAAAAGATTTTATTTTTGGATCAAGGGCTCCTTCAAAAGTTCCCATAGCCACTTCGTAGTCATTTCTTGTATCTAAGACGACCATGTCGCGACCTTCTTCGTACCATTTCTCAAACTCTAGAGGATCTAAATAGTGACCTGTCTCTACAGTTGGATCAAGATCTTGACGGATTGAAATAATTTCTTTTTTGACCTTCACAAGCAAACGGCGGAAGGACACATCATCATAGTAGCTTAGTTTAAAACGAAGCTCGCCAACATCTTTTTGGGACCCAAGAAACACACGAAAAGCTTCAATATTCTCAGCTGTCCCAGAAATCATGCCATTCAGCCCTTCTTCTGCTAAAAGAAGAGTTCCTTTTAGCTTGAGGTCTTGAGCTTTTTCCGTAGCAATCTTGCGTAATTCCTTAGGATTTTTGAGTGAAGTGAACTTGTAAAAACTTGCAATTGTGTCTTTAGCCATAACTTACCAGCACTTTCTTTTAAACCTTTGAGATAACTTTTTTTCTAGGAGTACCTTTTTTAAGGCTTTAAGGCAAGAAAATCCTGTGGCACTTTAAGAGTAAAAAAGTTGTGTTGGCAATTTTTAAGCTTCTTAAAAAAAACAAAGGATTCTTTTGATGAACATGAAACCAAAAATTACCCCTATAAGAGAGCTCATGTCTCAGTATGACGTTCTCCTTCTTGATGCTTATGGGGTTCTTGTGAATGGCAAAGGCTCTCTTCCCTATGCTAAAGAGTTTGTAAATCATCTTGAAGAAACAAAAAAAGATTATCTCATTGTGACAAACAATGCGAGTTCTTCTACTTATGCTATAGCAAAAAGTTTTGAAAAAAATAGTCTTCTGATTCCTCAAGAAAAAATTCTTTCCTCAGGTTCTCTTTTGAGCCCATGGATAAGAGAAAATTTTAAGAATGATTCCCCGAGAGTTCTTTTTATGGGAAGTCTTGAATCTCAAGGATTATTACAAGAAGCTTTTTGTCACATTACAAACGTAAAAGACTACAAAGAAAATTCTTTAGAAAATTATGATGTTCTTGTGATTTGCACCCAAGAAGAAAAAGATTTTAGACTTAATTTTGAAAAACTCATGTCCTATCTCTTTCAGGCTGAAGAGAGAAACTCTTTTCCCCAAATTATACTCCCTAACCCTGATCTCATTTACCCAAAAGATGAAAAAAACTTTGGTATAGTGAGTGGAATGATTGCCTACATGCTAGAAGGTGCTTTGCGACTTCGTTTTCCAAGAAAAATTTTTAAGATCGAAGCTCTTGGAAAACCTGGGTCTTATATTTTTGAAAAAGCAAAAGATAAATTTCCTGGAAAAAAACTTCTCATGGTGGGAGATCAAATCGAAACCGATGTGAAAGGGGCTCACAAAGCAGGGATTCACAGTGCTCTTATGCTAGGAGGAGTTGTTTGTGAGAAAAGTTTAGATGGGGAGGGGGCCTATCAACCTAGGTTTCTACTAGAGAATCTTAAGGTTCTCTAGAGAGGATTTGTCTATTGAGGTTGTTTATACCAATTATGTAAAATAATTGAGGTTTATTTTAAGTTAGAATTTGCCCAGCTCCTTGAGCAAAGTTCTTGAATATTTCCGTCTTCATCACAGAATGTGTTCCAAGCGTAACAACAAGCATCCACGATATCTTCATAAGTTTTAA
>CANFEH010000019.1 GCA_947445855.1 Zetaproteobacteria bacterium
AATGATCCAAATGATCCAAATGATCCAAATGATCCAAATGATCCAAATGATCCAAATGATCCAAATGATCCAAATGATCCAAATGATCCAAATGATCCAAATGATCCCGATGAAGGAACATTTGATCCAAGTGAATTTACTTTGAACCGTATAGTGTCAAGAAAATGGTATAACCGTCATCACCGTGTCACACTTAGTCTAGATGGCCCTTCTCAAGACTATGAGCAAATAGCTAAAGTGGGTTACAGGTATATGGAAAAATCAAATGAAAGTAACTACACAGAGTCGAGAAGATACTCAGATTCTTTTGAAAAAGAAATAAAAACAAAACTTCCTTACTACACAATAGAAATTACTTTCTATCTCACGGATGGAGAGATTTATGTTATTGAGCGTTAGGCAATTTGCTTGACTACTTCTTCTTTTTAAGGCCAGCCTGCTCTTGTATAATGCTCTCGCACACTTTCCACAAACGACTTTTTTCTTCCACAAGCGAGAGTAAAGTTCCAAAACGATGAGCAATTAAAGCAGATAACTCCTTTGGATCAATCTTCTGATCAGAAAGAGCCTTAATAATCACTTCATCAAAGGCATCAGAAATCTCTTTCAACTGTTTAACTTCAGATGAATACTTACTATTACCAGGGAAATTAATTAGTTTACCCACGCGACAAACTCCATTTAAGGTCTGTGCTATTTTTCTCACTTAGCTGAAGTAATCTATCATCAAAAACAAAAATTGAAAAATTTACTGAAGCAATTTAGTATCTCAAGCACCTAGCTTTTTTAGATAAACTACTAGACAAGGTGTGTTATGACCAAGCCTCATTTTGATTTGATTGTGATTGGAGCAGGACCAGGTGGCGAAGTAGCAGCTATCAGAGCGGCACAACTTGGGCTCAAAACGGCTCTTGTAGAAAAAAGACCTCATCTCGGAGGCACTTGCTTAAATGTAGGTTGTATTCCAACAAAAGCTTTGCTCGAATCTGCCAAGCTTTTAAAAAAATTTACAAAAGCTCAAACACAAGGCTTTAGCTTTGAAAACTTCCACTATAGATGGGATAAAATCCTAGAGCGCAAAACCTCTATCGTAGATGCTCAAAGAAAAGGCCTACGATTTCTAATGAAAAAAAATCAGATTGAATGCTTTGAAGGGGTTGGACATTTTCTTTCTACAAAAGAACTTGTGGTGAAAAATGAAACAGAAAAGACAGAGTTAACTCTCAAAGCAGAGCACTTTATTATAGCAACAGGCTCTGTCGTGAGAGTGCCTCCGGGTATAGATATAGATGGCAAAATCGTTCACACCTCAGACACTATCATGGACATCCCTGCTATCCCTAAGAAAATTCTTATCGTTGGAGGAGGAATTGTAGGCCTAGAGTTTGCTTGTCTATTTAATACCTTTGGATCAGAAGTCACTGTGGTTGAGCTTGGAAACCGCATTATTGCATCAGAAGACGAAGACTCTTCAAAAGAACTTCACCGTTGTCTTAAAAAAAATGGAATTCAAATAAAAACAGGAGTTGGGCTTGAAAAAATCACTCCTAAAAAAGATTCTGCAGCAGTCTATACAAGTGACAAAGAAGAAAACACTTACGACTGTGTTCTTCTTTCAATAGGAAGAACTCCAAACACACAAGCTTTAGGCCTTGATAAAATTAGACTTCACATGGATGGCCATTTTATAAAAACTAATAGCCACTATCAAACAAGTGTTGATCATATCTTTGCTATTGGAGATGTGATCAAAACACCAGCTCTTGCTCATACAGCCTCTGCTGAAGGTATCCACGCTGCTGAAGTGATTGCTGGTCATAGCCCAAGACTGATTGACTATGAAGCGAATCCTTCTGCCATTTACACTTTCCCAGAAGTCTCTAGCATTGGCAAAACAGAATCTCAACTCAAAGAAGCTAATATCCCTTATAAAATAGCAAAATTTCCTTTTGCTCCTATGGCAAAAGCAAAAATAGAAGATGACACAGACGGATTTATAAAAATTCTTTATAGCCCTGAATACAGAGAACTTCTTGGAGTTCACATTGTAGGTGGTAAAGCAACAGAACTCATAGCAGAGTTTGTTCTAGGCAAAATTTTAGAGACAACTGTCGATGAAATAGCTCACGCTATCCACCCTCACCCAACGTTTTCAGAGACTGTGATGGAAGCCGCTCACGCAGCTGTTGGGGCAGCAATTCACATGTAGTAACTTCTAGAAAACGCTTCACTTTGGAAAATAAAATAAAAAAAAGAGGAGAGAGAGAAGTGTCCACAGAAAAAAGTGATTTCATTGTAAAACTTCCAAGTATGGGAGAAGGAGTTCAAGAAGCAACTCTCAATAAGTGGCTTAAGAAACCTGGAGAAAAAGTCTCAAAAGACGAACCTCTGCTCCAAGTTTCAACCGATAAAGTTGATACTGAAATTATGAGTCCTCACAGCGGTTATCTCATAGCTACTTTTGTGGAAAAAGATATGGTGATACCAGTTGGTGAGAGTATTGCTCAAATTTCTTCTTCTAAAGATGCTCCTATTCTAGAAGTCAAAAGAAATCAAAAAGATCAAAAGAGTGCTGAAAAAAACTTTTCACCACGCAGTGATTTCAAAGGAAAAAATCTCTCAGACTTTGTGGCTACAAAAAGACAATTTAGAGATCTTCCTCATAGCTATGCAGGAAATATAAAAGCTTCTCCTGTTGTAAAGAAAATAGCAAAAGAAACAGGAGTCTCTCTTGCTGACATAGAGGGACGAGGAAAGTATGGTCGCATCACAAAAGAGGATATTCTCTATTTTCTTCAAAGCACAAGCTCGGGTGAAAATAAAAAAACAGAAGACATTAAAAAAAATCACTTGAGACTAGAAAAAAAAGATGGTCAAGAATACTTAGAAGGTGTTCTTATAAAACGAGAACCCATGTCAAAGATTCGAAGACTGACAGCAGATCACATGGTAAGCTCTGTTGCAACCTCTCCTCATGTGACAACAACTTTTGAAGTGTCTCTTGACCGAGTTCTTGCTCACAAAGAAAAATCTGCAGAATCCTTTAAAGAAAAGCATAAGATCAAACTGACTCTAACCCCTTATTTTATTGCAGCTTGTGTAGAAGGGCTTAAAGCTCACCCTCACGTAAACGCTTCTATTGATCAGTATGATATTTTACTAAAAGAAGATATCAACATTGCTTGTGCTGTTGCTACAGAAGAAGGACTTCTTGTACCTGTCTTAAAAAGATTGCAAAATAAAAACTTCGAAGAACTCGTAATAGAGTTTCAAGAACTTATAAATAAGACAAGAGACAAGAAACTGTCTCCAAGTGATCTAGCAGGAGGAACTTTTTCTGTTACAAATCCAGGAATGTATGGAAGTATTCACTCCCAACCTATTATCAACCAACCACAAGTGGCTATTCTTAGTATTGGAGCTATGACAAAACGCCTAGAGTTTCAAGGAAAAGACATTATAGAAAAAACTTATTGTCAACTAGGTCTCACTTTCGACCATCGTATTATTGACGGTCAAGGAGGAGCTTTTTTCTTAAAAACTGTAAAAGAGTATTTGGAGAATTTTTTAACTCGTTAGAACCAGAATTTTAACTTTTACTCGGAGGGAGGGATCACAAGAAGCTCTATCTCAATTTCTTTAATTTTATCAATTGTTATTGTAATTCTGCTTCCAAGATCTTGAAGCTCTTTTAAGAAAGTTTTTTCCACAGAACAAAGTTCTTCTTCAGAAGTAAGCCCATACCCTTCTGACATATTACTCACCGAAAGAGCCGTCATAGCTGTGAATAAACTAGCCCCAACAGCCCCCACTCCAATCACTTTAAATTTATCACCCATACTGAGATCTGTGAACTTTGCTTTTGTGTCAGCGACACCCACATCACCACCTTTTTTTATTCTTGCTTCGAAATTAGAATTTTTAAATTTTTCAGAAATATCAGAGATATTCTTTTGCGTTACACTCTCTCCTTTTGATTTTATTGTTTTTAATTCCTTCAAAATCTCTTCATTTGCTTTTGTTTGATTGGAGAAAGTGTCTACAATAACACTAACACCAGCAGCAAGTCCTGTAATTCCGAATATAAGATTCACAATATCAGAGGTCCCATTGTATGCCCCTTCTTCACCTATACTACTTCCATTTATAAGCTCTTCAATGAGAAGATAAATAGCTTCCCCAAGAAGCATAGGATCCATGCTACTCATTTTTTTATAGTCTTCATCACTCACAAGAAGATTGGCTGTAGGATTTTCAGATGCACAGGAAGAAAAATCTTTCCGATACTTTTCGACTACTCTTAAAAAATCAAGACCAGAAGATCTTAAGAGATTTATAAAACCTTCTTTTTTTTGCACAAGTAAGCTGGCTTCAGAACTATTTTTTCCTTGATCAATAGAACTTTTGAGACTTGATTCTTGTCCACAGCTTTCTTCTTTTTTACTCGCAGATTCTATAAAAACACAAGGACGTGCAGAGGCTGAAAAATTATCACCAAGCTCTTCGTAGTATGTCACTTCGCTATCTAAGGTGATATCAGAAGTACACTCATTGTTTTTAGAACAAAAAGAATATTTCGTATAATCAGAAGAGGGATCTTTTTGAAATTCAATTTTAGGGTATTTATTCCCCCCTTCTTCTACAATGGAAATTTTTAAATCTTTTATTTTAAGAGATTTACTTGCTCCCAATAAACTCTCTTCATCTAATAGATTTTCCGTATTTTTAGTTGAACTTACTGGACTTGGATGACAGGAAATAAAAATCAGGAAAAAATGACAGCTTTGTAAATTCACAACTCTCATATGAGTTATTCCTTTTTAAGAACATTATTTTTCATAAATTCTTATCGGAAAAACTCATTTTTCAATTAACTGAGGCTTAACAAAGCAAAGACACTAAAAACAAAGAGTTTTCTTAAGAAAAGATGAGAAAAGAGAAGATCAATGATAGTATAACGCTATGCTTAAAAATGTCTTTATATCAAAGAAATTAGATTGCATGTCACTTCAGATCTTAAGTTACTTTTTTTTTCTTCCATCAAAAACACATGAAATATCTGTGGAATTTTGCTCTTGTGAGCCAAGTAAACCATCTACTTTTCTTAGCAGTATTTTTTTAAACGCTGCTACAGTTTCTGAAGAGAACTGAAAAAACCCAATCCCATAAAAAACTTCATTTACGTCGCCTGTTCTCATATTGAGATGAAATGATGCGCCAAAAGCACGATCTTCTGCTGCTTGTTCTTTAGGTTCAAGCTTTATGTTTTTTATACCTGTAGACAAAAGAGCACGGAGGACACTATTTCGACGTTTCTTTTGATACTCTGGATTGTTGTCAAGACCTACATTACCACCTCGTAAAAAAACAGTAGAAGTAGTAGGCTTAAACTCTTTAATTTTTTCAACAAGTGATTCTAATTTAGTATTGTCTGCTACATGAGCAATCAGAGCAATTTTTTTAGAATTATCAACTACAACAACTATAAAGCAAGTAGCTGCCCCACAAGTTGCAATCCTAAAATACTCTCTGCTAGCTGCTGTTACAACTCCGTATTCATTCATGCCTACGAATATTAAATTATTTTCTTTGAATTCAAGCAATTCATGAATCTCTCTGAGATCTTTAGCAGCACCACCTCCACCACTAGAAAACAAGAAATTTGAAAAAGAAAATACTGCTATAAGAACTAAAATTTTTAATTGTTTCATACTGCCTACCTTTATTTTTAGAGGATTATTTAAAATAGGCAATATACAGCACAAAATAAAGAAATGGGATGTTTTTTTTATAACCTCTTTATCTTAAAGAGATCTTTTTAAAAAGAACAAGAGATTTTAATCTTCATCAATGGAGATAATAGACATAAAGGCTTTCTGTGGGATCTCAACATTTCCAACAAGCTTCATACGCTTTTTACCAGCTTTTTGTTTCTCTAAAAGTTTTCTTTTACGACTAATATCACCACCATAACATTTAGCTGTTACATCTTTTCTGAGTGCTGACAAAGTTTCTCTCGCTACAACTTTGCTTCCAATCGAAGCTTGGATAGCAATTTGGAACATGTGTCTATTAAGAACTTCTTTTAGTTTTTTACAAAACACACGTCCTCTTGAAGGACCATAACTTCGATAAACAATAGAAGAGAGGGCATCCACAGGATTTTGATTCACAAGAATATCTAGCTTCACAAGATCACCAGGCCTATAATCATAGAGTTCATACTCCATAGAAGCATAACCTCTAGATAAACTTTTTAGTTTATCGTGAAAATCAAAAATAATCTCGTTCATTGGGATTTCATAGTGAATCACTACACGTTTTTTAGACACATAATCGATATCTTTTTGAATACCTCGTCTTTCTTGAAGAACTTTCAAAATAGCTCCTATGTACTCTTCAGGCGTATGCACACTGAGTTTTACATAAGGCTCTTCGATTCGTTCTATTTTTGAAGGATCTGGAAGTTTAGCTGGATTTTCAACCTCAATTTTTTCTCCATCCAATTGATAAACATGATAAACAACACTCGGTGCTGTAAAAATCAGACTAAGATTGTACTCACGTTCAAGTCTTTCTTGAATAATATCCATATGGAGCAAGCCAAGAAATCCTACCCGAAAACCATGACCAAGAGCACTTGAGCTTTCTTTTTCTGTCACAAGACTTGAATCATTTAGTTTCAGCTTATCCAAACTATCTACAAGTACTTGATACTCACTCGAATCAAGAGGGAAAATTCCACCAAACACCATGGGGTTTGATTTTTCAAAACCAACCAGAGGTTCTTTTGCTGGGTTATCTGGATTTGTAACCGTATCCCCAACTCTAGTATCTGAAACAGTTTTAATAGAACCAGCAAGAATTCCCACTTCCCCACAAGAGAGTTGTGGATAATCCACAATTTTTGGAGTGAGCTTTGACACTTTTAAAACTTCAAAACTTTTGCCTGTAGACATAAGCTGCATTTTTTGTTTTTGTTTGATCTCTCCAGAAACAATTTTAACCAAAACAACAGCACCTAAATAACTGTCAAACCAGCTATCAAAAATAAGAGCTCTTAAACTCTCATTAAACTTATTTTGAGGAGGCGGAATCCGCTTTACAATAGTTTCCAACAATTCCTTGATGCCAATCCCTTGTTTTGCACTCACTAGAACCACATCAGTAGCATCAATTGCTAGCTCTTCCTCTATTTCTTCTTTCACTTCATCAGGACGAGCACTAGGAAGATCAATTTTATTGATCACAGGTATTAGAATCAGATTATTTTTCCCTGCTAAATTTACGTTAGCCACTGTTTGAGCTTCAACTCCTTGAGAAGCATCCACAATCACAAGAGCTCCTTCACAAGCAGCTAAGCTTCTTGACACCTCGTAACTAAAGTCAACGTGTCCTGGGGTATCAATCAAATTAAGTTGATAAGTCAAGCCATCATTAGCTGTGTAGCTCATAGTGACAGTTTGTGCTTTCACAGTGATACCACGTTCTCTTTCAATGTCGAGACTATCTAAAACCTGCTCTTTCATTTCCCTGCTAGAAAGAGAGCCTGTGAATTCAATCAAACGATCTGCTAAGGTTGATTTCCCATGATCAATATGAGCAATAATACAAAAGTTTCTAATATGGCTTGTCGTATACATAGAACCCCGAGAAAGGTATAAAAAACGCTATTAATTAAAATCTCAGAATTCTATCACAAGATTTTCAGAACAGATAGCGAAGTCAGATTGGCAAGAGAGGCTTTTACGCCAGCTCTTTAGTTTTTCAGTTGTTTTTTTTAAAAAAATTTAAAATTTTAAGGCTTTAGCTGAAATGCTTGTTGACAACTCTACACGAGAAGCTTCCTCCTCCGCCGTTTTTTGTTTAGAATAAAGACCTTTTCTCACTCGATAAAGAGTCCCCTCTTCTGTACTCATAGGAGAATAGAATGCCTCTATTTTCTTCTCAGCTAAAATGTCTACTTGCTCGCGTGCGTCTTCTTCTGTTTTAAAAACACCAAACTCAATCGTATAATAAACTTTTTCAAGTCGCTCTTCTTCATACTCTTTTTGATGCTCTTTTTTATAACTGCCAATTACATCATAAAAGAGTCCTTGTTTTTTTTTCTCACTAAAAATGTTAAAAGAGATCTGATCAGGAAAAAAATAGAAAAATCCAAAAACTAACAAGGTAGCAACTCCTGTAAACCCTAAAAAAAAGCGCTGTGAATTTCTCTTCATAAAAGACTCCGAAAGCTTAAGGGATTAATCTGTTTTTATTAAAGTATTTCTTAGAACCAGTTTAAGGAATAAAACTTAGAAATTCAACCCTATTTGATATACAATAGTGAGACGTTCATGAAAGAAAATATTTTCGCAAAAGATATCAAACTCACAGGAGTGGGTACAAACAACCTAAAATCTATTGATGTTTCTTTTCCTTATGGAAAAATAACAGCTGTCACAGGTTGTTCAGGTTCTGGAAAAAGTTCTCTTGTTTTTCATTCCCTCTTTGCAGAGTCTGAAAGACGTTACCTAGAAAGTCTCTCAAGTTTTTCTCGTCAATATATAAAATCTCAAGCAAAACCAAAGATCAAAGAAGCACACCATCTCCTCCCTGCTATTGCTATAAGACAAGCAAGAGGGTTTAGTAATAATCGCTCTACTGTAGGCACACTAACCGAAGTAGGAAGTCTACTCGAACTTGTTTTTTATCACCTCTCAGAAATTCAGTGCCCTGGTTGCAATGAAATTATAAAAGAAAATAAAGCAGAAGAAATAGCAAGCTTAATAGAAAAAAAAATCGCTTCTTGCAGTTCCTTTTTCTTCCTAGCCTCTCTTGATCACTATAAAGAGTTAAAAACAACTTCACTTCTCCATGAAATCAAACAACTCGGGTACTCACGTTTTTGGTCGGCCCAAAAAAAATTTTTTCGCGTCGAAGAAAAAAACAAAATAAACTTAGACACAGATTTTCTTGTGGTTGATAGACTCTCTTCTGAAGAAGCTGATATTTCGCGTTTACTGGAAGCTTGTAAACAAACCTTACAAATTGGTCGAGGAAGAATTTTTCTTCTTGATGACCAAGATAAAATCACACCTTTTGCTCAAAGTAGAATTTGTTTCACATGCAAACAAGAATTTCCGGAACCTTCTACCTCCACCTTTTCTTTCAATAGCCCCATTGGAGCTTGTAGTGAATGCCAAGGTTATGGACAAAGTTCTGTGCTAGACTGGAAAAAAATCATCCCTGATGAAAACTCTTCTCTCAAAGAAAAAGGAATACCAGCACTCGACTTCGGTACCCACAAAGACTATTACAATGTCATTTCAAAAAATGCTAAAAACATGAATATTTCACTTTCAAAAGCTTTTTGTGATTACACTAAAAAAGAAATGAGTTGGCTTAAAGAAGGAGATGGGAAAAAATTTGAAGGACTAACAGGTTATTTTAACTGGCTTGAAAGTAAAAAATACAAACCTCACTACCGCATGCATCTCATGCGCTATAAGAGCTATAGAATATGTACAAGCTGTGAAGGTGAACGTTATAAAAAAGAGGCTCTTTACTTTAAAATCGGTGAAGAAAACATTTCTGATGTGCTTAGTTTTCATCACACAAAACTTTCTTCTTGGCTTCAGACTCTAAAGAAAAACTACCCTAAAACTAACGAAGAACTGTCTTCTGCTTTAGAAGAACTTGAAAGTCGTCTGAGCTACTTAGAAGAAATAGGCCTTGGTTATCTCAACTCAAAACGTATTTCTTCAAGCCTTTCAGGTGGAGAACTCCAAAGAATTAAAATGTCTCGTTGTCTTGGAAACTATCTTACACAAACTCTTTTTTGTTTAGATGAACCAAGTTCTGGTCTCCATCCTCGCGATAGTGAAAAACTTATCAGAATCATTTGTGAGCTTAAAAATCAAGGCAATACTGTCGTCATGGTAGAGCATGAAAAAAGTCTTATTGAAAGCTGTGACCATCTTATTCAAATTGGCCCAAAGTCTGGCTCTGAAGGAGGAGAAGTGACTTATGCCGGACCTTACAAAAAAGAAGAGATTATAAAGTTAAAACCAAATGAAGAAATTCTAGAAAACTCTCAATCTTTTTTAGAAATAAAAGATGCCTCTATTCATAATTTAAAAAAAGTCTATGCTAAAATTCCTCTTGGACAACTCACAGGAGTTTGTGGTGTCAGCGGTAGTGGTAAAACAAGCCTTATCAAACACACTCTTTACCCTCTTCTTCTAAAAAAGCTTTCAGAGACAGAGAGCGAAACTGAACCAACAGGAACTCTGAGCTTCAAAGGGAAAAAAAATATACCTGAAGAAGTTTTCTTTGTCAGCCAAGAGCCAATCACACGAACGAGTCGTTCTACTATTGCTACTTATCTAGGAATTTTTGATGAAATCAGAAAAATTTTTGGTACCTTACCACAAGCTAAAGCTCTTAATCTAACAAACAAACACTTTAGCTTTAACAGCCCAGGTGGCCGTTGTGAATCTTGCAAAGGAAAAGGAACGATTGAAGAGGAACTCTCTTTCCTCGGAAGCGTTTCTGTTATCTGTCATGTGTGTTCTGGTAAAAGATTCACAGAAGAAGTTTTGAGTGTCTCCTATAAAGGTTATTCCATCTTAGATATTCTTTCTTGTAGCATCAAAGAACTTGGTAAACTTTTCCCTAGCTCAAAAAAAATCCAAACTGTTTTAGAGCATGTAAGTGCTGTTGGACTGGATTATATGAATCTAGGACAAGAGCTCAGTTCTTTTTCAGGAGGAGAAGCTCAAAGACTAAAACTTCTCAGCATGACTGTGAACACAAAAAAAGATACAAAAGCAGTACTAATTTTTGATGAACCCACAACAGGACTTTCCGATCAAGATGTAAAAACACTTCTTGCACATTTTCAAACATTGAAAAAATTTGGACACACTATTATTGTAGTTGAACATCACACAGGTCTTCTGTCTCAATGTGACTGGCTTTTAGAGCTTGGGCCAGAAGCAAGCGACAAAGGAGGCGAACTTATTTATGAAGGACCTACCATCAAACTAAAAAACCACAAGCTATCTGTTACAGCTCCTTATATTTTTTCGTAAAGAATTTAAGATAACATTGATACATACCATTTTATTTTAAGGATTCATTTGGCATGCGTAAAAGAGCCTTTTTAGAATTATCAGATGGGACTAAGTTAGAAGGTTATGCTATTGGAGCTCCTGTTAAATCTAGTGGAGAGCTTGTATTCACCACTGCTATGGTTGGTTATAGCGAATCTCTTAGTGACCCATCTTACTTTGGTCAAGTCCTTGTGTTCGCTTACCCTCTCATTGGTAACTACGGAATTCCGACACCTCCTGACTCAAAAAAAATTCATGATCTCACACCTCAATTTGAATCAAAAAAAATTTATCTCTCTGGTATCGTTATTAGCCAAGAGTGTAAAGAAGCTTTCCATTGGACAAGCGAGATGAACCTGGATAAATGGCTTACAATTCATGGTGTTCCAGGTATTAGTGGAATTGACACACGTCATCTCATTACAAAAATAAGAGATAGCAACGGATTATTTGCCAAAATCCACCCAGAAGAAGCCACTAAGTCTCTTATCATTGAAGGATTAATTACTGATCTTGGAGAAAAATTTTTTGATCCAAATATCCATAATCTTGCTGCTTACGCTTCAGAGGGGGAGCGTCTTCTTCTTGGAAAAGGAAGCACAAGAATTGCTGTTTACGATTTCGGTGTAAAATGGAATATCCTGAGACAAATTATAGAGCAAGACTGTGAAGTAGAACTTCTCCCCTGGGATACAGAGCCAGAAAGTGTAGACTGCAACGGATGGCTTCTTAGTAATGGCCCAGGAAATCCTTCTCATATTGATGGTATTCAAACAAAAGTAAAAAAACTAATCTACAAACAAGAAAAACCTATTCTTGGTATCTGCCTTGGTCACCAAATTATAAGTCTAGCTTGCGGAGCTCAGGTAGTTAAGATGCCTTATGGTCATAGATCTCATAATCAACCTGTTACTGAAATCGGAACAAGAAAAGGCTATATTACAAGCCAAAATCATAGCTACGTGGTCACTCGTGAAAGCTTACCAAGTGACTGGGAAGTTTGGTTTGAAAATGTTAATGACAAAAGTATCGAAGGTATTCGTCACAAAGAAAAACCTTTTAAAAGCGTTCAATTTCACCCTGAATCAGCAGCAGGACCTAGAGACTCAAGCTGGATCTTAAAAGATTTTGTCAAAGAGGTAAAAAAACATGCTTCCATCTAATCTTCACAATGTAAAAAAAATTCTTCTCTTAGGCTCTGGTGGACTTTCTATTGGACAAGCTGGGGAGTTTGACTACTCAGGCACTCAAGCTCTCAAAGCTTTTCTTGAAGAAGGCATTGAAGTTATTCTGATCAATCCAAATATTGCTACTGTTCAAACAGACCCTCTTCCAGGCACAAAAATTTATCTCTATCCAATTACAACTCACTGGGTCACAAAAATTATTGCAAAAGAAAAACCTGACGCTATCGTTGGTGGGTTTGGAGGGCAGACTGCTCTAAATTGTCTTATTGAGTTGAACGATAGTGGTGTGCTCGAAAAATATGGAGTTAAAAACTTAGGAACAAAAGTTGAAACTCTTAAAACCACAGAAGACAGAAAACTCTTTGCAGAAAAAATGCATGAACTTGGAATCCCCACACCAAAAAGCTTTGCTTGTCACACCCTGGACGAAGCTAAAATCGCAGCAAAAGAAATTGGCTTCCCTGTCATGATCCGTTGTGCTTATGCTCTTGGAGGGCTAGGAAGTGGGTTTGCTAATAATGAAAAAGAACTAACTGAAATTGTACGAAGTGGTCTCGCTAACACTCCTCAAGTTCTTGTGGAAAAATATCTTCTTGGTTGGAAAGAAATAGAATACGAAGTGATGCGTGATTCAGTTGGCAATGCTATCACTATTTGCAACATGGAAAATTTCGATCCCCTAGGTGTTCACACAGGAGATTCCATTGTTGTCACACCGAGTCAATCTCTCACAGACCATGAATATCAACTTTTAAGAAATACATCTCTTAAAATGATTGATGCCCTTGAAATCATCGGTGAGTGCAATGCACAATTTGCTCTTTGCAAAGAAACCTCTAGCTACTATGTAATAGAAGTAAATGCGAGGCTTTCTCGTTCATCAGCTCTTGCTAGCAAAGCCTCCGGTTATCCTATTGCCTATATTGCAGCTAAAGTTGTCTTAGGATATGATCTCTTAGAGTTAAAAAATCCTGTGACAGGAATCACTTCTGCTTTCTATGAGCCAGCTCTTGATTATATCACTATCAAAATGCCTCGTTGGGATCTCGAAAAATTTTCTCAAGTTGACAGAAAGCTTGGCTCCACCATGAAATCTGTTGGCGAAGTCATGGCAATTGGAAGAAACTTCCCAGAAGCTATTCAAAAAGCTTATCGTATGGTTTGCGAAGATCCACTGGGGCTTAGCAAAAGCTTCAAAGAAAATTATGAAGAAACAGAGTCTTCTTATCTTCCCCATGATGATAGGCTTTCTGTCCTCTACCAAGCTATGCGTGAAAAGAAAGAACCAAAAGATCTTAACCTTGCAACAGGTGTAGATAAATGGTTTTTAACAGAGCTACAAAGCATTATGACTGCTGAAAAAGAAATTGCTGCTCTTGGGCAAGAATCTTTTTCTGAGTTAACCATTATCAAAGAAAAACTTGAAAATCTTCCTAAAGAAACTTGGCAACGCTGGAAATCTACAGGTTTTTCTGATGAACAAATAGCCCATGTACTTCTCAAAAGCTCTGGAATTCATCACGATGAAAAAGTTTTTTCTCTACAGATCAGAAAAATTAGAACAAAAAAAGGTGTTGTTCCTCACATAAAAAAAATTGATACAACAGCTGGTGAGTACCCTTCTCATTCGAATTATCTCTACTTTAGTTACGCTACCCAATTTCATGACACTCTTTGTGATGTGAAAGAAAATTCTGGTGTGATCGTTTTGGGTGGAGGGGCTTACCGAATCGGCGCTAGTGTTGAATTTGACTGGTGTTCTGTAAATGCTTGTAAAAGAATTAAAGAATCCGGACTACGAAGCATTATGATTAATTGCAATCCAGAAACAGTCTCAACAGATTACAACACGTCTGATCGTCTTTATTTTGAAGAACTCAATTTAGAAAGAATTCTAGACATTGCAGAGTATGAAAAAACAAAAAAAATTATCGTCTCTATGGGTGGACAACTTCCAAACAAACTAAGTCGTTCTCTTTATGAAAATGGTTTTGAAATTCTTGGCCATAGTTATGAAACAATTGATTCCTCTGAAAACAGAAAAAAATTTTCAGACACTCTTGATAAACTTGGAATTGAACAACCTAAGTGGACTGCTGTCAGATCAAAAGAAGAACTCACACAGTTTATTAAAAAAATAGGTTTCCCTGTTCTTATCCGTCCAAGCTATGTTCTCTCTGGAGCTGCCATGAAAGTAGCTTACAATCAAGAATCTCTAGATCGTTTTTTAGAAAACGCTTCAAAAATTTCTCCAGATGATCCTATTGTTGTCTCTCAGTTTATAACAGATGCCAGAGAAATTGAACTAGATGGACTCGCCTATAAAGGAGAAATTGTTTTAAGTATCGCAAGTGAACATGTTGAAAACGCTGGCATCCATTCAGGAGATGCCACAACAGTCGTTCCTGCTCAAAAACTCTATGTAGAAACTGTGAGACAAGTTAAAAATGATGCTAAACTGATTGCCCAAGAACTTAAATTACATGGACCCTTTAATATTCAATTCTTAGCAAAGAATAATCTGGTGAAAGTCATTGAGTGCAACGCACGAGCTGCAAGATCTTTTCCTTTTATATCAAAAGTAGTTGGAACTAACTTTGCTAAACATGCGACAGATATTATGCTTGGAAAAAAACCAGACATTCACTTTAAAGCAGAAGATGAACTAAATCATGTTGGTGTAAAAGCTGCTATGTTTAGCTTCTCAAGACTTAAAGGAGCTGACCCTGTAACAGGTGTTGAAATGAGTTCAACAGGAGAAGTGGGCTGCTTAGCAAAAAACTTTGACGAAGCATTTCTTCTCTCTATGGAAAGTAGTCGGCTTCCTCTTCCCAAAAAAGGAGTTCTTCTAAGTGCTGGCTCTTATAAAGAAAAAATAAAAATTCTTGAATTCTTACCTGTTTTTCTGAAGCTAGGACTTCCAATTTATGCAACCCAAGGTACGAGTAACTTCCTAACAGAGTTTGATATTCCAAACACTTGTCTCGCTTGGCCAGGTGAATCTGGTTACGATGTCATTAAAGCTATTCAGGATGGTAGAGTTGATCTTGTGATTAATATTCCAAAAAACCAAAAGTCTCAAGAACTCACACGAGGTTATGAAATTAGAAAAACGAGTGTAGAACATTCAGCATCTCTTCTCACCAATGCTGAAAAAACTATGGCTTATTTAAAAGCTCTTCATAGACATGAAGAGTTTTATCAAAACCATGAGCCAACACCTCTCGCAGAATATTTAGAGAGATGAAGAACTTGAACTGAAGAACTTATAGCATCATTCACCTTTAGCATAGAAATATCATTAGCGGTAAACAACTGCTCTAAACTTCTCAACAGACTCTCTCACCTTTCCTTTCTCATTAAGAACAACACCTAGCTTCAAAGCATCCCATAAAGCTCGATTAAAACTTGATTTCTTAAATGTCATGACTTTAAGAGAAACCTGAAGAGTATGCCCTCCTGAAACACTATAATAAAAATAGACAGTACTCCCTCCATAGGAAGGGTAAGAATCTTTTTCTTCTGTTTTATCAACAACATCTGAGGCCTTAGAAAAAGTTTTCACAATTTTTTCTAACTTCGCACCCATCACTTGAGGAGCAAGGCTAAGAAGTTTATCAACATCTTCTTTTCTCATATTAGAACTTGTAGCAGAACCGACATCATATTCAGCTATCCTTAAACGAAAATGGAGATCTCGTCCTTGTGTTTTTTTGTAAAATTTTAAACCATTTTTTGTCTCACCTTCAAACTTATCATATTTCAACAACATTCGAGAAGATGGCTGTTCAATGTAGTGACGAGTTAAAAAATCTTGAGGTTTTCTGTTTGGAAAAAGACAAGCTAGTCTTCTAAAAATAAGACGATCTTCCTTTGTCATCAGGTCACGTAAGCTATCAAAATCATAAGAAGTCAATCCTTCTTTCTCAAGATCTTTAGGAGAAAATTTTTCAATACTAGATTGCACATCTAGATTATACATTTTGTACAAATCAATTTTAAACTCGAAATTTCTTTCATCTTTAACGTCAAAAGAATATGTTTTAACATCTTTTGTCACTTTCAAATTCGAAAACTGAGAAGCTTTTAAAGTTGTTGAAAAAAAACCTAGAAAAAAACAGAAAACCTGAAGAGAGACCATACTTTTTCTTCGCATAAAGCTCCTTTTTTTTATTTCTCTAGGAACACAAGTACTGCTTCCATCGCTTAGCAAGCAATTGGGATTTTAAATCAAAAAACAAAAAACCCCTTTATTCACACATTCTTTAAGATCTTTTACCCATTGTCATAATTAAAAAACAAAACTAAGAATGACAAAGTAATTTCTGTTTTAAATATTCTAGGGGACTTTTTTATGCTAAAAAAATGCATTGCTGCTATTATTTCTTTCTCCTTATTTTTGGAAAGTACACATATCTTTGCTCAGACAAAAAAAACTTTAACACAAGAAAACTACAAAGAAATTATCTACAAAACTTTCTCTGCCTCTAAGAAAATTAAAAACCCATTAAAGAAAAGAGCTTACCTTGAAAAGGTTTTAAAAAAAATAAACACTGAGCTAGAAAAAATAGACTCAAAGAAATTACAAAAAAAAGAATCCATATCTCTTCTAAAAGTGAGAAAACATTTTTTGTTTTTTGAGAGATCTCTTCCTAGCGTGAAAGATGAAGAGCTAGACAATTTCTCAGACACGATTATCCAAGAAACAGAACAGGCATTTTTTATTTGCTTTGTTCTCCCAGCTATTATTTTTGCTATTTTGATCACAGCTATGGCTGTTGGGTTTTACTTCTTCATTAAACACCTAAAGAAAAAAGAAAAAAGAATTTTAAGAAACAGAATAATTTGCAAGCAACCTATACAGAATAGATGTCTACAAAACTAAATTTTAATTTTTTAAAAAGAGGGTTTTTATGCTAAAGAAATATCTATCAACACTTCTTACTATTGCTATTTTTTTTCAAAACACAACTCTCTTAGCCTCTACTTCACCTCAAAAAAAATCTTTAGAAAACTATAAAAAATATATTTATAAAGCTTTTTCTCCTGTTAAGAAAATAAAAAATCCTTACCAAAAAAGGCTTTATCTAGAAAACATTCTAGATAAAATTAATCAAGAACTCGAACATGTAAATGTTAGCAGTATACCAGAAGAACAATTAAAAAATTTCTCAAACATGGCAAATTTATTTGCTAAATGGAAAGACCATCTTCCTACAGTAAGCGATTCTGAGCTTGATGATTTTGCAGAGACAATCATCCAAGAAACAGAACAAGCATTTTTAATAGGTGTTATTATAATTGCTATCATCTTAGCTGCTGTTGTTATTGGAGTATTTGTAGCTTCTTATTTAAAAGGCCCCATAAGTATCAGAACATGGAATCACGTAAGAGGAAGACCATTTTTTCGCCGAGCAAAAGCAAGACAACCAAGATATCATGCTCATGCATATGTGGGAATTGGGTTTCACAGAAGATGATACTAATCCTTTCTTTATCCTAAAAATATTCACCCCCTCTCTCTATCCATCTAAAATCCTTCTTGCTATACTTATAAATAGAAATTTAAAAATTAAGAAATCTTCTAAAGGGGGATCATGTGTTAACAGAAAAGTTGCTAAATTTTTATCTCATGGGAGCTGAATGGGTTTTATGGCTCCTTATTTTATTATCAATCTTTTGGGTTAGTATCTGGATAGAAAGAACTTTTTTTTATTTTCATACCAAAGAAAATATTCCTTTGTTAAAAAAAGATTTAAAAGAAGCCTTAGAAGGCAAAGAAAAAAGTATTCAAACCCTCACAGAAAAAGATACTTTTGGATCAAAAGTTCTAAGTGCAGGACTTAATCTAATTCAAAGAAATATTAAAGATCCTAGTCGTTTAGAGCAAGCTATGCTAAGCGAAATGCTTCTTCAAAAAAATCGTTACGAAAAACGTCTTCCCATTCTAGCTACCATTGGTAACAATGCTCCTTTTTTAGGACTTTTTGGAACTGTTCTTGGAATTGTACAAGCTTTTTTTCAATTAGGAAAAATGGGAGCAGCAGAACAAGCTTCTAGTAATCAAATGGTGATGGCAGCTATTGGAGAAGCACTTGTTGCAACAGGTGTTGGTATCCTTGTTGCTATACCTGCTGTAGCAGCTTACAACTGGTCAAAAACTCTTGTATCCACAAGATCAAGAGAAGCTGAAAGTCTCATGCGTCATTTTCTTTCTGAAATATCAAAAGGATCTTAACATCATGGCAGAATCTTTAAAAGAAGATGAAGAAGTTATTAGTCAAATCAATGTAACACCTCTTGTCGATATTGTTCTTGTTGTGTTGATTGTTTTTATCGTGACTACTTCTATGGTTGTTCATAACAGCATTGCTATGAATCTTCCAAAAGCGATCACAGGAGAAAGTGACAATCTTGGATTTCTTAATGTAGCTATTTCAGAAGAAGGAACTCTTTATATTAACGGGATTCCTTCTAATATAGAAGACATTCCTCAAGCTGTTCGAGAGAAAAAAGAAGAATTAAAACAAAAAGGACAAGAAACCCTCTCAGCTATGGTTTCTGCTGATATAAAAACCTTCTATGGAGACTTCGTAAAAATTGTAGACAAACTAAGAGAAGAAGGTGTCTATAATGTAGCGCTCGATGTCAAACCAGAAGATAGCACACCATGAGGTTTTTGCGATGTCATTTGTTTCAAAAAACCGTTTAATTTTAAGCTTTTTTACTGGTTTTTTCCTTCATGGGATTTTGTTTTTTTTCCTTTTCACATCAAAACCTCATCAGCTAGAAAACAAGACAAAAAAAAAGATAGTTGAAATACGTCTTGTTGAAAAAGAAAAAAAAACTATAACTCTTTCTGAAAAAGATATCGCAAGTTTAACGAAGAGTATCGATAACATAACAAAAAAAGAACCACCTAAAAAAGTTATAAACAAAAAGAATCAGCCTGTAGAAAAAAAACAATCTACAGAAAAACCTAAAAATCTAAAACCTAGAAAATTTGCTATTTCAATGGAAGCTACTGTTGCTGAAGGAACTGTTGGAGTACAAGCAACAACAGCAGAAGAATCATTTGCCTTTGGATCAACAGAAGGCGATTCAAATGCACCTAAAGAAAAAGTAGTCTATGATTCTAGTGACCCAAGTGCTATTTCTTATCTACCAATTTTAGAAGAAGAACCAAGTTCTTTTGAAATGCAAAAGCTCTACCCAGAAGCAGCTAAAAGAGAAGGCAGAGAAGCGAATGTAAAACTAAAACTTCTAATAGACGAGACAGGAAAAGTTTCTCAAGTAGAAATCACAGAAGAAGCCGGTTTTGGTTTTGACGAGGTTGCTCTGAAGCTAGCAAGAAAATTTAAATTCAAACCTGCTCAAAAAAATGGTGAGCCTGTATCTGTTTGGATTCCTTGGACTTATAAATTCCGTTTGGAGGAGTCATGAAAAAAATTTTTGTTATTTTAAAAATTCTGTTTTTTTTCTTTTTCTTTCTAGGGCAAACAAAGCTACTTATCTCAAAAGAAGAAGCTGAACCAACCTTAGAGATTCCTCCAAAACTTTTAGCACCTATTGAAACAAAAATCCCCGAGGGAACACTCTATCCAAGTGACGAAGTAGTAGTCACTTTAGAGTTAGATGTAAATACAAAAGGAGAGGTTGAAACTCTTCGCCTTCAAAAAAGTTCAGGAGAACCCTTTGATTCTGTTGCAAAAGAAGCTGGTAAAAATTTAAAATTTAGCCCTGCTCTTTTATCAAACGGAGAACCTACACCGATCACAATCACTTTTGAAGTCAAGTTTAAAAAGCCAATAAAAGAAAAAGTTCCTTTTGTTTTAAATGGAAAACTGCTTGAAAGAGGGACAAGAACACCTATTAAAAATACAAATCTTCTAGCTAAAAAAAATGAACTTACTCTCGCAACATCACAAACAAATGAAAAAGGTTCTTTTTCTCTTTCTGCCAGAGAAGATAGTTTCACTCTTTTTGCACTTCCAATTGGCTACGAACAAATAAAAGTTGAGATAAAAGGACAAGCAGGAGAAACAAGAGAAGAAATTTTTTATCTAGAAACAGCTAAAAAAGGTTTTGAAACCACAATCCGTAGTGAACGAGTAAAAAGTGAAGTCACAAAAAGGGTTATAGGGAAAGACACTGTTGAGATTATTGCTGGAACCCAAGGAGATACTCTTAAAGTAGTTCAAAATCTCCCAGGAGTGGCTCGCCCGAGTTTTGGTGGAGGAGCTCCGATTCTCAGAGGATCAAGCCCAGGAGACAGTAAAGTTTATTTAGAAGGGCAAGAAATTCCTCTTCTCTACCATTTTGGAGGACTTAGAAGCACTTTCCATAGCGCATTTTTAGACAGTGTAGAATACATCCCTGGAAACTTTAGTGCTTACTACGGAAGAGCTACGGGTGGAGTAATTGATGTTAAAGTAAAAGATTTAGCAAAAGATATGTTTAGAGGGCGTATCGATCTAAATCTTTATGATGCTGGTTTTGCAGTGGAATCTCCCGTTTCTAAAAAAGTAAGTATTGGTATGGCGTTTAGACGTTCTTATGTGGACGCTTTTTTAAACGCTTTTATCCCAGACGATGCAAATATTGCTTTCACTACAGCACCAAGATTTTATGATTATCAATTTCTCATGGACTATAGACCAGACGAGAACCACAAGTTTAAATTTGTTTTCTTTGGCTCCCTTGACACAGTCAGATCTATTTTTGATAACCCCATTGAAAATAATCCTGTGATCAGAGGAGAACTTGCTGTTCGAACAATGTTCCACAACCTCCAAGTGATCTATGACTCAAAGCTAAGTTCTGTTTTAAGACAAAGAAGCTCTATTCTTTTTGGTTATCAAGAATTTAAAACAAATGCAGGAAAAAACCTTTATTTTGATCTTGATGTCAAAAGACTCTCTTTTCGTTCTAACTGGGAATACACACCTCTTTCCTGGTTTCGTATTCGAACAGGAATTGATAACAGATGGGATTTTGTTAATATTAATTTAAGAGCACCTCTTAGGCCTCTAGAAGGAGAACCGCCTACTCCTCTTGCTAGCAAAGACTTCCTAACCACTCAAGATAAAAATGTAGGATACGAACCGTCTTGGTACTCTATTTTTAGTTTTGAGCCTTTTAAAAGTTTTATTATAGATCCAAGTGTTCGTTTAGACTGGTATAGAGCAATCAAAAAATGGACGTTCGACCCAAGGCTCATGGTTCGTTATGAGTTTCCTACAAAAACAGAACTAAAAGCAGGAGTTGGTCTTTATCACCAACCTCCATCTCCTGACCAAAGTGCTAAAAAAGGAGGAAACCCTGAATTAGAAGCTGTAAAAAGTTTACAAACAAGTGTCGGTGTCTTTCAAGAAATCACAACTGGTATAGATTTTGAAATCACAGGTTTCCATAAAAGCCTAAGTAAAGTGGTGACAAGAAATTCAAATTACCAAGCGAACCCTACTACTGAGAAACCTTACCTTAATACAGGGCTTGGAGAAATCTATGGTTTCGAGTTACTTCTTAATACCACAAAAAACTTTTTTACAGGCTGGCTTTCTTACACTTTTCAAAGATCTCTTCGCAAAAATAACGACACAAGTGAGTGGAGACCTTTTGATTTTGATCAACCTCATATTCTGACAGCTCTTGGCACTTTTGACATTGGAAAAGGTTGGTCTTCTGGATTTCGTTTTAGAGTGGTATCAGGAAACCCAACAACCCCTGTTGAGTCTGTAGTTTTTGATACAAGATCCGGTGTCTTCGTTCCTCTCTATGGCAAAAGTAACAGTGCCCGTGTCGGGTTATTTCATCAACTTGATCTTCGTGTAGATAAACTTTGGACTTTTAATCTTTGGAAACTTCGTCTCTACTTAGATATTCAAAATGTTTACAACCGTAAAAATCCTGAAGGCCTTAGCTACAACTATGACTACTCAAAAAAACAAGAAGTTTCTGGTTTGCCTATTCTTCCAATTCTTGGTGTTATGGCTGAGTGGTAAAAGATTTTAAGAAAAAGGATTTCAAAATGAAAACAAAATTTTTTTTTCTAATACTCAGTTTTTTTTCTTCCTGTTCTGATGACTTTGAACCAAGAAGCTATCTTGCGCGACTTGAGGTTTTAGCTCTCAAACAAGATGGCCCTCTTCTCTTAACAGAAGATTCTGATCTCAATATAACTCCTGTCGTTTTTGAAACTGAGCAAAATAGTATAGAAGATCACACTTGGACTATTTGTCCAGTTTCTAAGGGCTCAAGATCAAACTATGAGTGTGCTATTCCATCCTGTGAAAAAAAAATCACAGGTGATACACTTACCGGTAAGATTAACACTCTGCTCGAGCCTGCTTGCTTAGGTATTCTAAAAGCAAAAAATCCAAAGATGTTCTCACTCACAATTCTCTACACTGTAAAATCAAAACAAGGAGAAGAAAGAAAATCTCTTTTAGAACTTCCTCTTTCTTTGGATGGAAATCAGACTCTTTCTTTAACAGCTCCTGCTATCTCTGAAGTCAAAATAAATAATAAAACTGCAAATGAAAAAGACACTATAGAAAAATTAACTTTAAAAACAAAAATTCCAATTATAGTTACTGTGAAAAAAGGAAAAGGACTATCAAAAGAAAACACTTTAGAAGATAAAGATCCTCTTGTT
Organism: Zetaproteobacteria bacterium; assembly: GCA_947445855.1. Classification (GTDB taxonomy): domain Bacteria; phylum Bdellovibrionota_B; class Oligoflexia; order Oligoflexales; family Bog-1112; genus CANFEH01. The sequence continues at coordinate 22,944 of CANFEH010000019.1, forward strand.
TACTTTTATAGTACTGTTGGAAAATTCAAAGCATCAACACTTGTTCCGAAATCAGGAGAAACTACAGTAGAAGCTGAGTGGTCTCTTACAGACTATGGAATAAAAAAAGACAAAGCTGATCTTTATATTATAGTAAGAGATGAAACTGGTGGGCAAACTGACTGGATCAAAAAAGAAATCCCTCTTCAACAATAAGTTTAAAAAAACTCTATTCGATTTTTTCTGGATTAATTTCTTGAAGTGTTTCATAAAGCTCTAAAAAATCTGCTTTTTGTTTCTCCTCCAAATTATCCCACTCTAATAAACAAATAGTGCGAAACTGATTCATCCAAGAAGAGAGTTTATGCATATATTTTTTAGATAATAAAGACTCTGGATCTAAATATTCTCTCAGCCTATTTTCTAATTCAATTTTATAATTTCCTAAACTTAGTAAAGTACAAGGGACACCAAAATCGTATTCTAGATTTTTATCATATATTGGCTCAAGATCCATCTCTTTTACTTTTTCCAAAGCAGATTTAGAAAACCCAATATCCATGAAAGGAATACAAGGCCCACCATGCTCTTGATAAGCAACTTTAATCCCATAGGTTTTATCAGATTCCACTTTATAATTTAGAGTTTCTTCTTCAAGATCTCTTTGATGTTTATAAAAAAATAGTTGAAGACGAGATCTTAGGTCCTCAAAAACAATTTCTGATCCATCTTTTGTAACCAGAAGAAAATCAATATCTCCTGTGAAGTGTTCTATATCTTTTTGCTTTGCGTAAGTTCGAACAAGATAGCCACCATTAATGACAAGATGTAAATTACTGTTCTCTTCTTGTTCTAAAAAAGGTTTCAAAATTGTTTTAATAAATATTTTTGCTTTTTCTTCGCTAAACAAACAAAATTCTGAAGAAGGTGGTGAGTATACTTTTAAATTATCTAATCTTCTCTTAAGCTCTTCTTGAGATTGTTGTTCAGAATCTGCAGCAAGAGCTAGACTGTCTATAACACTGTCAGGACTACGTCCCCGAGTGTCAATTGTTGCCAATGAAACTGGACTAGAAGTAGCTGCTTCAGCTTCTTCTGCTAGTGCTCTTTTTTTTGCCCTGTTAACTTCTTTTCTTCGCTTTCTTGCTTCTGCTTTTTCAGCTTTTGCTTTTTCTGCTGCTAATCTTGCTGCTACTTTTTCTGCTTCTGCTTTTTCTTCTGCTAATCTTTCAGCTTTCAGTTTTTCTGCTTCTGCTTTTGCTGCGGCTTTCCTTTCTTTAGCTCTTTTTTTACTAGCTTTTTTTTTATTTTTTTTATTTTCTTCTTGTAGTTCTAATCTTTCTTGTTCGTTTTTTATATCTGCAAGCTGCCGAATCAAACTACCCATTTTATGTTGGTTAGCCTGCAACAACTGAGCTACTATTTCTGTTGGTATTCCTGGTGCCCCCCCCCTACATCATCAAGATCTAACACCCTAAGTCTAAATAGCCCAGAAATAGCTCCTCCTCGACTAGAAGGATTTTGAGAAGCCTTAAGATCATTGCTTGTAAAAAAAAGAAGAATTGCCATCACAAAGATAGCTGTTAAATTTTTCATTTTATCGCCTAAATTTCTAATTTTAAATTGACAATTTGGCGGATTATTCCATAGGAAAGGCTTCAAAACAAGGAGAATAAAAAAAAACGAATAATTTTAGAATATTACTGTTTTAAACTGATGGTGTTATACCAATTATGTAAAATAATTGAGGTTTATTTTAAGTTAGAATTTGCCCAGCTCCTTGAGCAAAGTTCTTGAATATTTCCGTCTTCATCACAGAATGTGTTCCAAGCGTAACAACAAGCATCCACGATATCTTCATAAGTTTTA
>CANFEH010000020.1 GCA_947445855.1 Zetaproteobacteria bacterium
ATATGCTTTCTCTTGCTTTTCAGCTTATTCTTGTTCCTCTCCTTTTAACATTTGTATCTTTGCATCATATACACTTTCTTGTTCCTCTTATCAATTTAGCAGCTATTCTTTTAGCTTTCTTTAAACCAGGATTAGAAACAGCGTCACTTGCTTTCATTCTTTTTAAATCCATCGACTACTCTCTCTTCAGAGCAGCTAAAGAAATTCTTTATATCCCTCTCTCTTTTGATGCTAAATTTCGTTCAAAAGAAGTGATCGATGTTCTTGGTTATCGTCTGAGTAAAGGATTTTCTGCCTCAGGACTTTCTGCTGCTAATAAACTGGGAGCTACAATTACAAGCGCTAGCTATAGTCTTCTTGGGGTATTTAGTATTCTAGCATGGCTTGTTTTTGTTCTTCCTCTCGCAAAAAAACAAAAAGACTAAACCTCTCTTTTTCTCCAAACACCTCATTATCTTTCTGATTAAAGACCCATTTTCTTTTTTAAGATGGGAACCATCTGACGACTAACAGAAAGCTCTAGCTGATAAAAATCAGATAAAAGAACACCAAATTTTTTTTCACCGAAGAGTTTCAGCTCTTCAATAAAATTAAAATTAATCATATGGGATCTGTGAATACGAATGAATAGATCTGAAGGTAGTTTTTTTTCTAAAGAATCAAGAGTTTCATTTATAAGATATTTTTTTTCTTGATAATAAAACTCAACATAATCATCAACCTTCAGAAAAGCAGATATTTTTTCATAAGAAAAAACTTTATAAGAGCCATTCACTTTAAAAGCTATTTTAGCAAGGATATTTGTTGATTTTTTCAGAGGAGTAAAATTTTTGTCCTGTTCACTTTTTGTAATCGCTTTTGCTATGCGAGCTTTATTAAATGGCTTAAGAACATAGTCAAGAGCAGAAACTTCAAAAGCTTTTACTGCATACTCATCATAAGCAGTTGTAAATATAATTTTGATATTGTCTTTAGAGCAAGACTGAGCCACTTCAAGCCCATTCATCTTAGGCATTTCTATATCAAGAAAAACAGCATCGAAAGAATCTATTTCGATTTTAAGAAGAGCTTCTAAGCCATCACAAGCAAAATCAATTTCAGCATCTGGAAAAAGATCATAAATTAAGCTTGAAAGAAATTTCCTTGCTTGTTCTTCATCATCTGCAATCAAAAATTTTTTCATAAAGATTTCGCTTCTTTTTTATACGGAATTGAAATAGAAACGCTTGTCCATTTTCCATCTTTTTTAAGCTCAAGGGTAGCTTGATCCCCAAACATGAGCTCAAGTCTTTTTCGACAATTTTTAAGAGCAAGAGAATTTCCATTTTTCCTAAGAAAATCTTCTTCTCCATCATTTTCAATAAGAATGACTCCTTTATTTCCTTCCTTTTTAACACTAAAAAAAATTTCAACCTTATGTTTCGTTTCAGAAAGACCATATTTAAGAGCATTCTCAACAACAGACTGGAGAATAAGAACGGGTATTTTTAGCTCATCTCCAAGAGATGAATCAAAAGATTTTTTTTGAAAAGAAAACTTTTCGCCGAAACGAACTTTTTCAAGTGAAACATAGAGAGATAAGATTTTCAACTCTTCAGACAAAGTATGAAACTCTTTTTCCGACGCTAAAAGAACACATCTTAACAAATCAGAAAGCTCTATTAAAATATTTTCTGCCTTATCAGGATCTTCTTTTATATAACTCACAAGTGTATGAAGTGTATTAAAAAGAAAATGAGGATTCATTTGAAGATTAAGAGCAAGAAGTCTAGACTTAAGATTTTCAAGTTCCAAATTTTTCATTTTAATCTCTAAGTCTTTAGACTTCTCTCTTGAGTAAGCTTGATACCGAACATAGACAATAAGGCAAATAGAAATAAGCCCAAGAAAATAAGATTTTACAGAAGGGCTTTTTGGAAAAATTGGAAAATAAAAGAAAAAATCTACATTTATAAAAAGAAAAACACCTTTGACAATAAAGAAGCCAAGAGTCAATCCTAAGGGAAGAAAAATAAACGCCCCCAAAGGACGAAAGTGCTCCCTTCCATTTACACTCCAAAAAGAATGCCACATAGCACTTCTTTGAAAAAGAAAGCTTTCTCCCACTACACAAGAAAAACAAGAAATCTGAGACACCACAAAAGTAGCAAGAAAAAGAACAAAAAAAGCTTGCAGTGAATCAGTGCTTAAAAGAGCATTAACAAAACTAACAAGACACATCCAGAAAAAATACTTTGAAAAATACTCTTTCAAAACTTTCATAGAATGCCCTTGTTATAAGTTACAACTTAGTTGCAAAAAATTTTGCAGCATGGAAAAAACCTGGAATATAATTCCTCTTGGCATAATAACCAAGATAAGAAGCATGAAGCCTGCCATTTAAATAAGCCTCAATTCTTATTGTTCTTTCTGATTCATTATAAATAAATTTTACTTTAAAAGCCATAGAAGCTGTTTCTGTGCTTGGCGAAGAGCCCTCAAAAACCCAAATTTTTTCTCCTACCTCTCCTTCTTCTGTGAAAAATCTATCAAAGACATCATTTCGTTCATACCCCCCATGGTGAAATTTAGCTTTTGAAAAAAGCTTTCCCTCTGCCAAGGTATAAATTTGATATTTACTCTTATCAGGAGGAACAAGGGTTTGAAAAATATTCTCTTGAGAACAAAGCACAGGAAAAGGAAAAGGCTCTCCACTTTGAGTGCCATTACGAAAAAACCGTGTAGCATTTCCTGAAAAAAGTGTCTTTGCAGGAATAAGATCATGCCAACTCGTAGGAAATTCTTGAGATTCAGCAGCCTGTAAAATCGAAAAATGAAAAATGAATAACATTGTAACTAAATATCTCATATTGTTTCTATCCTTTTATTTTAATTCTAGTTTAATTGTAATAGCTTCGTTTTTCTTCACGCAAAAAGAGCTTTCTGCAAAATTAGGAGCTCTAAGTATTGGTCTTGCATTATTTGAGACAGCCCATGGTTTCTTCGGAATACCAAGAAAATTCTTCTCTAGCTTCTTTGAGTTATCAACATCATGAAAACTAGAAATCGCGTAGCAACCCTCAGGGATCTCTGAAAATGTTAATTTTGAAGTCTTATCCTTTAAAATTTCTGTTTTCCCAGCACGAAGATATTCATTTTTATTTTTACCTTCTGGGAAAAAATCTTTTTGATTTTCAGAGAAAAGCTTAACCAGAAAAGAGCCTTTTTGATTTTGAAAGCCACTCGCTTCGACGATAAACTTCCCTTGTTCTTCCTGTCTTTTTTCTTGCTGAGCAAAGGCAAAATTGCCTAAAAGTAAAAAACTCATCACTATGATCTTCATTAAAAGTCTCCTTTTTTTTTGTTTTGATTTTATGATAACGAGATCATTTAAGGTTCTAACAAAAACAAAATGGAATAGTTTCTAAAGTCTGTGAAATGTCTTTTTTTTCCTCTGAAATGCAGAAACTAGAGGATAGGGGAAAGTGGTATAAAAAAAGAGACCCCAGCAAAAACTGAGGTCTCTTAGAATACTTTGCGAAATTTGGCGTCCCCAGCGGGATTTGAACCCGCGTCGCCGCCGTGAAAAGGCGGTGTCCTGGGCCGGGCTAGACGATGGGGACCCATAGAAGAAATAATCCAATGTTCCTGGTGAGCTCACCTGGATTCGAACCAGGGACCCGCACATTAAAAGTGTGCTGCTCTACCAACTGAGCTATGAGCCCTCAAAAATTTTCCAAGTAACGTTGGAGAGAGCTTTTTACTTAAATCACGGATTATTGTCAAGTTTTTTTCATAGGATAAACGATTTTTTTTATACCTATAAAAAAACCCTCTTCTAGAAAGCTTGCTATTTCCTCTGAGCTGTCCTATATAGAAATGATTTTTAAAAAACCGCAAGGAATGAACCTTCATGACGACAGTCGTAAAAAAAAGAACTCAAACTACATCTAGAATAGAGCTTACAAGAGCCTTAGAACACTTTATTGACTTACTTAAGAAGCAAGAAGAAGACGAAGCAGCAGAAGCTCTTACAGAAGCCTTAAATCTCCTCAAAAAAGAAGATACATCTGTTCTAAAAACAGCTCTTAATATTATTGATGATGCCTTTGAAGGAGATCATGAGCTTGACGCTTATACTTTTCCAAGAAAAGTGACAGGAGATAGTTGGACAGAAGCTGACGCTCTCTACTTAGCAAGCACAGGAGTAAAAAGCTTAGCCAAGCGTATTAAGAAAGCACTTATTTAAACCACTTCTAGCTAAAACAAAAAACAGACAAGAGAAATTACAAAAGCCACAAAGCATGGGAGCTTGACAGGTTTAAAACCAATAAGCTTATAGCTTAGATTAAGAATGGCTAGAAGAATCAAGACTGGATAACAGACGGTAAGAATCGGGATCACAAGTCTTTGAACACCTTCAAACTCAAGAAGAGAACAGAAAAAAGAAACTAACAAAGTGATCACAAGCATTGTTTGATAGGACACTTTTCCTTTTGTTACTTTCTCACTCATAAATTCTGAAAATACAAGAGACAGAGAAATTGCTGTAGTAAGACAAGCAAAACAAACAGCTACACACACAAGCACACCTGCGTACTGACCAAGTATATTAATTGTGAGAGCACTCAGAAGTTTATCTGCACTCACTCCCTCTAGACAAGAAGCATGAAGGCTTGCCACATAACTCATTCCCCAATACACAGCTGCTAAACAGCCAATACCAACGACACCTGACTGTATGCTGAGAAATAACAGTTTTTTATCTGAAGACTCTTTTGGAAAGCTATTTTTCATACTCACAAGCAGAACAGAAGCAAACATAAAGCCTGCAAAAATATCCATCGTGTTGTAACCCTCTAGAAGGCCAAACTTAAAGCTCTCAAAAGAATCAAAGGAAGTTGCTTGTGTTTCACAGTTTGAAAAAATTGTTCCACAAACAATAATTACAAACAGAGATAAAAGAAGAATAGGTGTCAAATACAAACCTAAAATTTCAATAATGCGCCTTCTTTTATAAGTACAAAAGAAAATAAGGACACAACTAGCTGCCACAAAAAAATAAAAATTAATATTAGGAAAAAAGCTATGCACAGTAGCATATGAAACGAGAATACAACGCGGAATAACAGCAAATGGGCCTATCATAGCCATAATAGAGGTGACAATGATCCAAGCAGGAAGATTCCCAAGACGCTTGAAAAAAGCAAAGTAATCACCATTAAAAAGAAACATAGCTAACAGACCAAGAAAAGGAACAAGAACCCCAGTCACTGTGAAACCAAGAGTTCCAGCAAATATGTGAGCTCCCGTTGTAGCTCCTACCTTAATCGGAAAAATTGTATTCCCTGATCCAAAAAACATAGAGAACATGGCGAAGCCTGTTTGCAAAATACTAAGCAGATGAGCACGCGAATTGTTTTCTTGTTTTAAGGACATAGTTTTGTCTCCATGGATGTTTTACCAAAGCAAAAAGGTTTAAAAATCTTTTTTCCTAGCTTTAGCTGAGCAATAAAAAAAAGGTAGATTTACATTTTTTAATACAAAAAGCGAGGATTTAAGAAGTCTTCAAATAAAAAGATAAAAAAAGAGCAGAGATCTAAAAAAATAACCTTCTAATATTTAAAAAGAAAATAAATTTTTAACAACTTAGAATCTCTCCATTTGACCATCAAGTACTTCTATTTGAGTCTTCTTCTGCGAGTCAGAAAGGTTCGGATTGCTTGTAATCATTTGCTTAGAAAGCTCCATATGCTGGCGCGCAAGGTCTTTTTGACCAGCTTTCTTATATTGAAGAGCTGCCTGGTACGCCTCCTCAGATGAATTAGAAGCGTAAGCTGCCTTTACGTGGTACTCAGCAGCAGTCAAAAAATCACCTGACTTAGCATAAACTTTCGCAACTTGAGTGTTTAAAGTAGCGTTCTCACTATCTGTTTCAAGCTTCTCTCGAACTTGACTTAAAAACTGGCTCACCATTCCATTTTCGCTAGCAAGTTGAAGTGTTTCACTGAAAACAAGAGGATCTTCTGGATTAATGCTGTAAGAACGCTGTAAAAACTCTTGAGCTTTCACTGGCTCATCCAAGTCGTACAAATAAATCATAGCAAGTTCTTTGATTGATCCATCATGATTTGGATCCTCAGCTAAAATTTTTTCTAAGAGTCCTTTAGCTTTCATGATGTTATCAATGTCGCCTGTATCTACTAAGTCCTGAGCGCTTCCTAATTGTTTATCCAATTCTTCGGTTAACACTTGAGAAGTAGATGACTTAATTTCAAGTTTCGCTCCCTTCTCACCGGAAGAAGGCTCTTTTTGTGTATCCTGCTGTTCTGTTGCAACAGCTACGTACTCTACAAACTCTTTTTTACCCCTTGCCTTTCGTTTATGGCTGGAGTCAAGACCAGCAACAGATGAAGTTGGTTTAAAGTTTTGATCTGTTTTATTGTGATCCAAAATAAACAGCGTTAAAAGAGCTACACTCATAGAAATAGCTAAAAAACCAAATGGCTTAATCTTTAAATTATTTTTTTGTTGATTCTTGTTTGTCATATTAAGAACCTTTCACGTTGTATCAAGAATAGGGGGACTCTATAACAAAATACCGCGGAAATCAAAGCTAATTTTATATCCCTTTGTTATAACTCGATTTTTTCTCTGGTAGCTCGAGATTTTTGGAACTCTTTGATTTTAGGCTCTAAATAGCTTAACGCATCCGCTACAGTAGGACAAAGAATCAAGTAGCTTAAGTCTTCTTTTGACATTAACTCCATAGCTGTTGGCCATTTTGCTAGCCAATCGATCAACTCTTCCCACATCCCATCTCCTCCAAGAAGTAAAATAGGCATAGGCTTAATATGATCGACCTGAATCAATTGCCAAGTGTAGAAGAGCTCAAGTAAAGTCCCTATTCCTCCAGGGGTTACGACTACTGCATTACTAATTCGCATGAACTCATCAAGCCTTGAAGAAAAGCGTCTATGCTGCCTTTTTACATCGAGATGACTATTCGCTTCTGCCTCAAAAGGAAGTTCAATAGGAAGACCAATAGATCTACTAAATTGGCTGCCCTCTTGGGCTCCTTGATTAGCAGCTTGCATAAGACCTGGGCCCCCTCCTGTCACAATATCTGCTCCTCGCCTAGAAATCTCATAAGCTAGCTTTCTCACTTCAGTAAAGTGATGTGAATTTTCCTTGATTCTAGCCGAGCCAAAAATGCTTACACGATAGAAATGTGTTTCCATTTTTGTTAAGAGATGGTTTAAATCAGCTGTAATGTCATAAAGCTGTGTTATTTTTTTATCTAAAATTTTTTTTATTTCTTTTTCTGTAGGACCCATTTTTTTCACCGCTTTTTTTGCCAATTTTGTCAATTAGTTAACCTATTTTAAGTTCGAACTGCTTCATCATACATAGAGTATTTTCTTCAATTTATCTAAATGTTTTTGCCAGCACACCGATCACAAGAAAAGAGGACTCACAAAAGGTCTAAACAATGAAATTCTATCCGCTGAAAACTATATCAGTCTTTTTTAAATATTCTTTGTTATTTGGGTTTTTTCACATTCCAAATGCTAAGGGAATAGATGCTCCTGCTTCTGTTCTCACAAGCGATGATCTTGGTATTGAAATGATCGGTGGAATAATAGTAAAGACAAGCGCAAACTTTTTTGAGCAAGCTCGTAATGCAAAAAATGTTTTGCTCATCAAGACAGATGGTTCCCTTAAGAGCTTGCAGGTTAAACAAAGCTTTCAATCCTCTTATAAAAATAAACCCCATGTCTTCACTATTGTTGAAATCTACAATAAGTATCATATGAAAGTCAGCTATGAAGAAAACAAATTCGCGGAGGTAGTACGAGTCGGCTTTGCTAATAAAAAAGCTCAAATTCCAAAGAACACCATCACCCCTAAAGAAACAGCGCCACAACCACCGAGCTCATATACTGAAGATGGTTTTGAGCGTAACTTTGATGGAACTTCAGGTAATGTTCAAATGACTCCTGAATACAAACAAAAGATTAAGACTAATTTAAGCTCAATTCTCATGGAAGCAGCTGCCACTCCTGTTATGGAAGGGCAAGCTATCATTGGTTTTAAGCTAGAAGAGATTGAGAAAGGAAGTATGTTTGAAAAAGCTGGCTTTATAGACGGCGATACTGTTACATCGATTAATGGACTCCCTCTCAACAGCGCTGCTAGTGCTATTAAGACTCTAAATAGCTTAAAGAATAACGATGCAAGTGACATTACTTTCGCGTTTATTCGCGGAGAACAAACTTATGAAGTCTCTGTAAAAGTTGAGTGATGCTTGAGATGTAGGATTATTTTTGAGGCTTTGTCACAAGATAACCTTTTTGTAGGTACTCATTAATTTTATTGCGAAGAGTTCTCAAACTAATTCCTAGCGACCTTGCTGTATGCGTTCTATTTCCATAATTATTTTTTAATACTTCTAGAATTATATGTGTTTCAATATCTCTCATGGTTAAGTCTTTTGGAATAGATTTAAGCCAATGGTGAACAATACCCTCATGTGAAAAATTACTTGAAGAAGAAAAATTTATTCCATCTGTTTTCTTAGTAGAAACGACACCAGAGATGCTTTCTTTTACAATTTTTTTTAAACTTTCAATATTATGCTCTAGAAAAGAAGATGTTTTATCTTCCATAAACTTTCCTATTTTTAGGTAGAGATGATCAAACTCTTCTTCTTCGCCCATTTCAGAGAGTAGTTCTTTTAGAATATTCTCTAAATCATCTTTCCTCTCCATAAGAGCTGGTACCTTTAATTGCAAAATATAAAGTCTGTAATAAAGATCTTGATGAAAGATCCCTTTTTCCACAAGCTCATAAATATCTTTAGAGGATGTAGTGATAAGACGAGGGACTCTGAAAGAAGAAGATTCTGAATAATTTTGCAAAAATCTTAGAACATAAGACTGGCTTGTTAAATCAAGAAAAGCTATTTCTTTCAAAACAATTGTCCGTATGTTATCAAAAGAAGAGTTTCTTTCGCCAAAAAGTTTTTTAAAAAAATCACTCTCCCTTGTTTCGTTATTTTTGCAATCAATCACAAGCAAATCACCACTTTCAATAGAGGCTTCTGCTTGATGAATTTTTTTTGCTAAATACGTTTTCCCAACACCTATCTCACCCGTTATCAAAATTGGAACCTTAGACCCGATGGTATATTTTACTGTTTCTTCTATTTTTAACATGGCTTTGTTTTTTGAACCCAAATCAAAATGAACTTTAGGTTTTAATCTATTGTTAGCTAAGATGAAATCCAAGTACGAGAAGTTTCCAGGAGATAGTTTTTGGAACCCTGCTTTCTCTCTATTTTCTTCCATATTATGGAAAGTTTTTTTGTTCGACATGGTCACACTCTCTCCTTCGTAAAGAAGCACAAAATATGCTTGACTCCTTTTTGTGAAAGCAATTTATGTGCCATCCCTAAGAAACCTAATTCCTAGAGGAAAATTTTTCACCTTTCTCCTATGCCAAGTTTTTGGCGCAAAAAGCCATTTTTTTGACAATTTTAAGAGTGTGAGATCAATTTTTTAAGAAGACCAAAAGTGTGTGTGGCAAGAGCAAGTAAACTACAAGCAAGAAAAAAAGCAGAGACCATACTAAGAAGACTAGAAAGACTTGAGTGAGAAGACAAATAAGAGCGTGTAAAAAGTAGCACACTCATTGCTAAGGACCCTGAAAAAAAACCAAGCGTTTGAAAAAACTTAAAACGAAACGATAAAGATGAGGATGTGAGTGAAACCCCAAAAGCTACATGCAGCAAACCAAAGAGGTTCGTATGAGCATGAGCGCTTTTTTGCAAAACATAGACCCAAGAGCTTAAATGCTCTTTTGCTTCAAGAAGAGCGTAGCTTGACTCTTTAGCTAGAAAAAAACCTGAAGAAGATGCTATAAACAAAAAAGAAAAACCTAAGAAAAAATTTAAAACTCTTAGAAATGGCATGTATCAAAGTTCCTCAGCCTCAAGAAGACCAAGTTCCAACAAACCTTTTTCATAAGAGTTTCTTTTCCAGTGAACGATTTCTTTTAGAACAAAAGACATACTATCCCACTTTACTTGAGAGAACTCTAGTGTTTTTACTCGATCTAAACATGGCTCTTCACCGTCAGACAGAAGACATAAGAACCAATCTTGCTCTTGTCCTTTGTATTTTCTTGCTATAGCTGTTTTTAATTCTATAGGAAAATCATATTTCACTCTTTTTTCAGATTTTTTCAAAACAGAAAAATCTTTCACTCCAAGCTCTTCTTCCATTTCTCTATAAAGAGCATCTACACTTGTTTCACCCTCTTCTATTCCGCCTTGGGGAAATTGCCAGGCTCCATTGTCTGAACGCTTAGCAACAAGCATTTTCCCATCAGATCTTAAGAAGACGCCTACAACACATGGTCTATAAGTTTTTTCCATTCTCTTTCACTAAACCTTTTCTATAAGAAGACTACTCGCTTCTCCTCCGCCAATACAAATACTAGCAATCCCATAGCGAGAACTTTTTTCTGCTAATAAACCATGAACCAAAGTCACAAGAATCCTAGCTCCACTAGCTCCAATTGGGTGCCCCAAAGAAACAGCTCCACCGTAAGGATTCACACGAGAGTGCTCAAGACCGAGCTCTTTCATAGCAACAAGAGGCACAACAGAGAATGCCTCGTTGATTTCATATTGAAAAATATCACCTGCTTTTAAGTTTGATCGATCGAGAAGATTCTTCATACTGTGTGCTGGAGCTGTTGTAAACCACTTTGGTTCACCGGAAAAAGAATCTTGTGCCATAACTCGTGCTAATATTGGATAACCTTGTTTTTTAGCGTATTCTTCTTCCATCAAAACAAGAAGAGCTGCCCCGTCGTTAATAGAAGAAGTATTCGCAGCTGTAACAGTGCCAGTATCTGAAAAGGCTGGGCGCAAGTTTGATATTTTTTCTAATTGAGCACTAAAAGGCTCTTCGTCTTTATCTACTATGACTTCTGTTTTTTTTGACTTCACAATAAAGGGGAGAATTTCTTTTTTAAAATGACCATTTTCAGAATATTTTTGTGACCTCTTATAACTCTCCAAGGCATAAGCATCTTGCTCTTCGCGAGAGATTTTAAACTCTTGTGCACAGAGATCACCAAAACTGCCCATAGGCTTTCCATCATACGGATTTGTGAGACCATCATACGCCATGTGATCGAGCATTGTCACAGAACCATATTTAAAGCCAGAGCGAGAGCCTGGCAAAAGATGAGGAGCTAAGCTCATATTTTCCATCCCACCTGCAAACACAACTTTTGCTTGCCCAAGGGCAATAGCATTGTGAGCCAGCATGACAGATTTAAGCCCACTGCCACAAACACGATTAATTGTAAGAGCTCTCACAGAAGAAGGTAGGCCTCCTCCGAGAGCAGCTTGCTTTGCAGGAGCCTGACCACAACCTGCTGTGAGAACTTGCCCCATAATAATTTCATCCACACAATGAGAGTCTAGATTCAAGGAAGTCCTTGCATCCTTTACAAGACTCGCTCCTAATTCCGTGGCTGGTGTTCCTGAAAGAGCTCCACCAAGCCTACCCAAAGCGGTTCTTTTCGCATAAACAATCACTGAATTTTTCATATGAGAATTTCCAAAATAAAAACAAGGAGTTAAAATCATCTAAAGATCTTAGCACTTTAATCAAGAACAGAAAAAATCACGAGAACAAAATAAAGCTTTTCAAGAAATTTAAGAGATGGTAGTTTGCTATTTCTGTTTTCATGACAGTATTCTTTTCTCAAGGCGAGGTAGCTCAGTTGGTTAGAGCACAGGATTCATAACCCTGAGGTCGAGGGTTCAAGTCTCTCTCTCGCCACCACTTTTTCTTCAAAAAATACATAAATTCAAATTTATGATTCTAAAGTGGCTTTAAGCCCGAAGAATCTCCTTAACTTTTAATTCGCATTAGAGGTATATAACAATTCAACAATATAAAAATCTATGTTAGAGTCTTTCGCAGTTTTTAAAAGACGAACATGTGAGCAAGGTTTGATATATGTTGCCTTTAAATCAAAAAAACCTGAAAAAAATGGAAAAAAAAGATCTGATCGCACTGGGAGATCTCATCATTGATAGTCTCGCCAAAGGAAAGACGCAGACAACATTAGCAGAAGAGCTTGGGTTAAACAGGACTTCTCTTGGAAAATATAGAAGAATAGGCCTTTGGGGAGCAAAAACGCGTTCTATAATAGAAGAAAACAAACTTGACAATACAACAATCCTAAAAGCTGCTGAAAAGTTTTCCAACGAAGAGGAAGCTGCCAATTTCTTGAGCCAATGGTCAAAAAATGTTAACTCTGAAAAAACTAAAGACTTTGTAACACTCCCAAAAACTTTAGAAACTTTAGAAGATAAATCGACTAAAAAGATTCCTAAAATCACAACTGATAACCTAATAAAAGAAAAACCAAAAAAGAAACATCTAACAACCAAATCAGTTGGTGAACGTATCACAATCTCTGCACCAGTAAAAAATAGAGTCAGTGAAAAATCGCAAAAAAAAGAAATTATTTCCGAGAAAAAACCAAACATTAATACTGCTCCTCTCTCCAAAAAAACAAAATATAAAAGTACGTGGACAGGTGTTTTTGACAAAACTCTGAAAGACCACAAGCAAGTTATCTTACTACCTCTTATAATAGGAATTATTTTTGCTCTTATTGCCTGGAGTAGTTCATCTCTTACTGAGCTCGGATACTCAAAACAGAGTGCTTGGTCATTAGCCACTTTGTTAGAAGCTTGTGTCGTACTTGGAACAATTTTTAGCTTAGAACAAACTGGGATAAGAAAAATTATTCCTGTTGTTTTAACCTTGCTTGTTATGGGGATCAATTACAGCCTAATGTCTAGAGGGGCTCTTTTAGAACATGATTCTAACTTAGATCAAATAACCTATCAGAAAAAAAAAGCTATCGGTATTGATACTTCAATATTTGATAGCCTTATCACTAGTCATGAGTCTCTAGAAAAAACACTGCTTTCAGACCAAGATAAGATTAGGCAAAAAATAGATGCAATAGAGTCAGAAGCTTTACACGACTTAGAGAAACGACCAAACTATGTTACCTCGATAAAAAACAGAGAAAAAAGAGATCTTGCCCCTAAACAAAAAGATCTCATGAAAAAAGAAGAAGAGCTTTCAGTTGTTAGAAAAGATCTTAGACAGCTCAGATTAGAAAAGGCAGAGCTCGTTAAAAAAAGTCTAGAGCAACCAAACGGAAAAGCTTCTGAAATTTTCCCAAGTGTAAAAAGAAAGATGCTAATCGCAAATATAGGCTTAGGATCAGATGCAGTTTTGAGATTTGGTCTAATCTGCTTTCTTGCATTTCTTCTACACATTGTTTTGTCTAGACGAAAAGCCATGGAAAACAATGAAACTCTAATCTTAGAAAACTAGAAATCTCTCACCACCTTCTACACTAAAAACAATTATTCCTTATGGAAAAAACATGCTTGTTTCGTCATCTGATCTTTTTTGAAAACGAAATTTTTCATAAAACTTGGTCTTACCAGGACCAGCCACAAGCATCATAGCACCTTTTTTTTGCCTCGATTTTTCCCAACAACTAAGAAGACTCTCTACCACTGCTCTTCCAACCCCTTGACCTTGATACTCAGGCTTTACTATAATATCTTGGATATAAAAATAAATAAAACCATCTCCCACTACTCGTCCCATGCCTGCTAAATTTCCATCTAAATAGGCAATGGCAGAATAGGTTGTATTCTTTAGGCCTTCTTCCGCAACAGGAAGAGGAATTTTTTCCCAATCTACAGAAGCTCTCAGTTCTAAGTACTCTTTTGGTGTAATCAGTCTGTTTTGAATTTTGATAGAGTGCATAGAATCTTCCTATTTTCTAATTATTATAGGAAAGTATTTCTTAAAAAATGAAATACACTGTCAAAATTTAGAAAGTATTCTTGATTCTATTATAACTGATTTTCAACTTTGTGAGAGATTTCAAACTATGAGTGGAAAAATCAGGAAGGAATGAGATGAGTTCTTAAAAAATATCTTTTAATTTCAAAGTTTTATTATCTTCTATATAAACCTCTTATCCATTTTTGAAACGGAGTATATGAAACATCATAAAATTCATCATAAAAGCTATCGTTTCCATCATGTAGAATTTTGTTTTTTCTTTTTTCAAGAAGATCCCAAGGTTTTTCAAGTTTATTATTTAGAATAAAAGGATTAGCTCCTTTTTCTTGAAGTCTCTTTACAAGTTCTACATTTGCACTCAGACAAGCGTAGTGAAGAGGTGTGTTGCCTAATTGATCTCGCTTGTTAATAACAGCACTCAATCTATCCTCTTCTTCCAAGTTATTTAAAATTTCATCCACAAAATCCATTAAACCTCTCGTACAAGCTAAATGAAGAAGATTTGAACCTTTTTCTTTTTTGATTCTTAGGGTTTCTCCCCTCATCATTAGAAGTTCAACTTTTTTTTTTCCATACTCGTGAGCCATAGCATAGTGAATAGCTCTGTAACCATCTTTTGTCTCAATTGTAAAATTTGCACCATGACAGAGAAGATACCGAGGAATATCATTTCCAATATTTTTCATAGAAATATGAAGAGGTGTCATCCCTTCTTTATTAGAAGCATTCACTTTAGCTCCATGCTCTACCAAAAAAGCAACACCAGCGATATTATTTGCATAAACAGCAAAGTGAAGTGGTGTTGCACCTTTTTTAGTTTGAGCTTCTAAGTTGGCACCTGCTTTGATAAGTAGAGCCATGATGGATGTGTCAGAGTTTAAGCTTGATTTATGCAAAGGAGTTTGGCCACTGTTATCTTGTGCTGAAAGATCAGCTTTTTTTTCTAAAAGATACTCTACAATTTCTCTTCGCTTTTCTTCTGCTGCTAGAATAAGAGGTGTTTTTTTATTTTTTCCCTTTACTTCAATAGATGCTCCATCTTCAATTGCTTTTGTAACACCGTCCAGATTGCCAAGACTCACTTCGCGAAGCAACTTCATTTCTAGTTCTTTTTGAGTATGAGCATAGATTTTACTTGTAAGAAATGATCCTACTAGAAATCCAATAATCCCTAATTTTTTCATGGTAACCTCTATTTGCAGAGTTTAATTTGTGCTCTATCATGAATGCTTTACTGCGAAAATCAAGAGTGGTACTTTCTATGCTCAAGATACTATTGGTTATTAAAGTTCGTATGATATTTTGTAAAGCAGCAAGGTTATTTCGGAAAAAAGTTTGCTCCGCGACAAAAGCCTTGGTTTCTTTGGGCCTGTAAGAATTCCTTTTTTTTCTACTATAAAAATTTATCTTATTCGTGTCTCTTCCTTGCATAATAAAAAAAATAACTCAAAAATGAATTCAATTTTACTCTCACACAATTGAACTAGGAGTTGGAATGAAAATTTCTTTTTTTAACTATCCCATTTTGTTTGCTTTGATCTTTTTTTCAAAAATATCTTTTTGTCATCATGGTTTTGCATGGAGTGATCAAGCTACTTTTGCAGGTACAAAAAATTTAGCCAGCCAGTATAACTATAATTCTTCAGGAAGTTCTATAAAAGTCACTTATCAATCAACAGGACGTTATCTTGTTCAATTTGACGATCTTGGTGATAATTTTAGCTTTCACGGAGGACATGTTCAAGTTACAGCTTATGGCTCAAATAAAAGTTATTGTAAAGTTGCTGACTGGAATCGTTTCAGAAAAATAAATGTGACTGTAGCTTGCTTCAATAGTTTAGGTGAAAGTCTTGATAGTCAGTTTACTATTAGTGTAAGAAATCCAGAAAGCAACGACCCTTCTTATGCTTACACTTATGCTGATGAACCAAATGAAACAGAATACACAACAGAGAGTAAGTATACAAGAACACCAGGAAATCAGGTGGTGATAAAAAAAATAAGCACAGGATCTTACACAGCCACTTTCAAAGGCTTAAGTGCTTACCTCTTCGAAGGTGCTCATGTTCAAGTTACAACTGCTGGAGACAATAGTCACAGTTGCCAAATTAAGTCTTGGTATAAAGTTGCCACAGATCTTCAAACTAATATCTCATGCTTTACTACAAACGGCTCTCCTGTAAACACTCCTTTTTTGATTCATGTAACCGCACAAACTTTTCACGGAGAAGATAGTATGTGGACAGCCTATGCTTGGGGTTCAAGCCCAACCACAGCAAGCTACATAGCAAATTCTTATTACACGAAACCAGCAGCAACAATTAACCGTAGTGCTGTTGGCGTTTACAAAGTCAATTTCACTGGAGTGAGTACCTTTGGAAAATCTAATGTACAAGTGTCTACTTACGGTAATGACTTCACACACTGTAAAGTCCATTATTGGTCACAAGCAGGTAGTATCACCTCCACAGTAGTAAACTGCTTTGATCAATATGGATTTTTTAAAGATAGTCTGTTTGTAGTAAGACTTGTGTATAAATAAAAGCTAAGCTCTTCCCTTGGCTGCTAAAGCTTCATGAGTCTCGATATCATGCCCATAATTAACAGCTTCCCATGGGTAGCAATTCCATTTATCTGGAACATTCTCACCTACAAAATAACTTACATTAGCTGGAAACTTCCCTTTTTTCTTTTTAAGTTTATTGTGAATAACAGCAACACCAATAGCTCTAGGTGTGTTAGTTTTTATCACTTCTTGAACACAGTACTCGAGAGTAGTTCTAGTATCATCCACTTCATCTACAATCAAAACTTTCTTTTTAAACATGTCTCGAGCTATTTCAGTAGTTTCATCAAACCACTGAATTTTTTTTACCTCACTACACATAGTCTCTGTAGCATCATTATAAAGTTCTAGTGAAATTGCTAAAATAGGCACTTTAAGATAAGAACGAAGTATCCGGGCTGGAATATAACCACCACCACCAATAGCTAAAATCAAATCAGGTTTAAATTTTTTGATTTCAGGAACCATGTTTTCTAATGTTTTATGAACATCTGCGTAACTATAATAAATCCTCCCATCTGGAGCAGCTTTTCGTTCATGATTTTTTTCAACTTCCACATTACCTTCCATACAATCACTTCGACCTTTATTAGAAAAATAATTTTAGGGCTTACTAACAGGAACTTCTTTAACTTTTATAGAGTCTGCTTCGCTTTTATGTTTGTCGATAAATTCTTTATATTGCCCCTCTGTTTTTTTGATTTGTGCTATGAGTCCTTTTATAGCATCTAAAGGTGCTTTCTTAATAAAAAAATTTACAATAAAATTAGGAAGAGTGCCTCCTGGATCCAGTTGAATTTGATAACGACCTTTTGTCGTTTGCTCATCAATAAAAGAAAACTCCATTTCACCTTTTGCTTCCGGAACACGAATTTTTCCTTTAGAGGGTGGGTGATCTTCACGGGTTATACTTTCAAAAGCAATGAGTACGTTTTTTTTTGCATAATTTTTTTTGATATCACACTTTATGACAACATCTCTATTAGTTGCTGGCCAAGGGAGATGAAATACTTCGTATAAAACAAGCCCTCCCATAACACCACCTTCAAGGATGGTCGATTCTTTTAAATTAGGAACCCACTCTGGACGTCTTGCTATATCGGAAGCAACAGCAAGGACAGTGAAAAAATTCTCTTTAATAACAGCTTCTGCTCGGTAATAATTTTTATGACTACTCTCTTGGTAGACTGTTATCCCATCTTTTTGATAAAGATAGTTCCAACCAGGAATGTCTTTTGATTCTTGTTTTGTTGTTAGCCCAAAAAGTGAAGTTGAAATTAAAAAATGGAGAATAAAAATAAACTTGAACAACAAATTTTTCATGAGATTCCTTCCCAAATACCTATAATTTAACTTGGAGATAGATAGAGAAAATGTACAAACTTTGTCTGACAGTGGCTAGTCTATTTGGAGGTCTCTCAGTATTATTCGGATCTTTTGGTGCTCATAGTCTTAAGGGGCGCTTTTCTGACTATGAAGTAAGCGTTTTTGAAACAGCGTGTCGCTACCAAATGTATCATGCACTTGCTCTCTTTGCGGTAGCTTTGCTTTGGAAAAATCAACCGCATATAGGTCTTAATGTGACTTTTTTTTGTTTCTTTAGTGGAACTCTTCTTTTTTCTGGAAGTTTATATGCTCTTGTTTTAACAGGAGTGAAAGTTCTTGGAGCCATCACTCCTGTTGGTGGAGTCTTATTACTTACGGGATGGGGGTCTCTTCTCTATATGGCTTTAACAAGTGATATATAGAAATTAAACCAAATTACAGATAGTCTTCATGAGCTTAGTAGAAACCATGTAAGGATCAGCGTTAGCCCCTGGCCTTCTATCTTCAATATAGCCGCAGCCTTTTTGGTTTGTGCTAATCGGAATACGAATAGAAGCCCCTCTATCAGAAACTCCAGACTTAAATTCGTGGATAGAGCAGGTTTCGTGAGCCCCTGTTAAACGTTCAGCAAGACCATGTCCGTAAACTTCAATATGATCTGCATGTCGTTTTTCAAGATTTGCGATAGCGTTTTGAATAGCAGCTCTTCCAGTTGTTGCATCACGCATAGAACGTGTAGAAAAGTTAGTGTGCATACCTGCGCCATTCCAGTCGCCACGCATTGGTTTATTAGCAAAGCTAATTTCTACACCATGCTTCTCAGCAATAAGAAGAAGAAGATAACGAGCAAACCACACATGATCAGACATAGTAACAGGATCAGCAGCTTCATTATCAATTCCGCGGTAACCGATCTGGAATTCCCACTGAGCTGGCATCACTTCTGCATTGATTCCATAAAGGCAAAGAGCTGCTCGATTACAAGCTTCTGCGTGTTCTTCAACAATTTTTCGGCCATAAACTTTGTTTACACCAACACCACAATAGAAAGGACCTTGAGGGGCTGGGTAGCCTTCTTTTGGCCAACCAAGAGGACGTCCCTCTTCGAACATAGTGTATTCTTGCTCAAAACCAACATACACATCTTCTTTTACCCCACCTCTCGCCATAAGTTCACGAAGAGTTGCTCGGTGGTTGGTTGGATGAGCAGTACCATCAGCTTTAAACACTTCACACATAGCCAAATAGTTCCCTTGACCTCTGAGAGGGTCATGAATAAGGCTAACAGGCTTTAAAACACAGTCTGACTTATCTCCAGTAGCTTGATTAGTAGAGGAACCGTCAAAATTCCACTCTGGCAAGTCATGAAGAGATAAATTATCGGAGTAAGGGAGCATACGAGTTTTGGATCTAAGCTGTTGCGTAGGCTTAGCACCATCTAACCAAATATACTCTATACTGGAAATAAGGTTCATATTTTTATCCCTAGAAATATAAAAAAAACAGGACGAATCAAACAGCTAGATAGAATAAAGAAAAAAGAATCTAAGATCTATTTCTTTATTCTTATTTTTTTTAGAATTAAGATAACCTATTAATATTTAAAAAATAAAAAGCAGAAACATTTTTTTAATATTGAGCTTGTTCCTTTAGTCTGTTTAAGCCATTCAGAGCAGCAACACGATAAGCTTCTGCCATTGTCGGATAGTTAAACGTAGTGTTTATAAAGTATTTAATACTGTTATAAGGAGCAGGTTGGGACATGATAGCTTGACCAATGTGGATAATTTCTGCAGAGTTTTGCCCAAAGCAATGAACCCCAAGAATTTCTAATGTCTCACTATGAAACAGAAGTTTCATCATACCAACTGTCTGTCCTGTGATCTGAGCACGAGCTAAAAAGCGGAATGCGACTGATCCTACTTCATAGGGAATTTTTGCTTGGGTCAACTGAGCCTCTGTCGCTCCAATAAATGAAATCTCAGGACTTGTATAAACCCCATAAGGCATATCTTTCACAAGACTCATATCACAGTTAGGATCCAGAATATGAAGAGCAGCAAAGCGACCTTGATCATAGGCAGCACTAGCTAACCCTGGAAAACCTGTAATATCACCGACTGCATAAATATTAGGAACACTAGTTTGGTATCGTTCGTTTACCGCAATATGTCCTTTTGGGGTTATTTGAATTCCCAAATCATCAAGACCAAGAATTTTACTATCTCCAATACGCCCTAACGTCACAAGCAGCGCATCCCCTAGGATACGTTTACCAGACTCAAGAGTAATGGTGACGCCACTATCTGTGGCAATAATTTTGCTGTAACGCTCATTTTTTTTAATATGAATCCCTTTTTCCCTAAAATGATAGGAAAGAGCTCCACTAATTTCATCATCGAGGAAGCTTAAAAGTTTATCGTGGGTATTAATCAGAGTCACTTTTGTGTTGAGAGCTTTAAAAATACTGGCATATTCACAACCAACAATACCAGCACCGTATATGATGATATGTTTAGGACTATGCTTTAAACTAAGAATAGAATCTGAATCGAAAATTCTCTCGTGAGTAAAGTCTATATCTTCTGGGTGTCTAGGTTTTGAACCACAAGCAATGATAATAGAACGCCCAGTGAGTTTCTTTGTTAAACCATCAGTACAAAGAACTCCCAATGTATTTTCATCCACAAAAGTAGCTTGCCCGCGAATCACTGGAACATTATTTCTTGAGTAGTGACTCTGTCTTCTCGCCACTTGTTTTAAAATGACTTCTTGGGCACTTGCGAGAAAAGTACTGAAACAAATATTATCGAAGTTTTCTCTTGAAAAAAGAGGGTCATTCACAAATGTCGTAAGTCTATGAGCTACATGTCTTAAGCTTTTTGATGGAATAGTACCAAGATGAGTACAGCTCCCGCCAACAGAACTAGACTTTTCAATTACAGCAATTTTGAGCCCCTGTTTTATAGCTTGCATAGCAGCGCCTTCGCCTCCAGGGCCACTTCCTATAATAAGAACATCATAATCAAAAACTTGGGAATTCATAAACAGGCAGCTCCATTTTAAAATCTTTTTTTGGAAACAGCCTCTAAAATATATTTAAAAAAAGCTTGAGGCTATCTTTCCATAGGAAGTACTCAGTTAAAGCATACCTTATTCTTTATCTCAAAAAAATAATGGGTCTTCCATTTGAAGCTCCTTTAGATCACTAAGAAAAACTTTAGGGGGGCGGAATTTTCAGAGACTGAGAAGTTTACTCTTTTTTTGAACTTGTTATAGTAAGACCTTTTGTAGCCTGAATAAAAATCTGTGAAGAAATTTAAAGAGAAAATCCCCTATGGAGCCTACGCCCAAAAAAAAAGATTTGAGTTTAGAAAAACCTCGTTGGTTAAAAACAGAAATTGGTCGTGGAGAAACTTATTTTAAAATAAAAAAAGATTTACGCTCTCGTAAACTTGTGACTGTATGCGAAGAAGCAAAGTGTCCTAATATTTCTACCTGTTGGAATACAGGCACAGCTACATTTATGATCCTTGGTGATACGTGTACCAGGGCTTGTCGTTTTTGCCATGTAAAAACAGGAGATCCTGCAGGATTGCTAGATCAAGATGAGCCACAAGAAGTAGCTGAAAGTGTTCGCGATATGAACTTAAACTACTTAGTGCTCACAATGGTGGATCGTGATGATCTTCCTGACGGTGGTGCTAATCATATTGAAAAAGTAGTAAAAGCTGTTCGTCAACTGTCTCCTAAAATTAGAATTGAACTTCTAGCTGGTGATTTTAAAGGTGAAGAAGAGATACTTAAAAAAATTGCTCATTGTGGTGTTGATGTTTTTTCTCATAATATAGAAACAGTTAAACGTTTGACACCACGAGTTCGAGACGCTAGAGCTCATTACGAACAATCTCTTCATGTGCTTGCTTTTGTGAAACAAATAAACCAAACTCTCTACACAAAAAGTTCTTTAATGCTTGGTCTCGGAGAAAAAGAAGAAGAAATTCTTGAAAGCTTAAAAGATTTAAGAGACCATGGAGTTAGTTTTTTAACACTAGGACAATACATGCGACCTACAAAAAAACATTTGTCTGTAAAAGAGTGGGTCAAACCGGAGATATTTAACTCTCTTAAACAAAAAGCTTATGAAATTGGATTTCTAGAAGTAGCGTCAGGCCCTCTTGTGAGAAGTTCTTACCGGGCAAATGAACTTTATGAGCTTGCTATATCAAAACTTAAAGCAACTTCATGAAAAAAATTTTTGTTTTTTCATTTTTATTTTTAACTTCTCTACTTCCCCTTTTCTTTTTTCGTTACCTTCTCCCATTTCTTCTTTTAAAAGGCTTAAAATCTTCAAAAGATTATTCATGTCTTAAAAAAAATATAAAAAAAGTTTTTGGTTTTGATGAGCATTCTAAAAATTTTTCTTATTTAGTTTCTAATAATTTCAAACATTTTTCTCTGGTAGTTGGAGAAAGTTTGAAAGTTGCTTTTCTTGGAAAAAAAATAAAAATTCTTGGCGAAGAAAAAACTTGTGCTCTTTTAGAAAAAACTCAAAAAGAGGGAGAAGGAAGCTTTATCCTTGTAACTGCTCATTTAGGAGCATGGGATCTTCTTGGACATTTTTATCAAAAAAAGACAAAAGACAGTTGTTACGCTCTTGCAAAGCCTTCAAGATCTTCTTTTGTTCAAATTTTTTTAGAAATTTTTAGGAAAAATCTTCGCATTAAACTTTTATGGACAGGAAAAGCTAACTTCCAAAGAGAAGTTCTTCATGTTTTAGGACGAGGCTCTTCTGTTATATTCTTAGTAGACCAAAAACCTCACAAAAGCAGAGGAGTTGCTGTTGATTTTATGAATTATCAAACAGAGTTTGTAAAAGGCCCTGCTTATTTAGCAAAAAAATACAAAAAGCCTCTTCTTGTGTCTTTTCTTTTAAGACGACAAGATTTTGTTTATGAAATGGTGAGCGATCTAATTGATAAGCATACAGTAGAACATCTTAGTCTAGAAGAATTAACACAAAAATATTCTAATATTATGGAAACTGTTATCAAAAAAAATCCAGAACAATGGGTTTGGTCTTATAAAAGATGGAGTGATTAAAATTAAAGAAAGGAAGCTTTTTTATGGCTGATCATAACGCATTCTCATCAAAAGATTTTTTAGGCTTAGAAACGGATTTAACAGAAGAAGAGAGATTAGTCCGGGACAGTGTGAGAAGTTTTCTCACAAAACAGGCAAGTTCAATTTTAGTGAAACATTATAGAGAAGAAAGTTTTCCAACAGAATTGATTAAAGGATTTGGAGAACTTGGAATTCTTGGAGCTAGTCTTTCAGGCTACGGTCTTCCTGGTATGAGCGCTAAAGCTTACGGACTTGTTATGACAGAGCTTGAGCGTATAGACTCAGGGCTACGTAGCTTTGCCTCAGTGCAAGGAGCTCTTGTCATGTATCCCATTCATGCTTTTGGTTCTGAAGAACAAAAAAGAAAATGGTTACCTAAACTTTTTTCAGGAGAAGCTATTGGTTGCTTTGGACTAACAGAATCAGAAGGAGGCTCTGATCCTTCAGCTATGAAAACAGTAGCTAAAAAATGTCGAGATAAATGGATTCTTAATGGTTCTAAAATGTGGATCACAAATGGGAACTTAGCTCATATTGCCGTGGTTTGGGCTAAAACAGATGAAGGAGTAAGAGGTTTTGTGGTCCCAACAAACTTAAAAGGTTTTACTGTAAAAAAAATGAGTGGAAAACTTTCTCTTCGCGCTTCTGTGACATCAGAACTCTACTTTGACAATGTAGAACTTCCTTTGGACTCAGTGCTCCCAAAATCAAAAGGTCTAAGTAGTGCTCTGGCTTGCTTAACCCAAGCTCGCTACGGTATTGTCTGGGGAGTCTTAGGAGCTGCCGAAGCTTGTTATGATGAAGTTTGCCAGTATGTAAAAGATCGTGTTCTTTTTGGCAAACCTCTTGCTTGCAAACAACTGATTCAAAGAAAGCTAGCCATTATGCTTTCTCGTATCACCCAAGGAAAACTTTTAGCTTTAAGATTAGCTGAGCTAAAAGATCAAGGCAAACTGCACTTTGCGCAAGTGAGCCTTGGAAAACAAAATAATTGTGAAATGGCTCTACAAGTAGCAAGAGAATGTCGAGATATTCTAGGAGCCAATGGGATCATGGATGAGTACAAAACTATGCGTCATATGTGCAACCTAGAAACTGTCTACACTTATGAAGGAACAAACGATATTCATCTTCTTATTGTTGGATCTCATATAACAGGAGAGAGTTGTTTTTAAGTCAAGAGCGATCAGGAGCGAAAAAACTAGAATTTTTTTTGAAACTTTGCTTGTAATTCTGCTATCTTTTTTTGATTAAAATTTTCTATTCTTTTTTCTTTCATTTTTTGTTCCAAATCTGCCGGAAAGTGCCCAAGAGCTTCCATCTCATATTGAAGCCAGATACCTAAATCTTTCCAAACTTTTTCTCGAATCAAAAGAGAAAGCTCAAGGATATCTCGACTAGTAGCCCCTCTATTTTGAACAAAATTAGCGTGTTTTTCGCTTAAGACTGCTCCTCCAATAGATGCACCTTTGAGTCCACAT
>CANFEH010000021.1 GCA_947445855.1 Zetaproteobacteria bacterium
TAAAACATAATATGAACCATTTTGCTTTGAGAAATAAGTTGCTACTTAAAGCGACTCAAGAAGCCTATTTTTGTTTGCAGAAATTACAAAGTGCGTAACATCAGTTATTAACTGGAATTCCCTATGATCAGACACCTGAGAATATGGAAAAGACTAGAAAAGCCATCAACACAGGTTTGCTAAAAGAAGAACACCTAACTTTACGTAAAATTCCTAACAGTAAAGTTTATTTAAAAGATGAATCTGACATTGTAAGGGAGGGGCTTTTTCCACAAGATAAAATACTTAGAGGAAAGATATGGAAAAATCTTCTTGACTCTAAATATCGCGAACTAAGAGGGTTCAAAGCTCTTGAACAGATGAAAATGGAAGAATTTAAAGATGAGTTGAAAGAGAATTTAAGGATGGCATACCTTGGACTACAAAGAGTTGAGCTTTGGCATCTGACTATTTTTTTAGAAAGATATAAAATAGTTCCTATTGATATTCCTATGGAGAATTTCGTTCGTTTTGGTGCCCCAAGAACAGATGAAAGACTTACAGAAATTATTAAACCTGTGTTCTTCAAAGATAATGCTGAATTTAAAACTGAGCACCAAAGAGAGCTTGACCTATATTTAGATTATGCAACGAAAAAAAAGGAAAGATTAGTAGATGCTGTTTCAAAAGATATTCTCACCCACGAGTACCAAAATCAAGCTGAAGGAGATTTTAAAAGGGTTTTCCCTAGATGACAAGATCTCTCCTTTCTGCATCTATTTCTTTTCTATAGCCAAAGCTTTTTAGAGAGAAGACAAGTTTTCTGAAATTTCTTTCAACTGAGATTCCATGTTCTCAAGTTGCTCTTTTGTTTGAATAACAACTTCTTCAGGAGCTCTAGCCATAAAATCTTTATTTGAAACTTTTGAGTGAAGCCCTTTTACAATTTGTTCGATTCTTTTCTTTTCAGACTCAAGCCTTAGCTTTTCTTTTTCAAAATCTAGATACTGACTGACAGGGACGTATACTGTAAATCCAAGGCCTGCTCCCATCAAGCTTTTTTTAGGTCTTTCGACTTCTTCTGCGAAGTGAAGGTGAGAAAGATTAGAAAGTTTTGTAATGGAAGAAATTGAAGTTTGTAAAAGCTTATGGTTTTCTTTTCCAGTTTTTACAAATGCTTGAACTTTTTCTTTTGGAGGAACTCCTGCTTGGGATCGAAGAGAACGAATTCCGCTCACAAGTTTTTGGACAAAAGTCCATTCAAGAGATTCTTTTTTGAAGGAAAGAAGTTTTTTTGCATCAGGAAAAGCTGCAATCACAAGACTTTCTGGGCGATCAAGTCTTGGGTGATGAGGTAGAGACTGCCAAAGTTCTTCTGTGACAAAAGGTAAAAGAGGAGACGCAAGCCTCATCATATTATCAAAAACATAAACAAGAATAGACAAAATCTCTTCTTTTCTTTCTTTAGAACTCGGGTTTGTCAGTTCATCTTTTGTTGTTTCAAGAGACCAGTCACAGAAAGTTTTCCAAATAAAATTATAAAGAAGTTCAACAGCTTCATTCATTCTGTAGTGAGTAAGTGAGTCGTTTATAGCTTTTGTCGTGTCATGAAGTTCGTTTAAGAGCCACTTACTGGGAAGATCAAGTTTTGAGTCATCAAAGTCTTTTAGGTTTTCGTCTAAACTTTCTAGGTGAGAATGAAGAAACCTAGCTGCATTCCAAATTTTTGTGACAAAACGAGATCCGTGATCAAAATCACTTGGATCCATTTTAACTCTTCCTCCAAGAGGAGCTAGGCTTAAGCAAGTGTAGCGAACAGCATCTGCCCCATGTGTGGCAATGACTTCAAGAGGGTCTATTCCATTTCCTAGTGTTTTTGAAAATTTTCTTCCTAGTTTGTCACAGATAACAGAGTTGAAGTACACATCTTTGAACGGAGTTTTTCCTTTTGTGTAGTGAGAAAGGATCACCATACGAGCTACCCACAAGAAAATAATCTCACTTCCAGTGATGAGAACTTGAGATGGAAAGAATTTTTCAAGATCTTTTGTTTCTTCTGGCCAACCAAAAGGACTAATAGGCCATAACCAGCTTGAGAACCAGGTGTCAAGAACATCTTCGTCTTGGGTTATTTTCTTGCTGCCACAGTGAGAGCACTGAGTTGGATCTTCTTCACCAGTTGTGACTTCAGGACAATCACTACAGTACCAAATAGGAATTCTATGACCCCACCAAAGTTGTCTTGAAATACACCAGTCTTGAATATTTTCAAGCCAGTGAAAATAAGTTTTTTTCAAGTTTTCTGGGTAGAAAGAAAGTTCTCCTGATCTCACACACTCAAGAGCAGGTTTCACAAGTTCTTTCATTCCGACAAACCACTGTTTTGAGAGTCTAGGCTCTATCAAAACTTTTGATCTTTCTGAAATCGGTTGTGTGTGAATATGTTTTTTTTCTTCTACAAAAAGATCTTGTTCTTTTAATTTTTTGAGAACAAGCTTTCTTGCTTCAAAACGATCAAGCCCTCTGAATTCTTCTGGGACAAGTTCATTCAAAGAAGCATCTTCGTTCATAATATTAATCAGTGGAAGGTTGTGACGTTTCCCGAGAGCAAAATCGTTTGGATCATGAGCTGGGGTTATTTTTACACAACCACTTCCAAACTCAGGCTTCACGTAGTCATCAAAGACAATGGGAATTCTTCGTTCTGTAAAAGGCAAAATCACCTGTTTACCTTTAAGATGTTTGTAGCGTTCATCTTCTGGGTGGATAGCAACTGCAGTGTCTCCAAACATGGTTTCAGGACGAGTCGTTGCAATTTCAACAAACTCAGTTTGAGAGTTCTCTACTGGGTACTTGAAATGCCAAATAGAACCTTTTGTCTCAATACTCTCTACTTCGTCGTCAGAAAGAGCTGTTCCAAGTTTAGGATCCCAGTTGACAAGTCTTTCTCCTCTGTAAATATAACCATCGCGAAAAAGTTTTACAAAAACAGAGCGCACTGCACGGGAGAGTTTTTCGTCCATTGTGTAGACTTCTCTTTCCCAGTCACAAGAACAACCAAGACGTCTCAGCTGGCTTGTGATAAGCCCCCCGTTTTCTTCTTTCCAGGTGACACATCGAGCAAAAAACTCTTCTCGACCAAGTTCTTTTCTTGTGAGCCCTTCGCTCTCAAGGCTTTTTTCCACCATCATCTGAGTAGCTATTCCTGCATGGTCTGTGCCTGGAAGCCACATCGCATTATAACCTTGCATGCGTTTCCAACGGATAAGCATATCTTGGAGAGTGTTATTCAGACCATGTCCCATGTGAAGTCTAGCAGTGACATTGGGAGGAGGCATGATGATCGTGTAGGGTTCTTTTCTTGAGTTTTCATCAGCGTGGAACCAAGAGCCTTGTTCCCAGAAAGTCCACTGTCTTTGTTCTACTTCTTTGTGGTCATAGCGAGGATTGAGTGGGTTTGTCATCTTTTTTATTACCTATAAAGTTTCAAGGAGTGTTTGAGTTAAAATACTGATCGCTTCTTCTAGAGTATCTTTTGAAATATTAAGAGCTGGGGTCATAGAAAGTGTGCGAGCTTCTTTTCCAGAGGGGATCAGAATGAGACCATTTTCTCTGAGGCTAAACATAGCTTTTGCAGCAAGACCATCTTCTTTAAATTCAATGGCTCCCATGAGACCTCTTATTCTTATGTCTTTTATTTTTTTTGAGTGAGAAAGTTTTTCTTTAAGAGATTTTTCTAAAAATTCACCAAGTTGTTTTGCTTTTTCTGCAAGAGAGTTTTCTTTAATTTCAAGAAGGGTTTCTTTTGAGAGTTCACACATAAGAGGGTGCCCGAAGAAAGTTCCTGTGTGTAAAGATTCGACCTGTCCAAGATCCCAGGATTTCATGATGTCTTTTTTTGCAAAGCAGCTAGAGATCGGAAACCCACCACCAAGAATTTTACCAAGACAGATGATGTCACAAGAAATCTCATGAGAGCTTGTGTAGGTTCCAATGCGGCCTAAGCCTGTTAAAATTTCATCGAGAATAAGAAGAATGCCATTCTTTTTGCAAAAAGATGAGAGTCTTTCTAGGAATCCTTCTTCTGGGAGAATCATGCCGCCACGCCCAAGGATTGGTTCGGCAATCACACAGGCTGGTTTTACTTCTCTTCTTTTTAGGGCAGAAAGAGCTGCCTCAAGCTTTTCGTTGGAAGAATTATAGGGGACATGTTCTACGATTTCTTTTGCTAGAAGTCCTTTGAAGGGAGCTCTAAAGTCTTCTCTCCCTGTGATAGGAAGAAGCCCAAGATCAAGACCATGATAGCCTTCTGTAAAAGAAATGACACCAGATCCTCCCGTGTAGAGACAGGCTGTTTTTAGAGCAAGCTCTACAGCTTGAGACCCTGTCACAGCAAAAGCTCCATGGGTAAAATCTTCTGGTAGAAAGCTTTTTAGAGTTTCTAGACACTCAAGTTTTGAGCGACTTGCGTAGACATCTCCCATGCCTTGGTAGAGTGTGCTGTTTTCAAGAATCTTCTTTAATCTTTTGTGATTATGCCCAAGTGCTAAGGAACCAAAACCAGCGCAAAGATCGATATATTTTTTGCCATCAAGGTCCCAAACATAAGACCCTTCTCCTCGTTCAAGGATCAGGGGGTTATTATCCACCATGGTGGCATCTGGGCACTCGGTAGCTTTTAAACGCGTGTAGACGTTGCGATTATTCAAGACACATCCTAAGACTATGGGTGAAAACTTCTGTTCTGTAAGAGAGCCTCTTGGTATAGTGAGGGCTAACTTTAAGTCGCCTGAAACCAAAAGATTTTCTCCTTCTGGAGAAAGTTACTCTAATCTGCGAGATTAAAAATGACAGAATCAAAGCGAGAAATTACAGCATTTAGGCTGTGGAGTCAAACTCTAGCCACCATGAGAATGGGTCTCAAAGATTCTATTCTTATTCTTTTTCTAGGGTGCGCGTTACCAAGTCTTTTTCTTGGGCTATTGTTACGGAAAAAAAGCCATGACGCAGTATCTTTTATGCAAGCTTCTACAGACGCTATGCTGTCAGGTTCTCTCGAGAAAGATTACAAGATTCTTTATAACGAGATGGGTGGGTTTGCTACGAGTTATCTTTTCATTTTTTTTATAATTTTTTTTCTTTTTGCTGTTTCTTATGTGGCTCTAAATCTTGTGGCTCTTAGAAACCTTGGTGTGAACACAAAGACAGAATCCTCGTTTAGTTCTTCTTTCAAACAGATTTTGCGTCTTGCTTTCCCGAGAGTGTTTGTTGTTTTGTTTGTAACTTTTCTTCTGAGTGCCGAAAAAGTTTTTCTTGGCCCTATTAGACTCTTTAGTTTGCTATCCCTCTTAGCTATATGCTTAATCATAACAGAAAATAGAGGTGCTTTCAGTGCGGTTTGGCAAGCTGTCACTTTGAAGTTTGTCAGAAACCAAAAAGGTTTTGGTTTCACAGTCCTTTGGCTTGTTTTTAGCACGGGAGCTCTGATCTATATTTATGAACACTTGATGAATCTTTTTTTGGTTGGTCTTAAGTCTATTGTGGAACACACAATGGGGCTAGACAGTTTTTTTTCTTATAGACCAGAGTTTCTTCCGTGTTCTCTTCTTAAGCTTATCCTTGATGGGTTTCAGTTTATAGGATATTTCTTCATACTTTTTTTTCTTGTCAATTTTATGTCTTGTCTTTATGTGGAAACAGTAAAGACTCTGAGTGAGCGGAGCTAGTAATTTTTCTGCTTTTTAAAGAACTTTAATACAACGGAAACTTTTTATTTCAATAGCAGCTGGTTTGACCGGAGTTTCATAGTGTTTACTAAAAAACTGAAGAAAATGTTGTATATGAGCTCCTCCCCAGTAGAGAACAAAATCTTTTGTGTCACTAGGATCTTCTAAAAACCGAATCATTCTTCCAAGAGCGTATATATTTGAAAGAACATAGTTTATTTGGAAAATCAGCATGTCAAATTTTTTCAGATCTTTATTAAACACAAGTCGCTGGTCCGTTGATGTTTCTAGGGCTAGTAGTTTTTTTATATTTTCATCATAGTTTGGGTAGTGAATATTAAAAGTTTTTTCTATCTCTTCTTCGTAGTATTTTTTTAAGATTTCTTTAATATCATCTGGGATGTTTTCATTTTTTATTTGTTTGCTGATTTTGTGAGGGCCATTTTCGTAGTTATAAAATGGCTTTATATTCTTATCAAAGGAAAAATCAGGGGTATTTAAAAATTTTTTAACTCCATTTAAAAAATCATTTGTGTAAATAAAAAGGTCCACAAATTTTTTTAAATTTTCTTTTTTTTGAAAGTATAATTTTGTGATATTGATTGTATCTTTAGAAACTATAATGGAGGTGTTTATTAAGTCATTGGCTTTTGTATAGTTTTTTTCTTTCTCTCTTAGTTTTATTTCAGAACGATAGTTTCTTAGTTTGCTAGGCTGTTCTAACAAGAACAAACTAGTTCTAATATCTGCGTAATGAAAAAAAGTGTTGGGGTATTTTTGTTTGCAAAGAGAATCTAGTTTTTTACTCTTAGAGTCACTGAGACAGTCATTAAATAAAATGATTGTTTTTGAAAGAAATGCTGGTCTTAGTGCTTTTACTATTTTTCCTGGCTGATCTTTGTTTTGAAACTCACTTTCGATAAAAAAATGACTGTTTGATTTTTTAAAATACTCTGCAAAAGTTTCTTCAATTCTAGCACAATTGGGCTTAGAGCAGTTTGAGCAACCACCTTCTTCGTTTTCGTGAACATCAGAAAAAAAATAAAAATTTTTTCCTTTTATATTCATGTGCCAAAACTCTGCAGGACCACTGATTGTGCGACCATTAAGAAAATTAAAAAAAGTTGTATGAGGATTTGCTGGTTTGCTTTTGCAGCTTAAAATAACAAAAAATAGAAAGATTGAAAAAAAATAAAAATGTTTCACAAGAAAATCCTTTAGGAGTTTTGAGTGAGCCCTGTGCTTTTGTCTATAAGTTTAGTCGAAGAAAGGCCTTTTATAAAGGAAATTGTTTTAACCTCTCCCCCGTAAGAAAGCACATGGGAGGCTCCTAGGATTTCTGATTTTTTGTAGTCATCTCCTTTTACGAGAACAGCAGGGGAGACTCTTTTAATAAGTTCTTCAGGTGTGTCTTCTTCAAAGGGAATGACAAGATCGACAAACCGCAGTGCTTCTAAGGTTTTTTTTCGGTATTCTAGAGGGTTAACGGGTCTTGACTGGCCTTTAAGTCTTCTCACAGAGTCGTCAGAATTAAGTCCGACAACAAGAAAATCTCCTAGTTTTTTTGCTTCTTCTAAGTACGAGACATGTCCGTAGTGGAGTACATCAAAACAGCCATTTGTAAAAACAATTTTCTTTTCTTGTTTTTTTTCTTCTTCGCAAAGAGCAAGCTTAAGCTCAGAAGCTGTGACAGATTGGGTGCGCCACTTAGAAACTGCAAGAGATGCTCCTAGGTTAGCATACTTGACAGATTCCTGTGCACTCAGTTTAGAAGCTAAACATAAAGCCATAAGAGCGACCACAGTATCCCCTGCTCCTGAGACATCATAGACTTCTTTTTTCCTAGCTTTTTCGTGAAAACTGTCTCCATTTTCTCCTAAAAAAAACATCCCCTCTGGGCCAAGAGTGATGAGAACATCTCTTAGCTCAAAGCGTTCTCTTAATGAAAGAGCCATTTCTTCGTATGTCACATTCTCATTTTCTAGTCTGAGAGCTCTTCTAGCTTCCATGAGATTAGGGGTGATAAGGTTTGCTCCCTTGTAAGCACTAAAATCTTCTAGTTTTGGATCTACAATTGTTTGAATATGAAGATAGTCAGCAAGCTCTAGAAGTTTTTGAAGAAAATTTTTTGTAAGAATTCCTTTTTGATAATCACTCAAAACAAGAACATCAGGATGAATCACTTTGATGTGAGAGAGAATTTTTTTCTCCATAGCAGAGGTCAGTGTTATTTTTTTTTCCCAATCTAAACGCAAAAGTTGTTGTCGCAAAGAGGTCACTCTTGTTTTTTTTATGGTTTGAAAACTTAGGTCTTCCATAAGAAGAGAATCACTCATATTGTCTGTCGCTAGAAGATTTTTAAAAATCTTACTGCTGTCATCTTGGCCAATGGCTCCAATAAGAAAAGCTTCTCCACCACAAAGTTTGATATTTCTTGCAGTGTTGGCAGCCCCTCCTAAACTATAAGAAATATGACTCACTTGATGAACAGGCACAGGGGCTTCTGGAGAAATTCTCGTCACAGAACCATCAATATATTCATCTAAAATCACATCACCAAGTACAAGAATTCTTGGACTCTTTTCTTTCATCCATGGTAAGTTCATGGTTTAAACCTTGTCAAAAATTTGACTTTTTTCAAAAAAAATTTGCAACACAACTATTAGTTTATAAAAAGGAGATTAGGATAGCTATGAAGAAACCGTTTCATGTTCTGAGCGCTAAACAGTTTGGTGTCGATTTTTTGGATGAGATTTGCATATTAAGCGATAAAATTCGCAAAATCAGTCAGACAAAAGAAGGGAGTCGTTACCTGTCTCATCTTCTTAGTCATAAGAGAGCTATGCTTTTTTTTACACAACCATCGACTAGAACATTTCTTTCTTTTCAATCTGCGTGCCAAATTTTAGGGCTTAAGATTTCAGAGATTAGAAACCCAGAGACGAGTTCTGAAAAAAAAGGAGAAAGCAAAGAAGATGCCATAAGAACATTCTCAAGTTATGTTGATCTTATTGTAATGCGATCACCAGTCCCTGGTCTTTGCACAAAAATAGCCCAACTCTTTGATGAAATTGATCGTCCTGTCCCAATTATTAATGCAGGTAGTGGAGCCGATGAACACCCTACCCAAGCTCTTCTTGATCTCTACACTTTAAGGCGAGAGTTTCGTCACACGGGAGGTCTTGAAAACAAAACAATTTGTATGGTGGGAGATTTAAAACGAGGCAGAACTATTCGTTCTCTTAGTTATTTCCTCAGTCTTTATGAAAATATTAGGCTTCTTTTTGTGTCTCCTGAAGATTTTAGAATAGAAGAAGATTTGCGTTCTCACTTAAACCGTGCAAAGGGAATTTCTTTTGAAGAAACTTCAGACTTCGAAGGTTCTATCAGAGAAGCTGATGCTATTTATATGACAAGGCTTCAAGATGAATATGATCAAGAGGGGGAGTCAAAAAACTATGCAATTGATAAATTTTCTCTCCGCTATAGTCATCTGCAAGATTTAAAAGAAACGTGTACTATTATGCACCCTATGCCAAGGCGCACAGAGCTTGATCCGCTTATTGATCTCGACAAAAGAGCCGCCTACTGGAAACAAGAGCGCAACGGTATGTGGGTGCGTGTGGCTCTTATTATAAAAGTATTTGAGCAGTATGAAGAAATTATGACTCTTTAGTTATCCTAATTAGGTTTAACTTTCATTTTTTGCCGCTAGAA
This sequence comes from Zetaproteobacteria bacterium, assembly GCA_947445855.1. Classification (GTDB taxonomy): domain Bacteria; phylum Bdellovibrionota_B; class Oligoflexia; order Oligoflexales; family Bog-1112; genus CANFEH01. Next base: position 9,423 of record CANFEH010000021.1, read on the forward strand.
TACCCCTTGTTTTGTTTGGAAAATTTTGAGTAAACCAAATAAAGAAGCAATAACCGATAAAGATCTGAATCCACACTAAATAATTGTTATGAAAAACTTTGCTTATACAAAGAATTAAAGTTAAACAAGAAAGAACAAAGAGGCAAAAAGCACTTAAATTAAATACTTTAAGATTTAATTTTCTCCAAAACCATCCAATGAAAAATAGAGAGGAAAGTTTGAAAAAAAACATACTTTCTTTTGAGACAAAATAGGAAAGCGCTGTAGAATCAGAGCTTCTAATGAAATTGAAGTAGAAAAGATTATTTAAAACCCCTTCAAAATCTAGAATCAAAAATGGAGAAAAAAAGAAAACAGAAAACAAGAAAAAACTTAATCTTTGTTTCCAAGAGAAAAAATAAAGAAGAGGTATAAATGCAAGTCCAGGTAGAGTTTTGCAAGCTACACTCATAGCAAGTAGAAATGGACTATAGAGTTTATCAGATCTTTTGTGAAATAAAATGAGACCAGTTAGAGCTAGAACTGTTCCTATTAAATCATTTGCAGAGTTGATAAACCCATTTTTAAGAAGAGGAGCTGGGAATAACATCAAAATGAAGGTAAAGACGCCAATAATAGGATTTTCAGCCAGTTCTTTTTGATAGAAATAGAAGAAGCAAATTAAGAATAAAATCAAAAAACTTAGGTGTGCTAAGAAAATACCAGATTTATCAAAAAACTGAAAAAAAGGAGCATAAATTCCAAGCAAAGCTGGACCGTATTTATAGCCTAAACTGGAAAAGATAAGCCTCTCTTTTTTGCAAGCCTCTGCTTCATGTACTTCTGGAATTAGTTTTTTACCTAGTTCTAGGTCGAGAGAGTCCCAATATTGAGCCACCATCTGTCTGGAGATATCTGTTTTAAATTTTAAACATTTTTTAGAGGAGGGATTTTGTCTGAGCTCTTTATAGTAGAGATCAAGATCTAATAAAAGATCTGTTCTGTAAGGCGAAATACCTTTTTTTAGAAGTTGCCAGGCACGATAAACATTTTGTCCTTGATCAAGAGGGATCTCGTTTGTTTTTTGTATTTTCTTTACCGAGGAATAAGTTTCATTAAAAAATTGTATGCTTAGAATAAGCGCTGTAAAGAATAGCAAACCTGTTGTGGAGAAATTTAATTTTTTGAGATTTTTTTTATTTGTAATATAACTGCGATAAAAATACAAAAGACTAGATAAAAGAAACAAAAAAAGAAGAAGACCTGTTCGTTCTTTTCCGTAGTTCCAATCATAATCCTCAAATAAAGAAAAAACAAAAAGTACAGAAATCAGATAAAGAACTAAAAAAAGAAAGAAGCTGTTTTTTTTTCTGTTCATAAGTAAAGAGCTACCAACTTGAGTTAGAATTTAATTAATTCGCATAAAAGGAAAATAGGTATTTTTAAAGTTTTAGGATTATTAAAGAGAAAGCAAGGAGAATAGTATGAACCATGATCTACCAGAGCTTTTGTACAAGTTGATAATTTACGCGCGGATTAAAGGTTAAAATTTCATCATAATAACGAAAGGGAGATTGTTTGGACTATTGAAGTGTGATTTTGAGGTTTTGAAAAATCTAAGGAATAACTTTTCCGAATTGGTCTAGACGACACTTAAACTGAGTTTCTTTTGTAATAAAACCTTCAGACTTTTTAGCATCTATCATAATAGGAGTAATTGTAAGACCTGGAACAACAATTCCATAGCTAGTGGCAATCCACTCTTCTAATTCGCCAAAGATAATCTTCCTAGCTGTTGCTACAATTTCACGTTCTTCTTTGTCGTGACTAGGATCTAAAAGAGTTGCTTTGTGCTGCCAATAGGTGGAACTCTTTTCGTCACCTTTTCGCTTATAAAGAATAGCTAGAGCTGTCATAGCTTTTGGAAATCCAAGATTAGCTGATTTAACAAGAAGCAAAAACCCTTTTCCCTCGTTTTGTTCAACAAGCCCTTCTTCACCTTCCAAATAAAACCATGCTAAATCATGAATTGCTTTAGGGTGACCACTCTTGGCACACTTTTTATATAAAGTTAAAGCTTTCTTGAGCTGATCTTTATTCTCTGACTCTTTCGCTTCTATATAAAGTTCTTCTACTGATTTTATTTTAGCAGCCTCAGAACCTAAAAGACTAGTTGATGAAAAAACGAAAGAGAGAAAGAAAATAAAGTGTTTGAGAGGTAACATAGAAGAGTCCTTATAATAATATAAAACCATGTAAATTTAAGAGGGTGACCCTAGCATAAAGAAAAAGAGAAACCAATAAAAAGTGAATTTTTTATAACGACTAGTTGTTTTAACAGGCCTTTTTGCTGTCCCCTCGACTCCCTCTTGACTCCACAAAAAATGAGCTTATTCTGATCCATAGTAAACCTTAAAAAATAGGTTTTTTTTTGAAAGGGAGATTATTTAAAATGTTGAAGCGTTTTGGGCTGTTATTGCTCGTGAACTTTGGAATTATTATCACTTTGTCACTTGTGCTTAATTTACTTGGCGTTGGCCATTATGTGACAAAAGCTGGGCTTGATTATGAAAAACTCGCAATTTTTTGTCTAGTTTGGGGTATGGGTGGCTCTTTTATTTCTCTTATGCTGTCAAAAACTATTGCTAAGTGGACAATGAGTCTTCAAATCATTCGCTCGGATGACAGGTCTCCAACAGGGCAAAAACTTTTTTCTACCCTAAGCCGTTTATCTAAGTCAGCTGGTTTGCCAAAATTACCTGAGTTCGCTATTTACGATAGCCCTGAAGTCAATGCTTTTGCCACAGGCCCGTCTAAGAGTAATTCTCTTGTGGCAGTTTCCACAGGACTCTTGAATGCTATGACAGATGATGAAGTAGAAGCTGTCTTAGCTCACGAGGTCAGTCATATTGCAAATGGTGACATGGTGACTATGACTCTTTTGCAAGGGGTGATTAACGCTTTTGTGATGTTCTTCTCGAAGGTGATTGCATGGGGCGTTGCTAACGCAATGAAAGGTGATGACAAAGAGGGAAGTCCTTCTTATTTTTTAGTTTTTGCTATTGAAATGCTTTGCACTTTTGTCTTCGCATTTCTTGGAATGATTGTGGCTAACTCTTTTTCTCGCGCAAGAGAATATCGCGCAGATGCTGGTGCTGCTAAAATTTCAGGTCGTGAAAAAATGATTGCAGCTCTTGAAGCTCTCAAAAGAAGAGTAGATGTGAGCGATCCAAGAGGAGAAGCTCTGAATAACTTTAAAATTTCTTCTGGGAAACGTAGATCTGTCGCTCAGTTTCTTCAGACACACCCTTCTCTTGATGATCGTATTAAAGCACTGCGTACTTTCTCTTAGGATTGCTAAAAAGTACTTTCTTTTTCCATAAGAAAAGCGTATCTATTTCAGTCTTAGTTCTTTTTTCAAAGATCTAAGATTTCCAGAAATTGTGAGGAGAGATGGCTGAGCGGCCGAAAGCGGCGGTTTTGAAAACCGTTGTAGGGCAACCTACCGGGGGTTCGAATCCCTCTCTCTCCGCCAAAATTCCCTAAATTATTCCTCTGGAGAGATGGCTGAGTGGCCGAAAGCACCACCTTGCTAAGGTGGCGAGTGGGTAACTGCTCCGAGGGTTCGAATCCCTCTCTCTCCGCCAAAACTAAATTTATAATCTCATATAAAATGTAATTAAAGTTTTTTCTCTGTATTCCGATCCTTTTTGAAAAGGAGAATCGTGTGAAAGAATCAAGCGTTCTAAAAGAAGCTAAAAACAAACTTTTTTTGTCTCTAGCTGAGTATCAATCTCTTTACCAAAAACTCACAAAAGAATTTTGCGAAAAAAAATGGGGAAATTTAGACTCTAGAAAAGAAAAAGAAGAGATCTTTTTTTTTAAAATAAAAAAAGCTCTCAACGCTGAAGGATTTTCTTTTGCAGAACTATCAAAAAGAAGTGAAGAAGAAACAGCAAAAGAAATGAAAGAAGTTATCTCTAAAATTTTACAGAGAATGGCTACAAAAGGGAACTCTAGTCACAAGCTTCAAGCTGTTTTCTCACCTCTTAATTTTCAAAGGCAGTTTGCTCCAGGGGGTTTTCGTCGCTCACCTCAGTTTGAATTGCATCTCCAAAATTTTTCCTCTCTTCTTCTTAAGTTTGTAAGAGACTCTTTGGTGTTTCATCCTTCACATGTAGTTTTTTCTAATGAAGCCTTTGGTGAGAGTCGTTATCCAAAAGATCATGAGATAGAAACAGTGATCTTGGAAGGAAGCCAAAAAGAAAATAATTCTGCTAGCTTTTTAAAAAACAGAGAGAGTGTGCAAGTAGACCGCGTACTTATGGGAGAAAATTATTTTTTAAAAGTTGAAAATAATTCTTTTGTTTCTTTTACCTCTCATTTTTCTAGTATTAAAGAAGAAGAAAGAGAAGAAAAAAGCGATTTTTTTTGTGCAAACCGTCTCCCTGAACTTTTAAAAAAGTTAAAGAGTGAAGCAGGGACAAGAGAATTTTCTTTTGCTGGAGATGTTAATCTCTACTTTTTTTTAGATTCAAAAACAGAACGTACCCTTCGTCCTCAAGTTAAGAAACTCCTAAAAGAGTATAACCTTGTAATGATTGTGCCTTCTGGGTTTGTGAATAAAAATATTCGCCCAGAAATTCATGAACAGTGGCATAAGTTAAAAGAAAGTTTTGACACTGAAGTAGAAGCTTGCCCTGATTCTATGGTAGTCCTTGAGCCTTATGACAAAACATTTGATTATAGAAGATTAGCAGAAAATGGTCTTTCGGCTTCTCAGGATATATTTTTTCCTGATGGAAATTCTTTTTTGTCTTTTCTCTCCTGTGTAAGAGAGCCATTTTCAAAAGGTTTTATTATGGATCATACGCCTGTAAGGGGGCGTCTTGTGTCTATTTTAAATGGAGCTGATGGAGATGGGACTGGGAATAGTTCTAAAGCTTTTTTAGAGATGGTTTCAAGTTATACTCCTAGTGAAGAGGAATTTGCGAAGCATTTAAAGGCTATGAAAATCAATGTGAATACCACTTGTGATTTTATTAAAAGTCTATCTTAAGAAGACTTCCAAAGATGTTCTTTGACACCTGCTTCATGGTCCAAATAACGAGCTAACATAAAAAGCCAGTCACTTAGTCTGTTTAAGTATTTTATAGTTTCTCCTCTTATGTTTTCTTCTTCACTCAAAAAAGTCACGTGCCGTTCAGCTCGTCTGCAAATACTTCTACAAACATGAGCTTCTGCGCTCAAAGTATGACTTCCTGGGATCAGAAAATTTTTAAGAGGTTCTAAACTTTCATCCCAAGAATCGATTTCTTTTTCGAGAGCTTTTATGTGAGATTCTTCAATTAAAAAACTTTTATACTGAGCCGATTCGTAGTTTGGATGAGCAAGTTCTGAGCTGAGTGAGAAAAGTTCATTTTGCACTCGTTTAATACAGAGCTCTAGTGCAATAGAAGACTTAAGTTCAAAATCCTTAAGAGAGGCTAATAAAACTCCAAGAAAAGAAAGGAGCTCATCACAAGTACCATAGGTTTCAAGTCTACTGTGATGTTTAGGGACTCTTGACCCATCAGCTAGAGAAGATTTTCCTTTGTCTCCACCTTTTGTGTAAATACGAAACATGAGTCTTGTTACCTCTTTATTAAATGAGATCTTTAAGAGCGTTTAAAAAAATACCGATTTCTTCCATTGTGTTGTTTTTGCTAAGGCTAATGCGAAGAGAGTGAGCTGCTCTGTGATCATCAAACCCAAGAGCTTTCAAAGTTTCACTGGGGCCTGAAATTCCTGAGCTACAGGCGCTTTTTGTGGAAAGCATAATGTCTCTTCTCTCAAAATGGAGAAGAGCTTTTTCTAGAGAGATGTTTTTCATGTAAAGACTAAGAGTGTGGACGCTAGAACAACTAGGATCTATATTAATATCAAAATTGTCTCTGTGTTCATTTAGAAAAGATAAAATTTTTTCTTGTAGAGGTTTTACTTTTTTTTGAAACATAAGAGGATCTATTTCTTTTGCTATTTCAGAAAAAGAGATAGCTCCGATTAAATTCTCTGTACCAGCTCTTAAGAAATCTTCATGACTCCCACCTTCGATCATGGGAAGTATTTTCTTTTTCGCTTTTTCTTTTACATAAAGACAACCAATCCCTTTCAGCCCACCAAGCTTATGAGCTGAGAAAGAAGCAGAATCTACATGTGAGTTGTGCAAATCTTTCAAATCTATTTTTCCAAGAGCTTGAACACAATCCGCGTGGATATGACAGTCTGGGTGCTTTGATTTAATGATTGCTGCTAGCTCTTTTACAGGAGTTATAAGTCCTGTTTCTCCGTTGACATAAGTTAAGGAGATAAACTCTGGTTTTTTATGAGAAAGAGCTTCTTCTAAATCTTCTCTATCAACTTCACCACTCTTTTGAAGAGAAAGAAGTCTCAGTTCAAAGACACTAGAAGAAAGCGGTGCTTTCAGGGATGGGTGGTCGAGCAAGGTGCCAATGACGTAAGGACGTCTTTCTTCTTTTAAAGCACTTATTTTGTAGGAGTAAAGAATTAAATTATTAGCCTCAGAAGCGCTTGATACAAAAAGAATATTTTTTTCTTTAGCACCAAGGCTTTCAGCAATACTTGATCTACTTTCCTCAAGAGCTAATTTTGCTCGTCTACCAGCTTTATGAATGCTTGAAGGGTTAGCATCCAATTCAGCTAAAATAGAGAGAACCTTTTTATAGTGATCTCTTGTGGGAGGAGAACTTGCATTGTGGTCAAAATAAATCATAGGGTAAAAATTTTAGATTAACGAAAACTTTTCATGTTAAAAATAGAAGAACTGTGAGCAAAAGCCATTTTTTTTGTATAACGAACTGGTTTAATCGCTTTTTTAGTGTTCTTTACAAGTTTTGTTATCTTTAAAACATCTATCATGTTCTTCACAGGGAAGATATTCAAGGATTTCACAACGTCTGATGGGAGATCTTCTAAGTCAAGCCAGTTCGTGTCTGGGATAATAATTTTTTTCTTTCCATACCGATGAGCTGCTAGAAGTTTTTCTTTGATACCACCTACAGGAAGCACTTGGCCTCTTAGTGTGATTTCGCCTGTCATAGCAAACTCAGAGTCAAGATTTTTGTTTTTAAAAAGACTTACAAGGGCTGATAAAATAGCAAGTCCTGCGCTTGGGCCATCTTTTGGGGTAGCTCCATCTGGAAAGTGTAAGTGAACATCATTCAGTTCAATTTCATTTTGTTTCAGTCCAAGTTCTTCGCAGTGAGCAAGAATAAAGGAAAGAGATGTTTGAGCACTCTCTTGCATGACTTTGCCAAGACTACCAGTCAGGAGTAGTCTTCCTTTTCCGCTGCTTGCAGGGACTTTTTTACTCTCAATATAAAGAATATCTCCACCATGAGATGTGTAAGCAAGTCCAATAGAGACGCCTGGAAGAAGAAATTTTTCTCTTGGTTCGTCTAGATATTTTGGCGCTCCTAGCTGAGCAATTAGATTTTTTGCGTTCACCTTGAGAGGAGAGGCAACTGTTCTTTTATTGACAAGAGAAGATACAGTTTTGCGACCAAGAGTTTCTAGTTCTCTTTTAAGTTGTCTTACTCCGGCTTCTCTTGTGTAGTGATTAATAATAATAGCAAGCACTGTGTCACTGATTTCAAACTGACTCGCTGTTAGTTTAAAGTCTTCTCTAATTGCTGGGATAATATGTTTCTGTGCAATCATTCTTTTTTCGTTAGCTGTGTAACCAGGAATGACAAGGGAATCCATTCTGTCATAAAGAGGCCCTGGAATATTTTGCAGTGAGTTTGCTGTGCACACAAAAATAACTTGTGATAGATCATAGGGCACAGACAAGTAGTGATCCACAAAAGATTTATTTTGGGAAGGGTCTAGCACTTCAAGAAGAGCTGATGATAAATCACCAATACCAGGAGAATGCATACCTACTTTATCAATTTCATCAAGAAGAATGACAGCTTTGGTCGAGCCTGCTTCTTTTATTGCGTGAATAATTTTTCCAGGCATAGCTCCGATGTAGGTTCGTCTGTGACCTCTGATCTCAGCTTCATCTTTTACACCACCAAGAGCAATTTTTGCAAAAGGACGTCCGAGTGAGTCTGCAATAGATTTAGCTAAAGAAGTTTTTCCAACACCAGGAGGCCCTGATAGAAGAAGAATTTGCCCAGAGATATTTCCTTTGTGTTTGATGACAGCAATGTATTCTAGGATTCTTTCTTTGATTTTATTTAAGCCAAAGTGACTAGCGTCAATAATTTTTTTAGCTTTTTGAATATTAGTACCTGTGAGCTCTTTTTCGGGATTATTTTTTCCATTAGTATCCCAAGGAAGATCTTTGATCCAGTTTGCAAAAGTCCAAGACACAAGATATTCAGGAGAACTCGGTGTCATAAGTTCAAGACGATTAAGTTCTTTTTCAACTGCTTTTTTAACAACATCCGGGAGACTTAATTTTTCAATAGTTTTGTAGAGTTCTTCGACTTCATCTTGCTCGTCTTCAGGTTCACCTAATTCTTTTTTAATAGCAGCCATCTGTTCATAAAGAAAGTTGCGACGAATGCTTTCTTGGAGATCTCCTTGGACACCTTTTTGAATTTTTGAGGAAAGCTCAAAAAGTTTTATATCCTGAGACAGCTGCTTTATGATTTTCATAAAACGTGTACGTTGATCGAAACAAGAGAGTACTTCGACACGTTCTTCACAGGACATGGACAAGAAAGGCATAATGAGGTTGCCCATCAAATCATAATCATCTGTGTGATTCAAAATCGCAGCAGTTTCTTGTGGGATATTGTAGTTCGCTCTGAGCGCTTTTAGGACAAAGCTTTTAAGAGATTCTTGAACAGCTTTAAAAGCTGTGTTTGCTTTTTGGGGAGTATCGCTGCAGTACTGAATTTTTGCGTGAATTTCCCCTTTTCTTTTCACAACACCTTGGAGTAAGAATCGTTTTTTTCCTTGGAAAACAATACCAAGTTCTCCGCGTTCTAGTTTTACAATGCCAACAATGACAGCTTCTGTGCCGACAGCACTTAAGTTTTCTGTCACTTTGTCAGCTGGGATATTTTCTCCTTCTCCCATATCAGTAACGATAGCAACTTTGCTGTAACGCTTATGAGCTTGAGCTAGTTGGCTTATGCGTGTGTTAGTCAAAGAAGTGACGGCAATAGAAGTCTCAGGAAACAAGGTCATTCTAGGTAGAATGAAAAGAGGAAGCTCCGAAACTTTTCCTAAGGTTCCAACAATATTGGTTTTTTCATTCCTCGAAAAAATATAGTCTTTCTTATTAGTCATGAGCTCTTCTTATATCTACTGAGGTGATAAGGATACCTGGTTTGTAAAGCCTGCATGGAGTCGTTCCATAAAACCCGATATTGAGTCGAAATAGGGTTTTATGCAACAGCTCCTAAAATTAAAGAGAATAGTGTTAGAAACTAATAGCTTTGCTTCTAAAAATCAAGTTTTCTTAGCTAACTCATTGGAATATATTACAAGTTTTATGTCTCACCAATGTAAAAAAGTAAATGGCGGCTTTGATAACACTCGAGAACTTCTGGGGATAAGAGATAAATCCGTATAGTTCCTTGAAGTGACAGGAAATGTGCTAAAGCCAATCCGTTGAATTTATAATCTTTTTTTTCCAATTTTTTCGCATCATGATGAGATCAATTTTTAATTTTGAGCGTTGCTCTGTTATGAGCGAACCAAGAGGAACTCGTCTCACCCCCTTGATTTTTTGTTCATCAAATTCGATAGTGGTTCTTTTTCTGTTACTAGCTGCCTGGGTTGCTAAGGTTATGCAAAAAAAACAGAAACTTTTAATAAAAAAGGAGTATCGCATTTTATGTCTCTTTTTTGTGTGGTAAATAAGTTTATTTCTAAATTTATTGTAGCACAGCTTCGATTTTTTTAACCAAAGGAAAGGATCACAATGAAATTGTGTGTAAAAAATTTATCTTTTTCCTATGGTTTCTATAGTCAGCTTTTTGATCACTTGTCGTTTGAAGTGGAAGAAGGGGAGTGTCTTTTTATTGGAGGAGCAAATGGCTCTGGTAAGACTACACTGTTACGAATTTTAGCAGGGCTCCAAGATTTTTCTTCTGGCAATATTCATGTCGAGCGCGCAGGGAAGTTTTTTTCTCGCTTCCCGAGAGAGTATCTTCAAACAGAATCCAATGGACTTTTTTGTCATCTTTCAGCTTTTCAAAACTTAAGATTCTGGCTCGATACGCAAGGACAAAAAGTGAACCTAGACACTCTATCTAAAGAAGCTTGCGAGTGGGGGTTTACAAATCCTTTTGTTTTTAAGTCTCTTGCTGTAAAACGTTTTTCAACAGGGATGAAAAAAAAACTTTCGCTCATGAGAGTTTTCTTAAGTGAGGCTCCTATTTTATTACTTGATGAGCCGTTAAACGGTCTAGATGAAACGAGTTGTCATCTTTTTTTTAAAAAATTAGAGCAGCTAAAAGAAAGGAAGAAAATAATTATTTTGAGTAGTCATGGGAGGCTTGGCTTGTGTGAAAAAGTTATTAGTCATAAACTTTTTCTTTCCTCTTTCGAGGAGGCTCGTAGAGTCGAATGAAATGCTCGTTTTTAAAACAAACTGTTGTTTTCATGAAACATTATGCAAGATGTGAACTTTCGTCAAAAGAAAGATTTTTTGCACCTCTTCTTTTTTCTGCAACACTTCTTGTTATGTTTAATTTTTCTTTTGGAGAGAGTATCCCAAGAGGATACATGGTTAATATTTTTGTAGCTGAAGTTTTTATCACCCTACTTTTTTCTTTGCAGTTAAGTTTTATGAGACAGTTTGATCTTGAATCAGAAGATAACGCTTTTGAAGTTTTAAGAGTCTCAAATGTAAGTTATTATGCTCTTTTTCTTGGTAAGTATTTTGTGAGTGTTATCAGTATTTTGTGTGTGGTTTTGCCTTCTGTTTTTCTTGCTTGGTTTTTTTTGGCTGCTGATCTTGTGGATGTGGAGTTCAGTTTTTATTTTTATTTTTCAATCTTTGCAGCGCTTCTTGGTCTAAGTGCTCTTGGTTCTTTGATCAGCGCTTTGCTTCAAAAATTAAGTGGAAGAGAACTTCTTTATCCGTTATTTTTTTATCCACTTGGATCGCCTCTTTTTCTTTTGGCTCAGCAGATCGCATTATTTGCTTTAGAGGGAAAAGAAATTTTTTCTCTTTTATTAGTGTTACTTGGTCTTGATCTTTTTTATCTTGTTTTAGCACTTTTGCTTTTTGATGAAATTATGACTTGAGAGTTTATGATGAAAGTAGTTTTTTTCTTTTTTTTCTGTCTTGTTTTAGTGTGGGGAAGTTTCTTAGCTTCTTCTCAAGTAGATGTTCTGCAAGGAGAGGTTTATAAAATTCTTTATATCCATGTTCCTAATGCGTTGTGTGCTTTTTTCTCTTCATTTTTACTTTTTCTTTCAAGCCTTTTTATTCTTTTAGGTAAGAAAAAAAAGTTTTTGCCTTACGCAAAAGCTTCTGCTGATATTGGTTTTATTTTTACACTTCTTACTCTTGTGACAGGATCGATTTGGGGAAAGCCTACTTGGGGAACTTGGTGGACATGGGACGCTAGGCTTACAACCACTTTTTTATTAGCGATTTTATATGGGGCCTATCACTTTCTTTGGCAGGTTGCAGAAACGACTGAAAAGCGCATGAAAATTTGCTCTGTGATTGGTATTTTAATTTTTGCAGATATTCCTATTATCTATAAAAGTGTGAGCTGGTGGAGGACTCTTCATCAGCCTCCTAGTTTATTTGTTGCATCTTCTTCTCCTATGTCGTCTTCTATCTACTGGCCTCTTGTAGTTTCTATTATTTTGACGCTATTATTTTCTTTAAGTCTTATTGTGAGACGAGCTAACAACTTAAAATTAGCAGAGACACTAGAAGAGAAAGCTATGAAAAGTTCCTTTTCTTAAACTATAGAGAGAGAAAGTTAAAATGACAAAGCATAGTTTAAAAGTAAGTGTTTTAGCCGCAGTGCTAGTTTTTTCTTTTTTTATTCTTTTTACTATGATGGAAAAAAAACCAGGAGAAGAGAAAAAATCTTCTGCACTAATTGCTCATAAAGCTCCCGATTTTAGAGCTTTGCGTTTACAAAAAGAATCTTCTTCGGATGAATTTGTCGAGCTTCATGACTACTTAGGTAAGCCTCTTATCTTAAGTTTTTGGGCAAGTTGGTGTTCTGTTTGTCGTGAAGAAGGTCTTTATTTGCAGCTAAAAAAAGACAGTCTAGAAGAAACTGGAACACTAGAAGGGTTAGAGTTTCTTAGAATTGCTGTGAGTGATAGTTATGAAGATGCAAAAAAACATTTAGGTTCTAATGAGAGTCTTCTTGAAACAGCTTTTGACAAGAGTGGTTTGATTGCAGTAGATTATGGTTTAACAGGGGTTCCTGAAACTTTTTTTATAAGCCGAGATGGGGTCATTGTGTATAGACATAGAGGTCCATTGACGGAAGAAATTTTTGGAACTTATTTTGAAAAAATAACGGAAAAAAACGAAGCTTTTGTTTCTAAGTTTAAAGAATAAGGAGATTCTGCCCTATGTCTAGTGAGACTCAACCAAAAATGACTTTTAGTGAGATGATATCTTTTTCTCTTGTCACTCCTTTTGTTGTTCTTGTGATGCCATTTTTATTAGCGGTTTATACTCTTGGTTTTTTAATGGACATTGTTGGTTGGCTTGATAGTTAACCAAAAAAAGTTAAACAAGAATCCCCTCAAGAGCTGTTTTTGTTGCTTTTGTTATTTTAACTTCAAGTTGTTCTCCAGTCAGATCTCTTCCTGCAGGAACTTTTACGAGTTTAAACTGTTCAGAACGACCACAATACACTCCGCCATCTTTTTTACTTTTATAAAGAAACAAAACTTTTCTTGTCTTACCAAGTTCTTTTTCATTTTCTTCGAGAGTAATCTGATCAAGAAGCTCATTCAGTCGTCTTAGGCGATCTGTTTTTACTTCTTCAGGCACTTGGGTTTTATAGCGTGCAGCAGGAGTATGAGTTCTTGGAGAATATTTAAAAGCGTAAGCAAAAGCAAATCTTACTTGAGCCACAAGACTAAGAGTTTCTTCAAAATTTTCCTCTGTTTCGCCTGGGAAACCGACAATTAAATCTGTGGAAAGAGTGATTTCAGGACAAGCCTCTTTTAACCAAGTCACACGTTCTAAAAATTCTTCACGGGTGACTTTTCGTTTCATCAGCTCAAGGACTTGGTTGCTGCCACTCTGCACAGGAAGATGCAAATACTTACCAAGTAGAGGGTGTTCCTGAAAAAGATCTGCAATTGGTTTTGTAAAATCATGAGGATTTGATGTCGTAAAACGTAAACTTTTTAATCCTGGTAGAGAGGCTACTAGTCTTAGAAGATCTGCAAAAGGGCCTTCTTTTGATGCTTTTAGCTTGTCTGCTTTAACAAGATCAAGACCATAGCTATTAACATTTTGACCTAGAAGTGTGATTTCTTTAGCTCCTGCTTCTACGAACGCTTTTGCTTGGTTGTACACAGCAAGAGGAGACATAGAAATTTCTCGTCCTCTTGTAAAAGGCACAATACAAAAGGTGCAGTAGTTGTCACACCCTTGCTGAATTGTAACAAAACGAGAGATTTCGTTTCTTTCTTCAGACAAAGTCGGATAAGAAATTTTATCGAGTTCGTTTTCTTCTTCTGTTAGTTCTTGTTTAGGGAATCCAAGAGCAGATATTTTTTTGTTACTTCCCTTAGCAGCTTCTACAAGGGTTGAAATTTCTTTGATGCGTCCAGGGCCAACAAGAAGATCTACGTTCTTATTCTTAAGAAGTTTTTTTCCTTCTGCTTGAGCACTGCAGCCTGCCACTGCAATCACAAGATCTGGATTCTTCTTTTTGAAATTAGCTAAAACCCCAAGACGAGAAGTGACTTTGTGGTAGGCTTTCTCCCGAATATGACAGGTGTTTAGAATGATAAGATCAGCTTCACTTGCTTCTTCACAAAGTTCATATTTATCTGAAAGCAAAGAAGCTGCTTGCTCACTGTCTGCCACATTCATTTGGCAGCCCCAAGTTTCAATATGTAATTTTTCTTTTTTAAAAATAGTCATAGTTTTTTACCAAAAATCAACGTTTACGTTTCTTTTGTTTGTTTTTTACAGCACGTCTTAGTTTTTTAAGTTTATCACGATCTACTTTTCTGATTTGGTTAGAAAAGCTCTCAGTCCCTGATTTGGACGTCTTTTTTGATAAAAGTCGAGCAAGCTCTTCAGGAGAAGAAGGAGCCCCGCCTCCTCCCATACCAGAGAGTCTTGACATGAGTCCTCCCATGTTCCCCATCATGAGTCTCATTTGTTTAAATTTAGTGATGAGTCCTTGAACTTCTTGAACAGATCTTCCACTTCCTCGTGCAATCCTTTGAACGCGACTACCAGTTTTTAGAAGATCTGGGTTGATCCTTTCTTTCTCTGTCATGGAGTCAATCATTGCTTTAACTTTAATAAACTCTCCGTCACTGATATTAGCTCCAGCTGGGATCATGTTCTGCATAGGAAGTTTTGCAATCAAATCCTTGAAAGATCCCATTTTTTGAATCATAGAAATTTGTTTATAAAAATCTTTGAAGTTGAATTGACCTGATAGAAGTTTTTCAGCATCTTTTTCAGTATCTGTATCAGCAACTCTTTCAAAGTCTTCCATGAGACTAACGACATCACCCATACCAAGGATTCTAGAAGCAAGGCCTTCTGAACGAAACTCCTCGATAGAGTCAACCCCTTCTCCCATCCCA
>CANFEH010000022.1 GCA_947445855.1 Zetaproteobacteria bacterium
TAATCGAACTATTTTAGATTGGGCTTCTAAGGAACCTCTTGTGAAAGCAGCTCTTGGAATTTACCCAGTCAATGCTGTAAATCACTTACTCCCAAGAGATTTTCCTTTTCCTGTAGAAAAATTTGATGTGCAAACAGAACTTCAGTTCATTAAAAAGCAAGCAGAGCTTGGGCATCTTGCTGCTGTGGGAGAGTGTGGTCTTGATGGGCATTGGCTTGGAGAGGAAACCTACTCTCACCAAGAATATGCTTTTTCCTATCTCCTTGAAGTTGCTCGAGAAAACAAAATACCTGTCATCATTCATAGTCGAAAAATGGAGAAAAGAGCTTTTGAAATGGTTGCAAGTCATGGAAACGAAAAGGTTATATTTCACTGTTATGGCGGCAAAACAAAATGGGCTCTCGACTATGCTTCCAAATTTCCTTGGTGCTTTTCTATCCCTGCTATAGCAGATAGAAATGAAGCATTTGCCAAGCTTTTAAAGGAGTTGCCCCCAGAAAGCCTGCTCACAGAAACAGACTCCCCTTATTTGGCCCCTGAAAAAAACACTAGAAATGAGCCAGTAAATGTGGTAAGAACAATAATTCTTTTGGCAGAACTTAGAGCTTGGAACCTTAGCAAAGCTAAGGATGTTGTTTATTCTAATTACAAACGCTTGTTTCCCAAGTAAGCTGTTTCTTTTTGAAACTGATTTTTCTTCCAGTAAGCTTCTATAATAACTGCTTTTTTTAGTGTCTTGTTTCACAGGTGCAAAATAGCTTGAGCTTTCTATATCCTTTTTTTGAGGTAAGGGATCGCTTATTTTATCTTGTTTTTGTAGAGATAAGATGATGATTAATCTTTTTAGTGACGAGTGTGCTCAGAAAGAAAGAGGCCTAAAGCTATGTCAAACGGAACAGAACATATCTTTATGGGGGTTCACATCCTTGGCGAAATGTACGGTGTGGACTTTGATAAACTAAACGATAAAGAACTTTTAGAATCTACTTTGAAAGAAGGGATTGTAAATAGTGGAGCAAGCCTCTGCAGTTTACAAACAAAAGTTTTTGAACCCTTTGGAGTGACTTCCTTAGCTTTGCTATCGGAGTCCCATGCTTCTATTCATACGTACCCTGATTTTGGCTCTTTGTTTTTTGATGCCTTTACTTGTGGTGAAACTTGTGACCCTCGTAAAATTGCTGATCGCTTGATTGAAGTTCTACAGCCTGAAAGCCACAACTTAAGAGTTGTTTATAGAGGACAAACTCCCTTAGCTGCTGTTAAAGAAGCTTAAAAAAAGAGTTTTGCTTTTATACTCATTTTACAAAAGAGGGAGAAAAATTTTTTCTTCCTCTTTTTTTATTTCAAAAAGGAAGATGAATGGTTATTTGGATTGATGGAGATGCTTGTCCAAGAGAAGTAACAGAGCTTGTCTATAGCGCAGCTATAAGAACAAAAACTCCTTTAAACTATATTGCAAATTCTTACCGAAAAATCCCAGCAAACTCTCTATTTAGTTTTGTGCTGGTGAATCGTTCTCCTGATGCAGCTGATGATTATATTGTAGAAAATTTAAAGGCAGAAGACATTGTGATCACAAGTGATATTCCTTTCGCTTATGAAGCTCTCCAGAAAAAAGCTTATGTCATGAACTCAAAAGGTGAAACTTTCACAGAAAATAATATTAGAGACAGACTCTCCACAAGAGATCTTATGCATGATTTGCGCTCTTCAGGTCTTATAACAGGAGGCCCAAAAGCTTATAGCCCGAGAGACAAAATGAATTTTGCTAACGCTCTCGATAGGGCTCTTGCTAAAAAAAAATAATTTGTTTTTTATACTCTAAGATTAGATTGGATCACCATGTTGTGATTGCGGATTGCTATCTACAGCCTTAGCTTCAATATACCTGAGGAAAAGATCTTTTATATCAAGCCTTTGATACTCGATAGCAAAGTCAAAAGCTGTTTTTCCCTTTAAATTTTTAATATAAGGATTAGCGGTTGGACGATGATTAGGATCTAAATCAGGATCACCTGTGAGCAAAGCTTTTGTAATATCTAGCAACCCATAAGCAGCAGCAATATGAAGAGGAGTATTCCGACGAGCATCAAAAACATTAAGATTAGCACCATGACTAATTAAACGTTGAACAACCCCTAAATTTCTATTTTCAACTGCTATATGAAGAGGACTTCTCTGAAACTCATTATTAGTAAGATCATTTATATTTGCGCCACGGCCAATCAAAAATCCTAAAACTCCTAAATTTCCACTAGCAGCAGCAAGGTGAATCGCTTTTTCACCTTCCCCATTTTCTGCATTAATATTAGCTCCACCCATCAAAGCTATCCTGATCAGTGTGTCATTAGCTTGTACAACAGCCCGCAAAAGCAGACCATTTGCAGCTTCTACACTAACAGCAGGTAATTGAGCAGCAGCAAATAAAAAATTTGGAAAAATAATTGCTATCACAACAATTAAAATCTTAAATTGTTTCATATTTCACACCGTAATTTTAAAAATTTAAATTATTAGTGGCTATTCATCCCATAGATCGCAAGAAAAAAGCAAATATTTTTTTATAAACGCTTTATATGAAAGGGAATTTATTTTAAATAGAGGTTATAAGATCCTCAAAAAAGTTAGAGAACTCTCCACTTTCGAATAAAAATCTCTAGTGGAATCACAAGAAGAAAGAGCCAGACAAGAGAGTTTTCAAGGGGCCAATAAGGTTCTTTGTTTAAGCGAGTCAGTGTCCTTTTCTTTATTTTCTCTTCATTGGTTATTTTTTTAAGCCAAAGCTCAAGGACTTTTTCCGTCTCACTGTTAGGTTCTAGTCTATCTGTTTTTAAAATTTGCGCTAAAGATTGAAGTTCTTTATCAGAAGGTGGGGTGTTTTCAAGATCTTTTTCCATAAGAGGTAGAAGAGTCACCATTTGAGCTTTTTCTTCTCCAAAAACTGGGTTTCTTATTTTTAATTCCACAAGACACTCAGATTCCTTCATATGTTTACGATCCAAAGAAAATGCTAGAATAGCTTTTTTCTCTCCTTTTTTTTGAACTTCAATATTTTCCCTAAGAACTTCAGTTTTACAAAGAGAAAGAGTCCAAGCTGTATTTTTTTGCTCTAAGTACTGAAGAGTTGATCCTTCGAGTAAAATTTCGAGACGAATTTGATTGTTTTCTGTGAGGAAATTTTTTACTTTTTCTACTTTGAGTGGTTTTAGAGTTTCTTCTTTTAGAAGCCACTCGAGACTAGAGTCAATAAGTTTATTATAGATATTTCTAGACACTTCACCTGATGGATTAAAAGCAAGCTTCCAAAGACTATCAGTCAGAAACCAGACAGCACGACCTTTTCCAGGATAAGAAGCTAGAGCTAGAGGATACTCAGTTTTACCTTCTACATAAGCACTGAGAAGGGGTGTACTTTCTTCTTTGTCAACAAAACCATCTTGAATTAAGTGAAGCCCTGAAAATTTTTTTTTATTTTCAAGGAAGCTTTTTATGTCATAATAATCATGAAAGAGAGTAGCTAAATTTGTATCTTCTTCTGTTGGATTAGCTAATTCCATTGAAAAAGAAAGATCTTTATCAAATAAAATTTCTTCTCTTTCATTATCTTTTTTTCTAAATGGAATTATTTCCTTCAAGGGCGAAAGTGTCAAATCTTCTTCTGTTAGAGACTTATCTCCTCCTAAAAAAAGAAGGCCTCCTCCATCTTTTACAAAATTCACAAGATTTCTTTGATACGTTGGATGTAAAAATTTGCTTAGAGAAAAGTTGTGCATAATAATAAGATGGAAATTCTTTAGTTCTTCTGTAAAAAGTCTTTCAGCAGGAAAAGGGATCAGACTCATTTCTCTTTCAGACACATTCTGGGTATCATGAGGGTCTCTTAAAATATAAAAACTGACAAGATCGTATTTTGGTTCTGATTTTAAATGTTGTCTCAAAAATCTCCCGTCCCAGCTTGGGCTACCTAGAAGATGAAGAATCCCTTTTGTGTTTGATAAAATTTCTATCTTCCTATAAGTTTTATTGTCATCGTAAGAAGATTCTTTTGCACTTGGAAGAACTTTAAACTCAAGAATGTGAAGCCCTCTTTGCAGAGGAGGTAGACTCATAAGAACAGACACTTCAGAAAGATTTTCAAGAAAATGAATAGTTTTTGTCTGAACAACTTCTCCAGCTACAAGAGCTTGCAATTGAACAGTAATTTTTTTCTTAAAATTTTCATTTCTTTTAAGGAGAAGAGTTGATTCAATTTTTTTTGTATAAAAACCAACGTCTGGAAGAAGTACGCTTTCTATCCATAAATTTTCGGCATTTTTACTTGTGGGTGTTATTAATTTAATTTCTTTTGGTATTTCTTCTTGAAAAAATTTTTCTTCCCAAGAAATATTTTTTTGATAATCATACCCATCTGTAAAAATTAGTATTGGTTTTTCTTTATGAGCTTTAAACATAGAATTCAAACTTGAAGCTAAAGGAGTATAATTCTCTTGTGTCAAAGCTTGCGTTTCAGATAATTTTGTTACTTGAATATCACACCCAAGAGTGAGACATTTTTCCTGAAGCTTCTTGAGAAGTTCTTTAGACTCTTCAAAAAAACTTCTTTTACCAGGATAAGTTTTTGTACTGAGTGAATCATCCAGTAACGCTTGGATATTGTGTTTTTTTATAAAAATAGACTCTTCAACTTCTTTTGTTTTTGGTTTCAATGACAACACTAGAGGTAAGATAAGAGATCCTCTAAGCAGAGTTATCCCAAGAGACCTAGTCACCCCATAACTTCTTCGTAAAGAAAAAAAGAAGAATATTAAAATAAAACTTAAAAGAATTAAAACAATAATCTCAGTGCTCATTAGTTTAACCGTTTTAAAATTTCGTCTAGGTGAATTTGATCTTTTTTGTAGTCAAGAGTTAAAGCTACCATCGCAATATTAATAAAGCTTTGGGTAAGCCTTTCTTCTCCCAGAAAACATGCATTTTGTCTTGGCTCAGATGAATTAAGAGTACTTAAAAGATTAAAAGGAATATGAATAGCTGCAATTCTTTTTTCATATTCTAAAATTTGCCATCCAGTGGACTCGCAAGAAGGAAGGGATTTCAGCAAGAAAAAACTTCTTAAGAGCTCATGCTCAAGAGCTACACTTTGCCACGAGGATTTTTCAGCTAAGCTTATCTCTTCTTCTATTTTTTTGAAAATTTTTTCATCTTTTTCTCCCTCTACAATAAGGATTCCTCCTTGCTGTATCCAAACAATTAGGTTTTTAAAAGTTTCTTTATCTTTATCAAAATCATTCAAAAAAGAACCACTTAACCAAATCCAAGGTTCTTCAAAAATACTCGGCTCTATTTTGGGAAAAGATTTTATCTTTGTGTTTAAAACAATGGAGGTGACATCAGAAAGAGAAAAAACAATTTTACTCACATCAAGAAGGCTTTCTTCTGGTTTATAGTAAGTTAAATCTATTTCTCCAAAAGATTTCTGACTAAATAATGGAACTAGAAAAAACAACAAGAAATAAACTGTTTTTTGTTTTAAATGGAAAAAGGATTCTAATAACACAGCTGAAATCATAGCGATCACTAAAATCAAAATAACAAGAAAGCTTTCTTTTTGTTCCATTAAAGAGTCTGCTTTTAGATTGCCTCGAGAAGTCCCTTTCCAAGTAGGAGGAAGTTTTTCCTCAGCTACAGTGAGAAGAAGGCTCTCTTCTTGGTTAACATTAAGATTTGAGGAAATTTCTTTTGGTTCTTTGTTTTTTCCAAGCAAAAGAGATAAAAAAACAGGGAATTTATCATAAGTAAGTCCTGTTTTTCTGGAAGGAAAAAGAGGGATCATAAATACAGTTATATCTTTCTTTTCTTTTTCATCGAACAATTGCCATGCTAGCGCTTCAGAAGAAAAACCAAGATTTCCTCCTAATTGTTTGAATTTTTTTTCTTTTAAAATTTTCGAAAAATCTTCCCTAGATAAAAAACCAGAACAAGAAATTTGTAAATTCTTTTCAAGAGTATCTAAACAAAGACAAAGCGATGTATAGTTTTGCTCTGATGTTTCTTTGGCTAACCAAATTTTTATGTTTTTTTCTTCTCTATTTCCTAAATCTTTTGGACAATGATAAAAAGAGTCTCCTTCATTTCCTTCTAAAAAACTTATCAAAAAAGAAGATGAAAGTTTATCATGATTTGCTTTAGGAATACGGTCATAGCGTGTCACTTTAAAATCAAAAAGATGGAGCATAACCTCCAAATGAGATGCCGGGTCTTTTCGTTGATACTCTCCCTTTGGATCTGCTATCAAACTAACTTCTTGAGAACTTTCCTCAAAAAACGTTAGGAATTCATTGTCTAATGGGATAAGATCAAAGTCTCTAGGTTCAATTTTCCATGTCAACATTTCTTTTGTATTTGGAATCATTTTTTCTTCTACGCTATATGAAATATAAGTGCTGTTTTCATTTTCTCTAATGATCCACTCTTTCAAAGGGGAATTTTCTGAGTTTAAAAAAAGAGTTCCTGAAGATTTCTTTTGCTTATTTACACGAGAAATTTTAATATCCCAGGTGTGTATCCCTCTTTTTTTTCCTATGTAAGTAACAGTTTCTAAGAAAAAATTATCTTTATTTTCTGGTTTTTTTCCTGCAGCAAAACGGACTATTTTCTTTTCTTTAGAAAGACTATCCCAATAAAAATCCTTCCAAGAATTTTGATCTTGATCGCTAAAAAGAACAAAAAGGCCTACTTCAGGAAGCGCTTGAACAAGATAAGATATTTTTTCGCTTATATTCGTTTTTTCTTTGTGAAATTTTATATTCTCAAAAAAAAGAGCGATTTTTTCTTCTGGGAAAATTTCTTCTGAAGAACTTGAAGAAATTGTTATTTTATAGTTCTTTTTTTCTTCCTCAATAAACTTAGAAATCTTTTTTTTATACTCTTCTAAAGAGAAGCTTGCTGTGATAGAAGGACTCAAGTCAACAAAAACATGAAGATCCTCAAGACCTTTTTCAGAAGGTTTTAAAACAAGAAAATGAGGCTTTATAGAATAAACTATAAAAGCTAGCAGACTCAAAAAAGAACAAAAGAAAATAATCAGCGGTGGTTTTTTTAAAGAAATTTTTGGTTTCTGAGTTTCTTTTTTCAAAATAGCTGCCGCAGGAAAATAAATTTCGATTCTCTTTGTAAGTTCTAAAAACCAAATAAAAATCGCTAGAAAAACAGCTGTTAAAAGCCCTAACAAAAAAAAATGATTAGAAAAAGAAAATGACACCATGACAGTTTCTCTTAAAGTGAAATATACTTTAGGTACTCAGAAAGTTTAGTCAGATCGCTTACAAGAAAATAGTGAAAACCTTTCCCTGTATAGATTTCTGACTTTTTTTGCAGCCATGATTTAAATTCATTTTGAAAGAAATTATTTTTTTTTAGTTTTTCCCCTAAAAATTTTGATGTTTTTTTTAAATTCTTACAGTAATGAAATTCTTTAGAAATCCACTCTGTATCTAATTCATAGCGACTCAATGTGTGGAAAAAATACTTTTCTTGTGACTGTGGAAGTGGGATATTTTCTTTTGTTGTGAGATGATCTGAAAGAAAATAAAATGAATGAAAAGAAGAATTATATTCCACTTCAAAAAAATAACTTTCTAGAGTTTTATTTAGGTAGAGGAAATTTTCTCTTAGTTTCTTATCAAGGTAAACGAGTTCTTCTTTTCGATTGATTTCTTTTGCGAATATCTTATCGTCTTTTAAGAATCCTAGGAATGTTCTATTGTCACAAATTTTATGTTGATACGCTAAATGCAAAGCGATACGAGAAGAGAAAGAGACTTTATTTATAATAGGTTTTTGTTTTGATTTTTTATAGAAATCCTCTTCAGGCCAATACATAGACGGAGCCAAATCACAAAGGATTAAGACTTTTTTTCTAGCAGTTTTTGATTCTTCTCGAATAATTAAATTTTCTGTCCGTGCAAAACTTCTCCAGTCAATCAGTTTAAGAGGATCTCCTGGGATATAAGGGCGAGCAATTTCTGGTGATTTGCTTCCATGACGAAGAGGATGCTTATAAAATCCTCTCGAAGGAGAGTCTTTTGAAAAGACCCTAGATTGAGAGATCAAAGGAGTTGTGATCTCAAGATAACTTATATCCTTGGAATCAGAATTTTTTAAATCCACGGAGTATTCCTTCTCTCTCAGGAAAGACCTTCTATTAATTTTTTGTACTCATTTTTCACTTCTTCTGTCACTGTGTCAACAAGGCTATCCTCTGTGATACCATCATAATAAGCTGTACTGGTCAGTTTGATACGATGTCTCAAGCAAGGTTTTAAAATTTTTTCTATGTGATACCATCTGACTGACTCAAGACCTTCGATAAAAGCTAAAGATTTCCCAACTGAAATAAGACTCATACCAGCTCTTGTTCCAGCACCGTAGAGAAGGCTTCCACCTTTTTTTGTGGCTTGTCTTGTTTTTTCTAAAATAGCATGGATAAGAGAAATCAGTTCTTTTTCAACACGGATTTCCATGCACGCTTTGCTCATTTGCTCTAAGTGTTCTCTTGAGAGTCCCCTAGCTTCTTTTTTCTTTATAGGAGCTGACAATTTTCCTTCAGCATGGCGTTGCAACACTTCAATTTCTTTATAAGCCTCTGGATAAGTAATAACTGAGTTGAGTAAAAAACGATCAAGCTGAGCTTCTGGTAAAGGAAAAACTCCTTCAGACTCAAAAGGATTTTCTGTAGCAAAAACTGTGAACGGTTGAGGCAAAGCATATGTTTGCCCACCAAAGGTGATCATTTTTTCTTGCATGGCCTCAAGAAGTGCGGATTGAGTTCTTGGAGACGCGCGGTTAATTTCATCTGCAAGAATCAGATTTGCAAAAATTGGTCCCTTTTGAAAACTAAAAGCTTTTTGTCCTGTATCAGAATTTATGTTGAGAATATCACTCCCAGTGATGTCTGTTGGAAGAAGATCAGGAGTGAATTGCACTCTCCCAAAAGTTAAACCAAGATGGCGTGAAAGAGCTTTAACAATGGTTGTTTTAGCAAGTCCTGGAGCCCCCGTAATAAGGATGTGCCCAGACGCCATGAGACAAGAAAGAATTTCATCTACAAGATTCTCTTGTCCAAGAACTTCATTATTAAGGTCTTCTCTGATTTTTTTGACAAAACCATGTAACTCACTCTTACTCAACTGCTTTGGGGTAGATGCTTCTGTCATAAGCTTATAACCTTCTCAAGGATTCTTGTTGTTACTATTTCTTTCATTATAGCATAAGTCACTAGAGGATCTAAAAAAAGACTGCTAAAGATGAACTCACTTTACTTCGACAAGAAAAATCCCTTTTTTGTCTTTCAGTAAAGAAAATTTTTTATTTTTAGTGAGGATTTTATGAATTTTAAATGGGGGAACTCACGAGGAGGTGTCGCTTTAGAGTACCTTATAGTAACAGTGTTTGCATCGGTTGTAGCACTCGGGGCTATTACAGCAGTCAGTCACTGGATGAAGGGAAAAATGGAAGCAGAATTCTCAAAAATGGGGGTAGAGCTACCCAGTGGAAGCTTTGATTTTTTTTCTAGAGGGCTTGATCCTTAGGATGTTAGGAAATGCAAATTTTTTTATCACTGTTTTTTTGCTTCACTTGTTTTTCTTTTTCTTTTTTGCAAAAAAAAGCTTTGTCTGAGCTTCGTAATCTTGTGAATTTGAAGCACGGTATTATGAAAAAAAAAGTTTCTGAACTTAATTTTCTTTGTTCAAAGGAAGATAAACTTGAGAAAAAATTTTGTCACTACAAGCTATTTGTTAGAGAAAAAGGATCATGGGCAAACTTTTGTGCTCTCAAAAAATCTTCGTTTTTTAATTCTTTGAAGCGGTACTATTTCATTAAGCGTCGCTGTGTACCTGTTTTAAGTTTTTTTAATGAAGAACGATCCTTCTTTTTTTGAAGACTATTCTTGTTTTCTGTAATTTCACAAGAAGGGCTTGGTCTGTGGGTTAAGTAACCCTGCACAAGAGGGATTCCAATACTTTTAAGCCAGTTAAGCTCTTCTTTTGTTTCAACTCCTTCTGCTAAAAGCTGAATGTCTGAAGAAACTAAACTTTGCCTAATAGCTTTGACAAGATTTTGCTTAAGCGTATTTTTATGAATATCTTCTATAAAAATTCTGTCTAATTTGATGAGGTCTGGTTTTAGACCAAGGACTCTAGCAAAGTTTGAATGTCCCTGACCAAAGTCATCAATAGCAAGAAAAAAATTATATTTTTTGATCTTAGCTCTCAATTTTTTTACAAGAGAAAAATTTTCAATAGCCTCAGTTTCTGAAATTTCAAAATAGACACTAAGATTTTTGGGACAACTTTTTTGTATTTTTTCAATGATATAAAAGTTTCTTGGGAGAATGTTGATAAAAAGTATGCTTTTTTGCGCTGGTCGTTTCTTGATTGCTTCTAGGATACACTTGAAATCAAGCTCGAGTTCTAAGCCTGTTTTCTTTGCCATATCAAAAAGAATATCTGGACTTACATATTTTAAGTTTAGAAAACCAGCTTCTTCTTTTTTAAATTCTTCTTTGAAAAATTTTTGATTAATACGAATCAGTGATTCAAAAGCAAAAAGAGCCTGTTTGTTTTTTTTAATATCTTCTGGGTAAATGCTATCCAATTTATTACTGAAGAAAATCCCTTGGTAATAAGGCTCTAAAATCCCTTCGTTAGCAATCACATATTGCAGAATCTCTTTGTCATTTATTCTTCTCTCTTCTACTCGAAGAAGAGCTCTTTTTTTAGCACTATCGACCAGTTCATGAGCACTCTGCTTGAATTCTTTTCCAAGAGAAGAAACTACACTGCTATGCCCTACAGGAATGTGTGGAATAGTTTTTAAAGAAGAAGGAAGAATTTTTTTACTCTCAAGAGCTTCCCAAAGTTTTTTCTCAAGATTTTTTTCAATACGAAGACTAATTCTTTCAAGTTCTCCTGGTTTAAGAATAGGTGCATTTTCACGAGAAGAGGAGAGGACAATATAAAAATGATTTTTTTGATTTTTATCTTGAAGAAGAGTGTCCGTTTTGCGAAAAAAGTTTTGAGACCCAGAAGCTTCAGTAAGATTTTTTTTAATAAATTTATGGATATTTTTAAAAGTCTCTTGGCCATACTTCTGTTGCATACTCTCAAACGAACTTAAATCAAGAAAAATAATACTTAAACTCTTATATGTTTTGAGTTTTTCAACGAGTAAAGCTACTTTATAACTAGAAATTTTTGAAGAAGTTGTAACCTTTTTGGGCTTTTTCATAAAGTAATCTCTCTAATTTCTGGAACAACTTCTTAATTCGGTATTATAGGAATTTTCCAGCAGACTATTTGTTTGCCGCCATTTAAATAAAAATTTTTCTCTTGATTTCATAATAATTCACAGGAGTTGTGGATAACTTATAAGAATATAAAATAAACGCTTACTATTATAGGGGATTGTTAGAATTGTATAAAAAACAGGCACTAGACCTTTTTTTCTACTCCATCTCTAGGAGATCATGTTGTGCGAGATAAATTACTTAGCAGAGTAAAAAGTAAATTTGCTGGCAGGAGACCTCGTGTTTTGTTTCCAGAATGGAAAGATAAACGAGTGCAGGAAGCAGGGCAAATTTTATTAGAAGAAAAAGTTTGTGATACATTTTTTGTTTTGGGAACAAAAGAAGATTTTTTTTCTTTTAAAGAAAATTCGTTCTTTGACAAACAAGAAAACTCTTTAAATTTTTCTCTCTTTTCAGAAGATCTAAAAACAAGGGTTTACGATTCTTTAAAGGCTTCTTGTTTACGGAGAAAAAAAAACATAGACGAAAATCGTCTTCAAGAAAAATCTACTTCAAAGTTATATCAGTCTGTTTTTTTATTAGCAGAAAAAGAAGTTGATTGTGTTGTTGCTGGTTGTTCTTACACCACAAAAGAAGTCATTGTAGCTGGTCTTGAACTACTAGAGAAAGAAGAAGGCCTAGGAGCTGTGAGTAGTTCATTTTTAATGGCACGAGAGGAGAGTGATAAACAACAAGCCTTTCAAGCTTTGTATTCTGATTGTGGAGTGATTATTAGCCCAGGAGTAGAGGAACTTGTGAGTATTGCTGAGAGCACGCTAGCAACATGGAAAAACTTTTCTTTTCTTTTTTCTGCCAAAGAGCCAGCTCTTGCTTTTCTATCTTATGCTACTCACGACTCTGCTTCGGATGACTCTGTAGAGCGAGTAAAAAAAGCTACTGCTCTTTTTGCTAAAAGAAACCTAAATGTTCTGGTAGA
Source organism: Zetaproteobacteria bacterium (assembly GCA_947445855.1). Classification (GTDB taxonomy): domain Bacteria; phylum Bdellovibrionota_B; class Oligoflexia; order Oligoflexales; family Bog-1112; genus CANFEH01. The sequence continues at coordinate 12,285 of CANFEH010000022.1, forward strand.
TGGGCCTTTGCAGTTTGATGCAGCCTTTGATCTTTTGGTTCGTAGAATTAAAGTAAAAAATTCTCCTTTGAAAGAAGAGCCTGCTAATATTTATATTTTTCCTGATCTTAACGCAGGAAACATTGCTTATAAGATATCCCAAAGACTAGCAGGCTGCCAAGCTTACGGCCCTTTGCTCCAAGGTTTCGCGCGCGCTTATTCAGATCTTTCAAGAGGAGCATCAGCGTCTGACATTGTGATGGTCACCTGTCTTAAACTTTTGTCTTTATCTACTTAAAATGTTAAGTTCTCCTCCCTAAGAGGCTGATCCTCAGATTTCTCCTATCGCCTCTAAATCTTTCAGCGAAAAAAAATCATCCTTTGCTGAAAATTTTTTTTTATATTTATTTTTTTAAGGTCTTTCTTATGAAATTAGCTTTTAAACTTGGAACTCTTGTTCTTTTTATTCTCTCAGGTCTTATCTTTGTTGTTTACACTATGGTTTCTAAAAAAGAAGATAATTTAAAAGACTTACCACAGATAAGCAAAGTAACTCCGTTTCAACTGATAGATCAAGATGGACAAATTTTTAGTGAGGAAGCTCTTACAGGTAAAGTGTGGGTTGTAGATTTTATTTTCACTCGTTGTAAAGGCCCTTGTCCTTTGATGACAGAAAAAATGGCTGAGCTTCAAGAGAATTTCAAAGGAAGCGAAAATATTCATTTTGTCACAATTACAATGGATGCTGATTTTGATTCCTCTAGTGTTCTTAAAAAATTTGCCGAAGAATATGGGGCTAATTTTTCCAAATGGCATTTTTTGACAGGAAAATCAGAGGATATTATTTCTATTGCACGTAATATTTTTAAAGTTCCAGCTGAGAGCGATCCCGAGATGCATACCACAAGATTTGTACTGGTAGATGGAGATGGTTTTATCCGATCTTATCACGATAGCCTTGATTCTGAATCTTTAAATACTCTTAAAAAACATCTCGAATTATTAGAAAAAAAAAATTAGCTACGAATAATTTTTATGGAGAAAAACTTGTTATGGAAGAAAACCTCGAGCGGTACGCTCTTATTTCTGTTTATGACAAATCGGGCATTGTACCTTTTGCTTACGGCCTCACAGAGCAGGGCTATAGTCTTTTAGCCACAGGAGGATCAGCTAAGCTCCTCAGAAAAGAAGGCTTAGATGTCCTAGAGGTGAGTGAGTTCACAGAAGAGCCAGAGCTTTTTCAAGGTCGTTTAAAAACTTTAAGTCCAAAAATTTTTGGAGGCATTCTTTATAATCGCGATCAAGAAGAAGATAGAAAAGAAGCCATAAATGCTCAAATGCCTCCTATTGATATTGTGGTTGTTAATTTTTATCCTTTTGTAGAAGAAGCTGTGCAAAAAAATTTATCTCTTGAGGAAGCTATCGAGTTTATTGATATTGGTGGCCCTAGTCTTTTGAGAGCTGCTGCTAAGAACTGGAAACATACAATCCCTGTGTGTTCTCCTAGTGATTACAAGGAAATTCTTCTAGCAATAGAAACAAATTCTCTTACTGATACTTTACGTCAAAAACTTGCAGCAAAAACTTTTAGAACAGTTCTTGAGTATGATGAAGCAATTAGTTCTTATTTTGATCAGCATCTGTTAGTCAGTGACGCCCCAAAGAAAATTTCACTCAGTTATGGCGAAAATCCTGGGCAAGAAGCTTTTTTGCTTCAAACAAAAAACAAAGAAGAACCGATCACTCATCTTTATGGAAAAGAACTTTCTTATAATAACATTCTTGATTTAGACTCTGGAATTCAGTTGATAAAAGATTTTGGAGAAGAACCAGCGTGTGCTATTTTAAAACACACAAATCCGTGTGGTCTTGCTTGGGGTGAAAAAAAATTATGTGAACTTTTCGAACAAGCTTTTTCTTCTGATCCTGTTTCTGCTTTCGGTGGCATCATTATCACAAATAGAGAAGTGGACGCCTTAACCGCTAAGAAAGTAAATGAATCTTTTTTTGAAGGTATTTTAGCACCAAGTTTTTCTTCTGAAGCTTTAGACATTTTAAAAACAAAAAAGAATAGAAGACTCCTCACAATTAATTTTGAAAAAGTTGCTCTTTTAAGTCAGAGTAAATCCACTGTCCTTGGGACTCTGCACCAAAGTAAGTATCCAGAACTTGTTAAACCTTCTTTTTGGGAACATAAAGCTGGGCCAAAACTTTCAAATGAAGACGAGGCGCAACTCCATAAGGCACTTCTAGCTGTTAAACATTTAAAGTCTAATGCGATTGCTTTGACAAAAGAAAATAAAGCAATTGGATTGGCTGCAGGGCATGTGAGCCGGGTAGACGCTTGTGCTCACGCTATTCTAAAAGCTAAGTCTTTTGATCATTCTTTAGAAGGATCCTTCATCGCAAGTGACGCTTTTTTCCCATTTAGAGACTGTGTGGACATGGCAGCAGAGTCTCGAGTTAAAGCTATTTGTCAACCGGGAGGATCTATTCGGGATGATGAGTCCATTGAGGCATGCAACGAGTTGGGGGTGAGTCTTTACTTTTGTGGACAAAGATACTTTAAACACTAACAAGTAGTGATCACGAATTATCTACTCTTCAATTTATGTAAACACATTTTGCAACATGGACGGTATTTTTCATCTGCACCGATGTCTACTGTTTCTCCTGTGAAAACAGGTTTTTCACCTATCAAACGAATGTTGTGAGTTGCTTTTTTTTCACAATAAAAACAAGTGGTCTTAATCTCTTCAATTGTATCAGACAATTCTAAAAGTCTTTTAGAACCTTCAAAGAGAAAATTTCTAAAATCTGTTTTTAATCCATAAGCAATCACAGGAATATTACATAAAATAGTAATTTCATAGAGTGCTTCTACAAGTTCTTTAGTTAAAAACTGAGCTTCATCCACAAGAAAACAAGAATAATCTAGCTTGTTATCTAAGACGATTTCATTCTTTTGATCTTTCTTTAATGAGTCATGAGAAATCAAATCATTACCCTTTAGAGTAAAATAACTTTTTTCTGAGACGAGAAGATCAGCATCACAGGTAAGGCCTGCGCGAGAAGTAATGGCATTAGCACCAAATCTCAAATCTATTTGAGGTTTTATAAGAAGAACTTTTTTCCTTTGTTGTCTGTAATTGTGAGCAACAGCAAGAAGATTGAGAGTTTTAGCACTTCCCATAGCACCGAAGCGGAAATAAAGCTTAGCCACAATAATTAGATTCCTTGAGGTAAATAAAAAAGAGTAAAAAGAATCTTCTAGGAACTTTTTCTTTTTTCTTCAAGGAAGAGTTCTTAGAAGTTATCTTTCTTTTAGAATTCTTAGTAGTTAGCTTCTTTAAAGGCTGCTTCGTCTGCTTTCTTTAGAAGCTAAAGTTTTTACGAATCCCCAAGGTCAGATCAAGTGGGCTAGAAGGAAATGAATAAGGAGCTTTCAGGCTCCACACACCTACGTGATCTTCTCTTAAAGTGTTGTGCGCCACTTTATCACTTGTAGATGTGATTTCTAAGAAACTAAAGTGGATGGATAAATCAAGATATAAATCCCAAGGTAGAGCAAAGTCTCTGCCTGCGATAAGCTTTCCAATAAAAACAGGATGATGTTGAGCAGCTAGTATTTGCTCAAATTCTCCTTTTGAACTGTAGAGAGAACTTTTCCAGCTCCCTAAAAAATGTTCTGCGTAACCTGCACTCAGACCAAAATAGGCCTGGTGTTTAAAATCAAGTACCACTTGGTAGAGAACATGAAACTCAAGAGAACTTGTAGCTAGAGAAGAAGAGAGTTTGAACTCTTGTTCTTCTGCAAGAGTCGTCTTTTTTGTTTCAAAATCTATTTTGGTTCGAAAAGCACCTTCAATCCCAACACGCCATTTTTTAAAAAAATAAATATCTGCTGAAATTTTAAAAATAGGAGAGAAAATATTTTGTGGAATAAATTTTATGTTTTTTCCTTCAGCATTATCCTTTAAGAAGAAACTGTTGTTATAAGAAGTCATGCCTAAAGAAAATTGCATAGATGTTGTCAAAGAAAATGCGCAAAAACTTTGGAAGTAAAGAAAAAGAAAGCCACTTACCTTTAGCCAAGGTAGTCTGTTATGAGTTTTTTGCACTCCCTTTCCCATTTTAGTTCCTCTCCTCCCATGACAACTAGAAGAGCTTTTGAAGCTTGAAAAAGATCGTTAATTTCTTTTTGAATCATTTCTTTCTGAACACTTTCTATTTCTTTGAAAGATGCTTCCATGTCAAGTTCTTTGTTCCAATGCTTATGACGAGCTAAATAAAAACTATAAGCCTCTGGGTCATGAATCAAGTTTATAGATTCGAGTATTTCTTGTCTTTTTGCACGAACGAGCTCTTCTTCAGTAATACCTTTTTCTTTTAATTCTTTTAAGACTAGAAGAAGTTCCGAAAAAGCTACAAAAAAATGTTCTTTTGTGCACGCATAGTTAATAGTAAGAAAACCTCTGTCAACAAAACTAGAAAGATAAGAAGAAATGTTATAGACAAGGCCTTTTTCTTCTCTAAGAGATTTTGAAAGCCTTGAAGAAAAGCCATTAGCTAAAATGTGACACACTAAAGCATGAAGAGAAGTTCTAGGAGACCACTCTCCTTCTGATTGAAAACTGAGTTGAACCTGATATTGATTGTCTGTATTTTTTACAAACTTCAAAAAAGGAAATGCAAAAATTTCTTTTTCTTCTTCTTTTTTTAGTTGAAACTCAGCATTTTTTTGCTGAGAAAAATGAAAAGAATCTTCAACAGTCTTTTGAATTTCTTCTCTATCAACACTACCCCATGTGCAAATAATTATATTTTCTGCAACATAGTGTAGTGAATGATAGTCTCTCAAGTGTTCAATCCCTAAATTTTCTAATGTTTTTTTCTCTCCAGTAATAGGAGACTGAAAACCCTCTTCTTTCCAAATAAGTTTTCCTGAATGAAAATCAAGATCAAGAAACTCGTCAAACTCATTCATTTCATCTTCGATTTCTCTTAAGATGATTTGCTTTTCTTTTTCTGGATTTAGAAGAAGAGGGTTAGCAAGAAGCTCTCCAAAAAGTTTAGTGATAGGAATACTTGCGTCACTGAGGCCTAAATAAGTATACTCTGTGTGTTCATGTCCTGTAGCCGCATTCCACTCTCCCCCAAAAGATTCAAATTTTTCAGCAAGATCAAGAAAAGAGGGATTTTTCTTTGAGCCTCTAAACATCATATGTTCAAGAAAATGTGAAATGCCAGCTTCTTCTTTTTTTTCAAAACGACTTCCTGCTTTGACATAGATACCAATAAAAAAATGATTAGCATTTTTTGCTTCTATGTGAAAATGACAAGAACCATTCTTAAGTTTTTTTTCATAAATATTTAATTTTTTTGGGAGCCACTTCTGCGTCATGGACGGGCTTTCTTGTGATAGGTTTTTAATGAGTTCTTTGTGTGAGTCCAAGAGCAAGAGCTTTAAGTGAGTCTAGTTCATTTTTCCCAGCAAAAACACGACTGAGCTCAACAATAGCTGTCTTTGTTTTCTCGGTAGCTATTTGAATACTTTCCTCAGCTGTTTTGTATTTTTTTACGAGTGATACAATAAATGTTTTATCCTCAGGAAGCATCTCTTTTGTCGAAAAAATTTTTTCTAGTTTCGATCTTTCCAGTGGAGAAGATTGTTTTTTTGCTAAAATCAGAGGGAGTGTGACTTTCCCTTCATCAAGGTCTTTAAATTGTTTTTTACCTAGAACATCTTGTGAGTTTTTGTAATCAAGAGCATCGTCTAAAAGCTGAAAACTTAGACCCAAAGTGGCTCCAAACGACTCGAGAGTCTCAGTTTCTTCTTTGTTTAGTCCAGAGAGAATAGCTGCTGTTTTGCAAGTAGCAGAAAGAAGAGAGGCTGTTTTAAAACTAATAATCTTATAATAGATTTCTTCTGAAAGATTAAGATTAAATATGTTTTCAAGTTGAATAATCTCTCCTTCGCTCATGCAACTAATGGCTTTTGCAAAAGCACTTACAATCCCAAGTTCTCCGGTTCTTGTCATAATTTCGCTAGCTTGGGAGTAGATGAGATCTCCTACAAGAATGCTTGATTCTTCGCCCCAAATTGTATGGGCTGTTTTTTTCCCTCTTCTTGTCGGGCTATGATCAATCACATCATCATGCAAAAGACTTGCTGTATGAACGTATTCGCTCACACAGGCCATGCTCTGTTTATGAGAGCCGGTGTAGGAAAAGCTTTGGCATAAAAACAGGAAAATAGCAGGGCGAATCCGTTTTCCTTTTTGAAGAAAAAAATAGTCTAGAATCTCTTTTGATGTTTGGGAGTTTGTTTGGATCAACTCTGGTAAGTTTTGCTCGAGAGCTTCAAGGTCTTCTTTAAGAGGGCCTAGGAACATCTGAAAAATATCACTTTGAGAGGTGCTCAGCTGATTGAATTCAAAGGGTTCGGAAACTTTAGCAAATGCCACGGGTTAAACCTCAATATAGGGGGCTTGGGAGAGTTTCAAGCCATCTTAGGATCATAGATTTCAACTTAGCACAGCTGCCTTCTGTTTTCTACTATTTGTCTCAAAGCTTTTGTTTTAATTTCAGTAGGTTTCAAAGTAAATCTTGCGGCTAGAGCCATTTTGTGCTAGAGTGCCGCTTCTTCTATCCGCAATAAAATTCTTTATTTTCAAGAAGATAGGCTCGAAAAACAGGGCTTAAGTAAGCGGCTTCGAGCCAACTTTAGGAAGGATTCTTGTTTATGAGACATTCGCTCTCTGAGGACTCTGTCGTGAGCCTCTATGATCAGGGACATAAAATATTCCGAAATAATTTTGAAAACTTCATGGTTTCTCTCCCACTTGTGGACTTAGAGAAGGCCCTTGAAAGCTCAAACCCAAAAAAAACAATTCAAAGTTATAGTCCTCAAGAAGTGTATTTTACATTAAAAGCAAAAGACCCTTCTAATCTTCTTTCTGTTTTGCCTCACCTGTCTTCTGAACAGTTTGTAAAAATTGTAGACTATGACGTCTGGAAATCAGATGAGCTTGTGACGAAGAAGCTTTTTTCATGGCTAGATCTTTATAAAAAGATTGAACCTAAGATGATGATAGACCGTTACCGTGAACTCGATGAAGAGTATCAGATAGCAGCACTATCACAATATGTGAAAGCTTACACAGAAGAAGAGTATGAAAAAATGAGTGAAGCCGAGCAGGACTCTCTTTTTGCATTCCCTGGTAAAGAACTTTACTTCAGTGTTGTTGGTCTTGACAAAGAAACTCACGAGTCTGTGATCAATTTTTTTGAAATTGCAGGGGAACACAATATTCAATACGCAGCTTCTCTTCTTGCTGAGCTGACATATAACCCACCTCATGAAGCCCACGAGTTGATTCGTCAGTTTAGAAAAGCACGACTAGAAGAAGACGGGTTTGTCTCAATAGAAGAGGCTACTTCTTTTTTCAGAAGACTAGATGTAGAAAAAATAAAAAAAGAAGCCAGTGTTTTGTCTCGTGAAAAAAACAACCAAGTACTTTCTCTTGTGACAGAAGATTTTCTGAAAGAGGTTTTCTCTTACAGCGAGTCTCATTACAAAGAAAAAATATCTTCAGTACAAAAAAATTTCTTACTCCTAGCAAATGCTTTGACAGAAGTGACTGGGGTTGAAGTTGGAGATCTCTTTGAACTAAAACAACTCATGAAAACAGCACATGGTTACGTTTCTTTAGCTCTTGAAATCCTTTCTGAAGGAGACATAGCTTTAGGAGCAAAGCTTCTTATGGAAAAATACCATGTAAAAGATCTTTTCCGTTTTAGTTTGTCTTACTTCTATCAAATTAAATCTGAATTTTTACTTACTCTTGAAAAAAATGGGGTTTGTAACACAAAAAAAATGAGAGACGAACTAGACACTCTAAAGTACGGAGCTCTTCTTGATCGTTTAGACAGAGAGTTCTTGGGTATTTTGGGCTTTGAAGCTACAGAGCTTCTCAAAGCTTTTTTTGGTCGTTTCTCTTTTGCTCCTGTTACAAAGAATAGGGAGTATAATGAAGAAACATTCAAAACTCTTAGTTTTGCTCCTATCTCTTCTCTTGCACAGCTGCATCAAGCAAAACTTTATTTACACAAACTACAAGAGTCAGCTGCTCTTAAAAAAGCTTAAAGTACTTTAAGGAATTTTTATTATGACAAAAGAAAACAAAAATCTTTTACTCGTTGAAAAAGAAATTTTGGATTTAACAAGAATTTTAAACCTAAAAAATGGTTCTTACCTAAAAGATCGCACTTTTAAGGTGGATTTTTGCGAATCTGAAAATGAACTCCTGGCCTCTATCACTTTAATGAACTCTCAGAAGACATTTTTCTACCAAGTAGAGTCGAGAGTTTCTGTACGAGAACTAGGAGATTTTTCCTCAAGAGACTCTCTTCTTATCATGTTTGACTACATGGATCTTTATTTTGAGGAGTTCTTTCGAGAAGAAGAAGATCTTTTTATTCCTATTGACTGGAGTGACAGAGAGTTTGAAGGCCTTTCCTTTCAAATGAAAGGCCAAGTGAGAAACTTACATTGTGAGTTTCTAGCAGATGAGCTACTAAAAGAAAGATCAGCTTCTTAGAAGCTTCCATGGTTTAAATTTTTTGAGTTTGATCACACATATTAAGTTATAAAAAGATTTGAGGAGAAGGCAATGGATGAGGAATTAAAAAAAGAAAATAATCACAAAGAAACTTCACCGAAAAAAAAAATGAGCATCGGCAAAGAAATTTTTCAGATAGGAATTTTTGCTGTTATTATTTTTGCTTTCAAATCAAGTTTTCTTGGAAACTTTACAGTCCCAACAGGTTCTATGGAACCAAACATTATGCCAGGGGATAAGCTGATAGCTGATATGCGTTGCTATAATATTCGAATCCCTTTTACAAGCATTAGTCTTTGGAAAGTTGCAGACCCAGAGGTTGGAGATATTGTCGTTTTTGATTACCCAAAAGATCGATGGACAAACTACGTGAAGAGATTAGTTGGAAAGCCAGGGGACGTGCTTGAAGTAAGAGATGGCTTTATTATTCGTAATGGTGAGCCTTTTAGCACATCTCCTAGTGACGAAGACTTTTTAGAAGAAATTCTTGAAAGTGGTGGAGAGTACCAGGAATCGAACGGTCTCTTTAGTTACACAGTTCAAAGAAAACCACATGACCCTATGTTTGCAGACGATAGTGACTTAAGAGCCTTTGTGATTCCAGAAGGGAACTACTTCTTCATGGGTGACAACAGAGATCAGAGCAGTGATAGTCGTGTGTGGGGGTTTGTTCCAGCTGATCATATCAGAGGAAAAGCTAAGTTTGTTTACTACTCTTCTGATTCTGAACCAGGTTGGTTTACTCTTCCAAAAAGAATTCGTTACGAGCGTATTGGTATAGTTTTGAAATAACAATAGATGACTCTACCTTTTTGTCATTCTGAGGGATTTTTACCTTTGTCATTCTGAGCAGAGCGAAGAATCTCCTTCTTCAGTGTTTATTGGGAGATCTTTCGCTACGCTCAAGATGACAAAAAGGCTCGAAGTATAACGTAGAGGCTCAGAGCATGACCATGACCTTTGTCATTCTGAGCAGAGCGAAGAATCTCCTTCTTTAGATAACCACCTCCAGTATTTAGAGCTCGCCTCTCACCTTTTTGCCTATTGAAAAAATTAAAAAAAAAGAAAAAAAACTGTCGTTTATTAGATGGTTCTTTTTTTTATTACTTCTGCCCTCGTGATTTTTCTAACGATTTTCCCTAAAATAGAACCAAGAAAGTCTCATCTGACTTATTTTATAAAGGTAGATCCTATGAGAAATCGTTTTGCTTTATCCTTTCTTTGGCTCTCTTTAGCTTTTTTGCCTATTGCTTGTAACCCAAAATCAGACGACAGAGCAGCAGGAGGAAACTCTGCTCAACCTACAAATGAAACAGGGGCTGAAAACCAAACTACTAATGGCCTGACAGCTTTAAATTCAGGAGGTGGAGTTTTTGTTACTTTTCAACCTGATCCTTCAGGAAATACTGCTAGTCATTATTTGACTGTAACAGATGCTGCAGGAAAGAAGACAGAAACTTATGTTTGTGCAGACAGTATTTTTAATTGTGATTTTTTTAAAAAAGCAACAAGTGTCACAACTTCTAACTGCGATTCAAAGAACAATTGTTCTGCTCCTACCAAAGTAGAATCAATTCCTACTTGCAATGAAGATGGTGAATTTTCAGGTACAGTGCACGAAATAGTTTCTAAGTTTCAAACTTTAAGTGAACAAAGGACCAAGCTTGCTGAAGGGTTTATTAAGTATAACAAAGAAACTTATGGTAAACTTGAGAACAAAAAGACAGATGTAGCTGCTCAAATCAAAACAATTTCTGAAATGCACCCTTGCACTCTTCTTGCTGCAGATAACGATTTAATAAAAGGTCTTCAAGAGTTGAGCCTTGATGGTGAAGCTGATGCAGAAATGATTACTGGTCTTGTTGTCTCAATACTTGCAGCAACTGCTGGAATTGTAGGAACAGTGGCTTATTATGCTAAAAATCAAAATGACTTCTTAAAAAATCTAAAGGACGCCCAAGAGACTGCAAAAACAAATCTAGAGGAAGCAGATAAAAAGCTAAAAGCACTCCAAATTGAGGGTGTAGACTCTGTCACAAAACTGACTGAAGCCAAGAAGGCTTTAGAGGATGCTAAACTTAAGGGCTTAACTTTTTCAAATGAGGCTTTAGATCTATTGGATGGAGATAAAAAGAAATTTAAATTTGGGGATAATAATCCGATAGAGATAAAGACAAAAGTTGCTTTTGATAAGTTGAAGGCTTTTGCACAAATTGATTCTCAAGAAAAATTTAATGCGTTATCGGTTGACGATAAAAACAGTTTTATAGACAATTACAAAGTAAAGAATTTTGAGGACTTTAGTAAGAATGATGGATTAAGACAAAAAATGATTGCTTTTCTAGACGATACCTCCAAAGCTCTAACAGCTAAACTGGATGACCTTCAAAAAGCTACACCCAAAGATGACAATGAAATAAAGAAACTAACAGATGCAGGTGTAAAATCTACAGAAGATATAAATAAACTTGAAGAAGATGTAAAAAAATGGACCGAAACAACTGATAAAATTCGAGCTGCAGAAGCTGATAAAGTAAAATTTGAAACTGAGAAGATGCTTCTTGAAGGTGTGAAAAATGGCAAATTGGCAGAACTTAATCAAAAATTAGGAGAAATAAAAGAGGGGAAACTAAATCTCGAGGACCTGAAAGAAGCAATATCTAAGGCTTTTGGTGAAAATAATCCACTTTACAAAGCAATTAGTAGCTGGGACTCTAAGACTGATCTTTCTACTCTCAAGAATAATATAAGTCGTTTAAATAATCTTTTCCCAACAACGCTGAAAGGAACAGTGAAGGAAGTAGGGGGTGAGATTAAAAAAGTAGCTAGTGCTATTACTGATCTAGTCCGAATAGGTAAAAATTTAGGCCTCACCACCACTGAAATGACACCAGATCAAAAACTTATAACAGAATATGTAGAAAAGGCTGTAGAATATGCTAAAGAACTTATCAATATTTCAGGTGCCCAGGTTTCACTTAACTCTGAGATTTTAATGTACCAAAGTCAGTCACTCCAGTCATCTAATACCAATTATGTAAAATAATTGAGGTTTTTTAGGACAAAAAATGCGACTATCCCAGAATGTTGCACTCGAAGAAAAATTTTATTGCCGTCATCTGTTCACACGATTTTTTGGGATGCTTTAGAGTTGAGCGAGATCCCAAGATAAA
>CANFEH010000023.1 GCA_947445855.1 Zetaproteobacteria bacterium
TAATTTTTATCTTGGGATCTCGCTCAACTCTAAAGCATCCCAAAAAATCGTGTGAACAGATGACGGCAATAAAATTTTTCTTCGAGTGCAACATTCTGGGATAGTCGCATTTTTTGTCCTAAAAAACCTCAATTATTTTACATAATTGATATCACTGTGAATGTTTTTTTCTCTTCAGCATTATTTGATACTACAAATTTAAAAGAGTCCTTTTCTTTAAATTGAGCTTCCTTCTTCTTGAAATAGAAAAACTTTTGATCTTTGTACTCGGGTTTTCCTGTGTTATTGTTTAGTTCAACCTTTTCAATTCCTTCAGCAGTGAGATCTTCTATTGCTAAGTCTTTATGAAAGCTAATAACAAAGGCTTGTTGGTTCTTCCAACTGTTGTTTTTATAATTCATTTGACTAACAGTTACTTTAAATTCACCTTCATCATTTTTAGACACCTCAACAGTGCTAGCCTCAACTGTTGCTATTCTATTGCTAGATCCTACTCCTGATTTCCAAACCAAATAATAACCTTTAACATCAATCGCTTGAGGCTCTTTAGCTTTTAGTTCTAAAGTAACAGAGCTCTCAACATTCACACTATTTTTAGAAACTGTGAAGAAGATCTTGTATTTACCAGGTTCTGCAGAACCCTTCGTAATGGCTTCAAATACATTCTCAGGGCCGTTAGATCTATTATCATTAATTCTATGAGCTTTTGTTGGTTTTGTAACAGTGAAACCAGTAGCTTCTTTTGTCTCAAAAGAAATTTTTTGACCTTGAGTTGCTGAATAAACACCTTCTGCATTTTTATCTATTGTTTTCGTATCTGCTTTTACTGTAAGACCAACTGTACCAGTAGTAATAGCAGTAGTAATAGCATTATTAATTTCATTCTGAACGTCAGCTTCTGTATTGCTAAAAATTTTTAAGATCCATTTTTTCGGAGGACTGCTCGTTGCGCCTCCGTTTTTTTCAGTTATCGTTGCTGTAACTGTAACAGATTCATTGATATTATCTGATGGTTTGATTATAGTAGCTTTTTCGCCTTCAAATTTAATATTTTTATGATTCTTAGGCTCCCAAGTTATTTTTAAAAAGTCTTCCTCACCAGGATCAATCACAGGAATAGTTAGGTCGGTTGATACTCGATAAGCGTCAACACTCCCTGGTTGAAGCTGATTTTCACCTTGTTTTAAAAATAGACGATCATCTGCTAGTTTATTGATAAACTCTGGGGCACTAGGAATCGCTACTTGGTAGGTATTTGATAAAGTCTTTTTTGTTTTTTCATCTGTCAAAACGATCTGAAGCTTGAGATCTCTTTCATTGCGATTTTCTAATTTAAATATTTTTTTATTAGGATCAGAAACAGAGTTACTACTAGGAGTTATTTCAACTTTTACATCATCCCTATCCTTAGGAAGTGCCTTTTCTTTTTCAATAAAAGCGTCTTCAAGCTTCAAAGCTGTCAGCTCAGCCTTAACCTCTTTCATGACTTGTTCTAAATCTTGAGACTGAGCAGAACCGCTAGGCCGGTTAGTAGGCTTAGACTTACAGGCGGTTTGGAGCAGCAAGCCGCTTACCCCAAACACAGCTAAAACAAAAGGGACTAACTGTTTGAATTTCATAAAAATTTTTACTCCTTTTTTTAATAAATTTAACTTAAGCCCTAAAAAATACAAAGAAAAACTAAAGCTCTAAAGGTCCTATTTGTGATTGCTTTAATTTCTAGCTTTAAGGATACACAAAAGGAAAATAGTTTCCTAGCCCTAATTCTCATGAGAGTTTTACTTGGTTAGTCTTTTGTCATTCTTGGGAGATCTTTCGCTGCACTCAAAGCATGACGGATAGGGCTCAAAATGACGGGAAAATTTGTCATCCTGAGACGAAGTCGAAGGATCTCCCAAGTCGTCACTTTCCCTCAAAGTTTGTTTGTATTTTTAAGTAGATGTGATAAAAGCTTACCTCTACTTTTTTTCTGTAACAATCTGTCCTGCAAGGGGAATTAAAATGATCTTAGGAAGAAATGAATTATGCTCATGCGGAAGTGGAAAAAAATATAAAAAATGTTGTTTGAAAGTGACTCTCGATATTGATTCCTATGACAGATGGAGACAAACCGAAGGAACTTTGATACCAAAACTTTTGAACTTTTCTCATGAAAAATTTGGTGAAAATGATTTTTTAATCACTTCTTGGAAAGAGTGGAATTCAAATTCTCAAGATAAATTCAATGTTGACTTTAATGACGAAGAACAAATCTATTTACCTTGGTATTTATTCAACTCAACACGAATTATAGACGAAATTGAATATACCGCTTCTACAACTTTTCTGACGGATCGCAAAGCGAGATATTTATCTTCAGATGAAAAAATATTGTTAGAGAAAACAAGTGTATCACCTTTTACATTTTACCAAGTAGTTGACATCTCAAAAAATTATAGTTTTACTTTACGAGACGTATTGAGAAACAAAGAAATCCTAGTCAGAGAACGATCAGCAACTCACTTCGTCTTTTTGGGAGCTATCCTATTCGGAAGACATGTGACTGTTGATGAAACTTCTCTCATGATGGGCATGTCTATTCACCAATTTGATGGGAATGATTTATTTAAAGTGATAAACTTAAGAAAAAATTTACTCGCATCTTCAAAAAAAAATCAATTAGAGCTGAATGATTTACACACTTACAAAAAAGAAATATTATCTGTGTACACTACAATGAGAAATGATCTTCTCAATCAAGAAAACTCACATCTTACTAATACAAATGGAGATATATTCCTTCCACAAACCCTCTATTTTGACTTAAAGATCAGTATCACAGAAGCTTTTGAGAAACTAAAACATTTAGCTATTGGAGTTAATAAAGAAGAGCTTTGGTTTACTGGTGAATTTGATGAAAAAGAATCAGTTATCGAAGCTCATATTCCATGGCTTAGGTGGGGAAATGAAAAACACAAAACTTGGAATAATACTCTGCTCGGAGAGCTAGAATTAACAGAAGGCGAATTAGTTGTTTATGTAAATTCTGATAATCGCGTAAAGACCATCAAATCAATACTACTAGAAAATTACGGATCTTTTTTAACCTACAAAACCAAAGTGATTGAATCTTTAGATTTTGATTTAAATTCATCATCTATTCATGGAAGATTATCACTAGACACCCAGTTTATATTAACTCAGTCTCCTGATGAAAAACCTAACACAGCACAATTCATGAATCTACATTGGCAAGAATGGGCAAATTCTTCTTTGGAATTTCTAGGAAAAAAAACTCCAAAAGAAGCAGCTAAAGATGAAGAAGGCAGAGAATTACTAGAATCTTTCTTTTTAAATCTAAAGAAAAATTCTGATAATTTTGATCCTCGTCTAATTCCTGATATCGAAGATATTAAAGAATTAATTCATTGGGATAGAAAATATTCTAAAGAAGATAATTCACAAAAAGACCCTAGCTACGGCAGAAAAGTCTCAGAAGTTTTCCTAGAGTTTATCGATCCTATTTTAAAAGAACTAGGAGATGATATCGAAAAAATAAGCCAAAAAGCGTTTAAAAAACTTATGAAACTCCCATTAACGATATGGAATTTATTTAGCTTGGAAGATGATGCTATTGAGACTGGTCTTATGAAGAAAAAAGAATTTATTACTACCCTCTTATTGAATAATGACAAAGATTTTTGTAATTTTTTAATAGATCGAAAAAAATATGGATTTTCTCAATATAAATACTTTATAAAAGATTTTAGTTTAACGATAAATAAAAATGGCCAACGTCATTTCCAAGCTGCAGCAGTAGCAATTGTTTAAAAAGCCATAGAAGAACTTAAAAAAAAGGAGATAAAAAGTGGATAAACTCCCTCATTATTTTTTGCAACTAAGGCAAAAAGCTGATCCTGTTAAAGAGTTCTTAAGCCCGGAAAGCGTAACAGAAGCTTATCAAATACAGCATAAAAACATTTTAACAACAAGAGAACCCATCTCAGCATGGAAGCTAGGAGGTACAACTAAAAGCACCCGAGACACTTTTCAAACTGCATCTCTTTTTTATGGACCTATTTTTGCTTCTTCCATTTACTCTTACTCTGACTCTATCAAGCTAGATCCTAAATTTAGAGAGCCAAAAGGAGAACTTGAACTCAGTTTTAAACTTTCCTCAGCAGTAAGCACCTTGACAACCGAAAAACTAAAAAATGACAAAGTTTTTTTTAACACAATCCAAAGCGTTTACGCTTCTGTTGAATTGCCTTGGTCTGCTTTCCCACTTCCAGAAGCTGGACTCAAAGTTCTCATTGCAGACTATTGTGCTTCTGGAGCTTTGATTCTTGGCAATGAAATCCCGTGGCGAGAAAGTTTGATAAAAAACTTATCGCGTGATGTTTACATGAAAACAAATTCAACTCTTCTCGCACAAGGCAGCTTGTCCCAAATCATAGAAGGCCCTCTTGAAGCGCTAAGGGGCTTTCTTTTTCTCGCCTTAGAACAAAAAATCCCTTTGAAAGCTGGTCAAATTGTAGCCTCTGGTGGGGTTTCAAAATGTGTAAGACTTCCTCTTGATGAAGAAATCACAGTAGATTTCAATCAACTTGATCAATTTAAATTCCTCATAAAATCATAGCCTTAAAATAAATCTTATTCTTCTCGAGAAAACATCCGAACAGAATAGAAAAACTTTAGCAAATAGCTCTTTCAGAGGAAAAACATTTTTTTTTCTTATGATTTATGCGAATCCTAGTAGTCCCTTACTCTCTTCCCAAAAAGAAGACTCAAGGAGACAAACTGAAAGCTTGAAGAAAGATACACCTCAGTGAAAAAAGACAACAATACGAGACAAGAGCTTGTTTTTAAGTCCATGCAAGAAGCTGTTAACACAGTCCAAGAAAGCCCGCATGCAAGTAATAAAATTGCAGCCTGTTTCTTTGGGACCGATCATGATAAAGCTCCATTTTCCATAACAAGAAGTAATGATTACCCTAAAATTCTTGAACCCTTTGTTACCCAAAAAAAACGCTTTGGAAGAAACTCAGGCTACGTTCACGCTGAGCTCATCGCTATTATGGCTCAAACAGGTGGCTGGGAAGAAGCTTTTATCGCTATAACAGATCCTCCTTGCCCTAATTGCATGAAACACATAGCTAATGCCCAGATTAAATTTGTCTATATTGATCATAAAGGATTTGAAAAAGATTTTTTCAAAAGAAGAGTTGAAGATTTTAATCTTCTCAGTAAAAAAATAGCAGAGCTTTACGGGATTACTCTTTTCAAAGTTTATCGCAAAGAAAAAAGAATAGAACCACTTTTTGAAGCTTTAGAGCCAATAAAAAAACAAACTACTTTTGTCAAAGAAGTTTCAAGCGAAGATCTGAAAAAAACCTTTGCTACCAAAGAAAGCGGAAGTGTTTATTTAGAAGGAAAAACAAAAGACGGAAATCTTCTTCGTCTCATGAGTGAGCCGTTTTATTACACAGAAAGTAAAAAAGAAGAACCTCTCCCAAATGATAAAGAACTTTCAGGTCGTTTTCACTTAAGAAGCTTTCCGATCCTAAGTGTCATGATTGAAGCAAAAAGACTAGGTGTAAACCTTGAAGAGAAAAAAAGCTTCTTCGCTATAAAAGAAGAAATTTCTGCGAACGAACTTATTTGGGCTCTAAAATTTAACCTACAAGGTTTTATAGAAAAAAGCGAGGAAGAGCGCAGTGTTCTTGACCAAGAATATATGCTAACGTTACTAGCCAATATGATTAGTTCAACATAAAAAAGAACCCTCTTACAGAAAAGATTGCCTGTTATGAATCAAAAATCTCATTTCTCTTTTTTCGCAAACCGAGATCTTGACTTGAAACAAATTAAAGTCATCGGCTACGACATGGACTACACCCTTATTCATTATCACGTGACCCAGTGGGAAGAAAAAGCTTACGAACACACTCTCGATCGCTTAATCCAAGAAGGTTGGCCTCTCACGCATTTAAAATTCAAACCTGAGCTCACAAAACGTGGGCTTGTACTCGACCTTAAACGAGGAAATATTCTTAAAGTTGATGAATTTGGCTGTGTAAATTTAGCAAGCCATGGAACAAAAGAGCTTTCTAAAGAAGATGTGGAAACACTCTACGGATCAACACTTGTAGACCTTGGTGACCCCTACTATGAGTTTCTCAACACACTTTTTTCTATTTCAACAGGGTGCCTCTACGCTCAACTCGTCGATGAGCTTGACGCTAGAAAGTTTAAAGAAGCCTTAAGTTATCGAAGTATTTTTGAAGCACTATTCAAGGCTCAAAACCTTGCTCACCTAGAAGGCAGACTGAAAGACGACATCACAAGTCATCCTAAGAAGTTTGTAGACCTTGACTCAAAACTAGCAGAAACCTTGCTTGATCAAAAAAACTCTGGGAAAAAAATTTTTTTAGCTACAAACTCAGACTGGTCTTACACAGATAAAATGATGAACTACGCTCTTGATCCTTTTTTAGAAGAAGGGATGGGGTGGAGAAATCTTTTTGATCTTGTGATTGTAGCTGCTGATAAACCAAGTTTTTTCGGTAATACTCAGAAAATTTTCTCAGTAAATAGTGAAGAAAACCACTTGAAACCTCACTACGGAAAACTAAAAGAAAACTCTGTTTACCACGGAGGGTGTGCTTTAGACGTAGAAAATTTCTTTAATGTTTCAGGTCGTGAAATTCTTTATGTAGGAGATCACATTTATAGTGATATTAATATTGCTAAAAAATCTAGACGGTGGCACACAGCACTTGTCTTAAGAGAGCTTGAACAAGAAATGAGTGACTTGGAAAAATATCAGAGTGAACGCATCACTATTGCACTCGAAAAAGAAAAACAAAATAAACTCGAAGAAAAAATTTCTCACTACAAACTAAAAAGACTTCATCTCATAAATTATCATAAAGATAAACCTAAAGAGTCCTTAGAGAGTTTAACTACAAAAATTGAGGGATTAGAAAAAGATCTGAAAGTATCGAGCGAAAAAGTTGCATATTTTACAAAAATTTTAAAGGACCATGTTAATTCTCCTTGGGGATTTCTTATGCGCGTAGAAAACTCAAGAAGTCTCATTGCAAAGCAAATAGCAAAACATGCAGATATCTACTCTTCGAGAGTCTCAAACTTTAGAGAAGATGGTCCTTACCGTCACTTCAAGTCAGAACCTGCACTTTTTCCTCATGATTACAAAAAACTAAGAGAACTAGAAGAAATAAACTCATGAAAATTGAAAATAATCTTCTCTACAAAAAAATTATCAGCACAAAATTTGGAGAAATGATAGCTATTGCATCAGAAACAGAATTAAAACTTCTGGAATTCACAACAAGAAAAAATTTGAAAGAAAAAATTGCTGCTTTAGAAAAAATAACTTGTCGAAATATTCAGGAAGGAAAAAATATCCCTCTTCTTCTTCAAGTAGAAAAAGAATTAAAAGAATATTTTGAAGGAAGCAGGCAACAATTTACAGTTCCTTTCAACAATTCATTTGGAACAGATTTTCAAAAAAAAGTTTGGAAAGAACTCAAAAAAATTCCTTATGGAGAAACAATCTCTTACAAAACGTTAGCGAAAAGAGCAGGCAATGAAAAAGCTTATAGAGCTGTAGCTCTTGCCAACGCTTCTAATATCTTTGCTGTTCTAGTGCCTTGTCACCGTGTTATTTCTTCTTCCGGATCCCTAGGTGGGTATGCAGGGGGAGTAGAAAAGAAAAAAAATATTCTTGCTCTAGAAAATGTTCACATAAAAGACTACTAACTAATCTTCCTTCTTGCCCTATTTTCTTAGATCTTCTATCCTCTTTATGAGGGTGCCTCTTTATAACATTACCCAAGGAAATTTTTATGAAAAAAAGTATAATAACAATCCTTATCAGTTTATGTCTTGGTCTTTTTATCTTTGCTGTTTTTCATTTCTCAAAAAACAGTGGCTTTAGTTACCAAGCTCTTCACGGCGAATGGTCTCGTTGCATTGATGGTCAACTCAAACAAACTTATACCTTCGAAAAAGACGGTCACTATAAAAACCAAAAAGAATACTATCTAACAAAAAATGATTGCCAAGGTACACTAAGCTACACATACACATTAGAAGCTTCTTATGAAATTAAAAATAAAGAAAATCTTGAAAATGCAGTTGTATTTATTCTCGTTTTAAACATACAAAAAGCCAGCCTTAAACTGGCTCATCAAGATACAGTGAGTGTTTACAATGAAAGAACAGTTTGTGATATAGGCGACTGGAAACTTGATGAAGAAAAACTTGTCACAGGAATCGAAGTGGATGACTGCTCTCAGTATCAAACTGGAATAACTATTTACCGCAAAGTTCTACTTCAAGAAAACAGTTTTAAACTTGGAGAAAAATCATTTAACCCTGACGTCATTCCTGAAGAGTTTAAACCAGGTTTCTACATGAAAGCTAAGTGATAAGAAAAGGCTAAACTAAAACCTCTCCCTTTTTCAGAACGAGTCTTATCTCTATAGGAAGAAGAACTCAGGACTTCCTGATATTTTTTTTTCCAACTGCTATAAAAAGGTAATGAAAAACCAAGAGAAATTGAATGTCCATATTTTTTTGTCTCTTGGTTTTCTTCTAGAATTCTTTGAAAAGATTTAGCAAAATGATAAATAAGAAATAAATCCAAACTAAGAGATCTGATCTTTAAGTAATAATCTCTTAGTTCTCCAGCTTTTAGAATGTTTGTTTTTTTTTCAAGCTCAAGAGTTTTTTCTTCAGAAAAATAAGACTTCATTTCCTCCAACTTAATACTAGAAGCTAAAGAAAAATTCCTCATCCAAGGAACAAAATCAAGTTCTCTTATAAGACCAACACGACCTCCAAATCCCATAAAATTCAAAGGGATTTCTTGATTTTTCCTTTTTAACTCAGTGTAAGGACCAAGCAGAAGGAAAAAATCTACATTCAAAGAAAAAAAAGAAAATATTTTCACGTAGGATAAACCTGTTTGTAGTCCTATGTGAGAAATTATTTCACCGTCTTCTTTCGAAGCAAGTCTATAATAAAGGGCTGAATTTTTAAATTCCCAGTAGGAAGTAACTAGAGGCTTCTTAGATAGAGGTTCTTTTTTAGAGGAAAAAAGAAAATTTGAAGAAAAAAGAAAAAAGAAAAAAAATGGGGCTTTTACGAAAAAAGAAACCATACTATTTCCCTTAAGAAGGTTCTAGAGACTTTTTCCTATGAAAAATCCTTAACAGCACAATTGATATTTCATACATTAAATAAAGAGGGATCGCTAAAGCCACTTGGGAAATAGGATCAGGAGGAGTCATGATAGCTCCAACCACTAAACTTAAAATAATAACAATTTTTCTGTACTTTGCGAGTATAACATAATCTACAATATTCAGAAATCCAAGTAAAAGCAAAATAACAGGAAGCTCAAAAATAACTCCAAACGCTAGTATCATAACGAGTAACAGAGAAAAATAATCATTAATGGTGATCATAGGAACACCAACTTCAAGACCCATCTTCAAAAAAAACTCTAACGTAAGAGGAATAATATAGTAATAACAAAATAAAATCCCCGTAAAGAAAAGAAGAATAGAAGCGCAAATAAAAGGCTTCACATATTTTTTTTCTTTTTCATAGAGAGCAGGCGCTAAAAAACACCAAAACTGATAGAAGCACACCGGAGAAGCTGCTAAAAAAGCCACAAGAAAAGAAGCTTTAATAGAAACCATAAAAACATCAATAAGACCTGTGAAATAAAGATTCTTAGAACCTTCTGGCAACTCTGCTAATAAAGGGATTTTGAGATAATTAATAATCTCTTCAGAAAAGAAAAAAGCGACTGCAAAACTAACTAGGATTGCTAAAAAACTTTTGATAAGCCTTCGTCTTAACTCTGCAAGATGAGACATAAGAGGCATTTGACCAAGAAATTCTGTTTCTTCATTTTTCATTTTAACCGTGAGCCTCTGCCCAATTTTTTCCACTTGCTATAGAAACTTCTATGGGCACAAAAAGTTTCCAAGCTCTCTCCATCTCTTCTCGAATCAGCTCTCTTGCTGCAACTTCATCATCCTTATGACACTCAAACACAAGTTCATCATGAATCTGTAGTAAAAGATCACAACGAAGTCTTCCATTTTGTAATTTTTTATGCAGATTTAACATAGCTATTTTTATAAGATCAGCAGCACTTCCTTGGATGGGAGTGTTAATAGACATGTTTCGCGCTAAAGCTTGTTCTTTTGCTAGAGAACTTTTTAAACCTGGAAGAAGTCGCCTGCGCCCTGAAAGAGTAGAAGCATAGCCAAGTCTTTCAGCTTGCTCTTCTAGAGAAGAAATCAAAGCCTTCACTTTAGGAAAGTTTAAAAAATATCCTTCTATAAATTTCCTAGCCTCATTAAAAGAGAATCCTGTCGTTTGTGATAATTTTTTGGGGCCCATTCCATAGAGAATACCAAAGTTAATAGCTTTGGCTTGAGATCTTTGCTCACTTGTGACTTCGTTTTCTTCAATCCAAAATACTTTTGCAGCTGTGATCCTGTGAATATCTTTTTTCTCACAGAAGGCGTCCTTTAAAACGTCCTCTCTTGCAAAATGAGCCATTATTCTGAGTTCCACTTGTGAGTAATCTGCGGAAACAAGGGTATAATCTCTTTTTGCAATAAATGATTCTCTGACTTTTTCTCCATGAATAGTACGAATAGGAATATTTTGTAAATTCGGATCACTTGAACTTAAACGACCTGTTCCTGTTCCTGCCTGATGAAAAGAAGTATGCACTCTACCTGTTACAGGTGATACTTGTTTAGGCAAAGCGTTTACATACGTAGAAAGAAGTTTTGTAAGAGAGCGAAACTCTAAAATTTTTTTAATAATCTCTTCTTTCTCTAGAGTTTCAAGCACGCTTACATCGGTAGATAAACCTGTTTTAGTTTTTTTTATTTTTTTAACACCAAGTTTTTCAGGAATTTTTAATTTATCATAGAGAATGACTTGAAGTTGCTGAGGAGAAGAAATATTGAAAACTTCTCCTGCAAGTTCATGAATCTCTTTTTCAAGTTTTTCAATTGATTCCTTCAGATAGACCCCTAATTTTTGAAGCGGCTCAGTGTCTAAAAGAATTCCTTTTTTTTCCATCGCACCGAGGACAGAAGAAAAAGGAATTTCTATATCTCGATAAAGATTGAAAAGCCCTTCTTGTTTTAATTGCTTTTCAAAAATTTTATAGAGTTGTAAACAGCAAAAACTATCTTCACAAGCGTACTCTGTCAAAACATCTAGGGGGACTTCTTCCATTTTCTTTGTTTTTGCTTTTTTTAAAAGTTCTTTTATAGGAATTTTTGTAATCCCAAGAATATTTTTGCTCAAATTGTCAAGACCATGAGACCTTGTTGGATCTAAAGTAAAAGACATGAGCATAGTGTCTTCAATAGGAGAGCTTACTCTGACTCCTATATTGCCTAGCATCTCCCTATCAAACTTAATATTATGGGCTATTTTTTGTTTTGTTTCATCAGAAAAAATTTCTTTCAAAAAAGACATGATCGCTTCTTCATTCAAATCTTCTTTTAAAAAATCTTTGCTAAGTGGCATATAAAAACTAGAGTCATCTAAAAAAGAAAAACTAACCCCAATTGGTTTATCTAGCGAAACATCAAGTCCTGTTGTTTCTGTATCGAAAGAAAATACTTTTTCTTTTTGCAATTTTATTTTTAGTTTTTCAAACTCAAACAAGGAAATCACAAGAGAATTTTGCGGAAGAGAAGGCTCAACGTTTGTTTTTTCCTCTTCAAAAAAAGCAGGTAATGGAACCTTTTCTTTTTTTACGACTATTTTTTTGGATTCCATTTCTTTTCTACTCACTGTCATACGATTTGTAAGAGAAGTGAGCTCGTAACGCTTAAAAAATTTGTCTAGTTTTTCATTGAACGCAAAAGACTCTTCTGAAAACTTCAGAGCCTCAAGATTTTCAATGGTTTCTACATCAACTTTTAGGGTCACAAGTTTTTGCGATAAAAAAGCCAACTCTTTATTTTCACTCAAAGCTATTTGCTGCTTTTTATTCTTAATTTTGTGAAGCTCAGAAAATATTCCGTCTAAATTGCCAAAAGTTTCAAGAAGTTTTGCAGCTCCTTTTAAACCAATACCGGGGACACCTGGAACATTGTCAGCAGAATCGCCTGTGAGAGCTAGAAAATCGACTACTTGCCGAGGCTCGCAGGCAAATTTTTCAAAAACTTCTTTAGTCCCGAGAATGTCAACTACCCCTCCTTTTTTTGGACTATACAGTGAGACATGTTCTCCTATCAGTTGCAAAAAATCTTTATCACCTGAAACGATATAAACGTGCGTGTCTTCATTTGCAAACTTCTCAACTAAAGAAGCTATGATATCGTCTGCTTCAACCCCTTCTTTTTTGAGAAGAGTGCACCCCATATTTTCTAGCATCTCAAAAAAGGGTTCTATTTGAGTGGCAAGATCTTCTGGCATTTCTTTTCTGTTAGCTTTATAGGCGCTGTAGAGCTCATGGCGAAAAGTTTTTTTTTTTGTATCACTCGCTACCACCAAATAATCTGGCTTTTCTTTTTCTACAAGGCGCATCATAAAAGCAGCTGAGCCATATAAAGCTGAGGTCGGGAAGCCATCCTGAGTGCTGAGAGGCCTTTGGCTAAAAGCGTAATAATTTCTAAAAACCATAGCCATAGCATCTATGACAAAAAGCTTCTTCTTTTTCAAACTCATAAATCAACCTACTTTCTCATAAAATCAGAAGGCTCTTAGGGGATATAACTAAAAAATTATATAAAAGGATAAGTAGTCTACCGTAGGAGAAGGGACAAGCACCACCTCTTTTTTCCCAGAACAATTCCTTGTCATCATCCATTTGCTTCTCACACCTAAATGTAATAGAGTCAGATCTTAATTTATTCTGTTTCCTCAAGGAGATAAGTTATTATGCCAAAGCACGCTGAGCTTCATCTTGAAGGCAAATCATACTCTTTGCCTGTCCTCATCGGGTCGGAAAACGAAAAAGCTATCGACATCAGTCAACTTCGTGCCGAGACAGGTTACATCACCCTCGATCATGGTTATGGGAATACCGGTTCGTGCACGAGTAAGATCACTTACATTGATGGAGAAAAAGGCATTCTTCGCTACCGCGGAATCCCTATTGAACAACTAGCAGAACAATCAAATTTTGTTGAAACAAGTTACCTTCTTATTTATGGCACACTCCCAAACAAACTGGAGTTAGAAAACTTTTCCCATACACTTTCTCATCACTCGCTCATCCATGAAGACATGCTGAGATTTTATGATGGCTACCCGTCGACAGCCCATCCTATGGCTATTTTAGCTTCTATGGTCTGCTCTCTTTCTGCTTACTATCCAGACTCTTTAAATCCAACAGACCCAGCCCAAGTGGATCAACTTATTCCAAGAGCTCTGTCAAAACTTCGAACCATCGCTGCTTACTCTTATAAAAAATCTATTGGGCAACCTGTTATTTATCCAAACAATTCTCTTGGATTTTGTGCTAACTTCTTATCCATGATGTTTGCTGTTCCTTCAGAGAAGTATGAAATAGATGAAGACATAGTAGGAGCGCTTGAAATGCTCCTTATCCTTCACGCTGATCATGAACAAAACTGCTCTACTTCCACAGTTAGACTCGTTGGCTCTTCTCTTGCAAATCTTTTTGCTTCTATTTCTGCTGGTATTAGTGCTCTTTGGGGCCCTCTTCACGGGGGAGCTAACCAGGCTGTTATGGAAATGTTACGTCAAATTCACAGCAACGGTGGAGATGTTGCTGCTGCTATAAAAGCAGCTAAAGATAAAGAAAACCCATTCCGTCTAATGGGTTTTGGTCACCGTATTTATAAAAACTACGACCCAAGAGCAAAGATTATCAAAAAACATTGTGACAAAATTTTATCGAAGCTAAAGATAAAAGACCCGCTTTTAGACATTGCAAAAAGGCTAGAAGAAGCTGCTCTTGAAGATTCCTATTTTGTTGAAAAAAAATTATACCCAAATGTTGATTTTTATTCTGGCGTGATCTACCAAGCTATGGGAATTCCAATGAATATGTACACTGTCATGTTCGCTCTTGGTCGTCTTCCAGGGTGGATTGCTCATTGGAAAGAAATGCATGACCAAGGAGGAAACAAAATTGGTCGCCCTCGTCAAGTTTATGAAGGTGAAGTTCTTACAAACTATCGCCCTTTGGCAGAGCGAAAATAAAAAAAGTTTTCACTCGCGAAAACCTTCTTCGTTCTCCTTCAGCGCTGAACTTTTCTTTCCTATTTTAAGAAACAAACTAAAAACCAAGGAAAGCACACAAAGACTCTATCTTTTGACTTTTCTAGATTGCTTCAAACGCTATCCTGAAGTAGAGTTAAAAGGAAAATATTCCAAGTGACTCTAAGGGATCCTTATGAAAAAAAATAATTGTTACCTCCTTGTTATAATAAAGTTTCTTACTGTTTTTTCTCTTTTCATTAATTTAAATCAAATGGTTTTAGCAGATGGCTTAGGCTCAAAATCAACATCAGAAATAGAAGCCAAACAAGAAAACCCTATCGAAGAAACTAGTTTACACACTAGGTCAATTTTCAGCTATCTGAACAATTCTGACTGGGTTGTTTCAAGTGTGCTTCTCATACTAGTAGTCTTATCAATTCTTTGTTGGGGAATTTGTATCGCTAAACTTCTTTATCTAGATAAACTAAGAAAATCTAACAGTGATTTTATTAGGCTTTTTTGGAAATCAAAATCTTTGAAAGAACTAGAGTCAAGTTCAAGCCGCGAGCCTTACAGCCCAGCTAAAGAAATTTTCAGAACCAGTTATCAAAGCTTTGAGAGAAGTAATTATTTAGATCAAAAAAATCTTCAATTAGAAACTATGATCGCTGTCACAATGAGCCACCTTGGTCGATCCTTACAAAATGCAAAAAGAACAGAACGGAAAAAGTTAGAAACCTACCTACCCCTTCTCGCTATCACAGCTTCTACCGCTCCATTCATTGGACTTCTTGGAACTGTTTGGGGTATTATGAACTCATTTCAATCGATAGCTCTTACAGGAAGTGCTTCTCTGAGTTCTGTAGCTCCTGGTCTTTCAGAAGCTCTTATAGCAACAGCCTTTGGATTGGGAGCTGCTATCCCAAGTGCTATAGGATACAGTTTGGCCAATCACAGAATCAGAAAACTTTTCTCAGAAATAGAAAACTTTTCTGGAGATTTTCTATCGATCGTTGAAAGATACATTGTGACTCATAATAGTCCTAAATCATAAAAAGGTGAACTTCCTTGAAAATATACCAAGAACAAAACGAATCTTCAGATGAAGGCCAAGAGCTCGATGCTGATATCAATATCGTACCTCTTGTGGATGTAGTACTTGTTTTGCTTATTATCTTTATGATTACAGCTCCACTTTCTCTTTCAACGATTAAAGTTAATCTTCCTGAAACTGTGACAAAAGAAACCCTCACAGAAGAAGCTCAAGTGATTTTAACCCTAGACGATAAGGGTCGTTACTACTTGGGAAAACAAAGAGTAGACGCCGCTTCTGTTAGAGAAAAACTAAAAGCAATTTTTGACATGAGACAAACAAAGGTACTCTATATACAAGCAGACAGAAACTTGAAATACGAGAGTGTAACGAATGCTATGAATGAAGCACACTTAGCTGGAATCAAGAAAATATCTCTTCTCACTCAACAAACATCTTTGGTTAAGTAGATCATGATAGAAAACGAAAAATCACAAGATACCCTAGAGAAAAAATTTCTCAAAAAATCTCTTTCAGCTTCTCTCGCGTTGCATCTACTGCTAGCTTTTTCTAGCTTTTTTTCTTATTTCTCAAAGACTCCTAAACAATTTAATTCTATTACAGCTGAGCTTTATATCCCAATAGAAGCAGATAAACTAAAATCGCTCGCTTTAAAATCAAAGATAATAGAAGAAAAAACTCTTGTTAATAAGAACACGCTTCCTCAACTTCCAGAGAAGTTTATTATCAAAGAAGAAGAAGAAATAAAAAAACCACCCCCTGCCATTAAACACTCTTTGGAAGAAACAGAAGAAAAGAAAGAAAAAGAAGAGAAAAAAAAACGAGAAGCAATAGAGTTGACAAAAAAAGAAGCTCTAAAAAGACTTCTAAGAGAAAAAGCTCGTCTTGAAAAACAAAATGCCGACCAAGATAAACTAGCTTTACAAGAAAAATTAGACCAGCTAGCTTCTTTAAAAAAGAACAAGATGAAAAACACAGCTTCTTCTGGCACAGCTTCTTCTTTGGATGAAGGCTACGCCTCGCTTCTTCAACAAAGCCTCCATGAAAACTATGAAATACCAGATGCTTTTGATATAGGAAGTAAAAATCACGAAGTTCTTTTAGAAATTACTTTAAGTCGAACTGGTGAAGTTCTGTCAGCTCGAGTCGTATCATCTTCTCGTAATGAACTTTTTGATCAGCTAGCAATTAATACTGTTTGGAAATCTTCTCCTTTCTCAGAACCTCCAAGAGAATGGGCAGGTAGACCTATTACTATTCACTTCAAACCTTAATAGAGATTTTTTATAATGTTCTTAAAGAGAGACCTTTTCACAAAGCCTATTTATTTTATTTTTCTCATATTTTTTTCTCGGGTATTAGCTGCCATCAACCCTCCTCCGACTATAATGGTACAAGATGCAAGCTATAGACCTCTTAAAATGGCAATCCCTTTTATTGAAGGAGATGATCCAGAAATACAAGCCTTTAGAAATACAGTTTATGACTTGCTTGAGTTCACAGGAGTGTTTTCTAAGGTCTCTGAAAAAGTTTATGAAAATTTAGTCATCCCACCTCAAAGTGCTTATGGTTCTTCCGTACAAATAGCCAAAAGCTTCTCTGAGTTTAAACAACTTGGCATCGAAACTTTACTCAATCTAAAAGTCGTCTTTGAGATTAACAAAAAAATTCGTATCCGAGCTAAAGCTTTTGACCTTATAGGTTCCGCAGAAATTCTCTACAAAGAATATCTTATAGAAAAAAGAGATGACTTTGTAAAAGTTGCTAAAAAAGTTCTGGATGAAATTCATTTTTTTTATCTGGGAACAAAAGGTGTTTTTTCTACGCAAATTGTTTTCATTGGAAAAAAAACAAAAGACTCGCAGAAACAAGTCTACACTTGTGATGTCACAGGGAGCAATCTTAAACAACTCACCTTTGGAAATGCTATTCACCTATCTCCATCATGGAGCCCTGATGGAAACAAAATTCTCTTCACTTCTTTTATAAAAAACAACCCAGATCTCTACATGCTTGATACCAACTCATCGAAGGCAAGCGTTCTATCAGAGTACAGTGGGATTAACAGCGGAGGAGTGTTTTCTCCTGATGGGCAATATCTTATTTACACAGCTAGTAATTCAGGGGCTGCAAGCCTTTATGCAATGGATCCTATTAACAAAAAAAGATCTCCTCTCACTACAAAAAAATCTCTTTATGTGGATGCCGATTTTACAAAAGATGGAGAGCAGCTTACTTATGTTTCTAGCGAGTTTGGGAATCCTCATATTTTAAAAGCAAAAATTGAAAAAACAGATAAACCTATCCCTAATCATATCAAATTAACAGATATAAAAAGACTTACCCATGTAGGCTGGTACAACACTATGCCCCGCTGGTCCCCTAATGCAAAAGAAATTGTTTATGCTAGTTTTGACAGAGCTGATAACCGTTTTGATCTTTTCATCATGAATGAAGACGGAACAAACAAAAGAAGACTCACACTCAACTCTGGAAACAACGAAGCCCCTACTTGGTCTCCCAATGGCAGAATTATTATGTTCCACTCTGATAGGGATAATAATAAGAAAGTAAAGTACCTTTACATAATGAATAAAGATGGAACCAAACAGATAAAGATTGACACCACAGGTCTTTATGCAGCAGAGCTTCCACGCTGGGGCTTTTAATTGTGTCCTTATTTAAGTAAGGACAAGCTCTGAAGGCACATCAAGAAAACTAGAGGAAGAAAAAAATACACTGACATCACCTTCTTCGAAATTTTCAGAACACCAGTTTTTTAAAGCTTCTTTATCTGGAAGAACAAATCCTTTTTCTTTCAAATAAAGACTTTTCAATTCATCTACATTCATTCTTTCGTTCTCAGGAATTCTTTTATCTTCTGGGGCTCGCAAAAGAAAAACTTGATCAGCAGATTGCAAGACTTCCCCATACTGTTTAAAAAAAGTATTTCTTCTGGAGGTTGCATTCTTAGGTTCAAAGCCAGCAATAATCTTAGATTTTGGATAGAGTTGTCTTAAATTCTCAAGAGTGCATGCCATAGCAGTTGGATGATGACCAAAATCCCTATAAACTAAAGCTCCTTGGAAAAATCCTAAATTTTCTAACCGTTTTTGCACACCTTTAAAAGAAGCAAGACTTTCTAACAACTTGAACTCACTCACTTTTTTAATAACACCTTTTTCGTTGAGCACAGACAAAAGACCAAGACACTGAAGAGCATTAGCAATATTATAAGATCCTGTAAGGGTCACTTCAGCTACGAAAGAACCTTCTTTTTTTTCATAATGGAACACTGTTCGTCCAAAAGCACTTTCTTTTATAGAATTAAGAAACAAATGAGCTTCATCTCTATATTTTCCTGAAGGAGAAACCCTATAAACTTTATCAAACAGTGACATTCTTTTTAAAAGTTCCCTCACACCCTTATCATCAATATTTGCAATGATCTGAGAAGGATCTTTCACAAGAAGAAGAAGTTTTTTGAAAGTTTCGTAAATAGCTTCTAAATCTTTAAAAATATCTGCATGATCAAATTCTATGTTATTCAAGACAACAAACTGAGGCTTATAGTGTAAAAATTTAGATTCTTTATCAAAAAAAGCTGTATCATACTCATCTCCCTCTAGAACAAAGAGAGAACCATTCCCATAGAAACTTCCACCTTTTTTGCCTGCAGGAATCGCTCCTATCATATAACTTGGTTTTTCTTTTAGACTTTCTAAACAATGACTCACCCAAGAAGTCGTTGTACTTTTCCCGTGAGTTCCACAGATGACAATAGATTTTTTACCATCTAAACAGTAATCTTCAAGCACTTGCGGAAAACTTGTATAAGGCTTCTGAGACTGAATAACAGCTTCCAGTTCTACATGACCTCTTGATAAGCTATTACCAATCACAAAAATATCAGCATCAGAGGATGATATATTTTCTTTGTTATAAGACAAGATAAAAGGAATATTTTCTTCTTCGAGCGAAAGAGCTACTGCATCACTCATACCACTATCACTACCTGTCACAGAATAGCCAGCTTGTTTTAGAAGCCGAGCAACAGGTGACATACCAAGACCACCTATTCCCACAAAATAAAATTTCTTGTTTCGATCACTCATAATAACCTCATTGTTTAACAAGAGAATCTAATAAAAATTTTTCTACTAACTTTTTAAACTCTATTCTAAAATCACCCAGGTGATAAGCACTCATATTTTCTTTTATGTTTTTGTAAACAACTTCTTTTTTAGAAAAATTACTAATCACAGAAAGCAAAGTATCACGAGAACTAAAGTCTAAACCAAAATTATTATTTAAAACAAAATCCAGATGCGCTTTTTCATGAAGCATATGCTTTGAAATCCCGTCAATCATAAGAGGAAGCCTAGAAGCAAGAGCTTCCATTATAGTGGTAGGACCTGGTTTGGTCAGAATCACATCGGATGATATCATGATTTCTGGTATTTTCGTGGTAAAACCAATCACCTTCACCCTTCTCAGACGTGCATACCGAGCTAGTTTCTTTTTTAAATTGAGACTATTTCCCACACAAGCAAGAATATAAATCTCTGGAAATTTTCTTGATATTATATCAGCGTAGCGGACAATTTTTGAGCTCCCTGCTCCACCCATTAGAAGCATAAGCACAAAAGCATCCTCAGGAATACCAAGCTCTTTTCTTTCTACTTCTCTTGAGTATTGATGAAAAAAAGCGTCACGAATAGGATAAGGTGCAGAAGCAATTTGATTTCCCTTGAAACCAAATGCTTTTAATTTTAGTGAACTATAGCTGCTATATATAGTAGAAACATAAAGAAAACGATTGTAAGAATAGTTTTCCAAACCAAAAGCCCAGTTTGTCGGATCTGCATCAAGAGCTGTTATTAAAAAAGGCTTCTGCAAATCTTCGGCTACAGTTCCAATAAAACCATTTACCATTGGAATCGTTGATATAATAAGATCAGGATCTATTTCTGAAATATCTTTTTTAAGTTGAGCAACAAGTTTTTTATGTTTATTTTTGAGAGCAACAGGAATAATATTTCCTACTAAAAAATTAAGAAGAGAAATATCATCTCCTTTTAACATTTTATTATACCAATAATCAGTTCCATATTTCCCTCGAGAAGCCCAAGAAATAAAGCTTCCTTTATCGAAATAGGCATTAGAAAAATTAACTGTCATCACCTCAAAACAGTCCCCTAGAGACTCTTCAATAGCTTTTGTCGTAGAAACATGAGCACCACCACTTTGGTTGTAATAAATAAGAACTCTTTTCTTATCTTTCTCCTTATTTTTAAAATCATTCGCATAAAAAATATCTTTTTTATGAACGCAAGATATTAATAAAAAATAAGACAGTAAAAAATAAACAAAAGATCCTTTCAACATACATAGCCCCCTTTCTTATAAAAACAAATTTTAATTAAATAGCTGCTCTCCTGATCCCACTTCAAGTCCACATGAAAGTGCTATAGCAAGAGCATCTGAAGCATCATAGGAAACACCTGTAGAATCAAAATTTAATAATCTTTTTAAAGCCAAAGCCACTTCGTCTTTTTTAGCGTGTCCATTTCCTGTGACTATTTTTTTTATCTTAGTAGGTGACAACTCATAGAGTGGGATATTAAGCCGATAAATCGCGCTAATAATAGCCCCACGCACCATCCCCAACTTCAAAGCAGACTGGGGATTTTTTCCAAGAAAACAAGTTTCAAGAGCACACAAATTAGGTTTAAACTCTAAAAGAAGCTCATACACGGCAGTATGAAACAAATACACTCTCTTATTTAATGGAACTTTTGCTTTTGAAGAAAGAGCAAACACATCAATTACCTTGAAGTCCTTAGGAGAAAAAGGGTATAAACTTTTTCCAACTATATAGGCAATACCAGAATGCTGGGAGCCTGGATCAATTCCTATAATCCTAGGGGGCTCTGTTCTTCCTGACAAAAAATTTTTTTTCTCTTCCCACATAGGATCCTCTAGGAAATATAATTGTGAAATTATCATCACACTCAGGATACTTTAATTATGATATTTAGCCAATACCCTACAACACGAATGAGACGTAATAGATCAGACGAGTTTTCAAGACGACTCACAAGGGAAACAACTCTCACACGAAGTGATCTTGTGTACCCTGTTTTTCTTATAGATTCAGAAAACGGCGCAGAAGATATCAGATCTATGCCAGGAATAAAACGTCATGGTTTAAATTCTCTCATTGAAATAGCTAAAGCTTGTGTTCATAAAAATATCCCAGCTATTGCTCTTTTTCCAAGGATTAACGAGGAAGATAAACATCTAGATGCTCGGTCAGCTTATGATGATAACGCTCTCATCCCAAGAGCTTTAAGACTTTTAAAAAAAGAAGTCCCAGAACTTGGAGTTATTGTGGATGTTGCCCTAGATCCTTACACACCCCATGGGCAAGATGGTCTTCTTTCTGCATCAGGAAAAATCTTAAACGATGAAACAGTTTCAATTCTATGCAAACAAGCCCTTTCTTATGCCTACGCTGGTGCTGATGTGATAGCTCCTTCAGACATGATGGATGGACGCATCGGTGCTATTCGAAAAGATTTAGAATCTCATGGATTTTATGACACAAAAATCCTTTCTTATGCAGCTAAATACGCCTCTAATTTTTATGCTCCTTTTAGAGATGCTGTTGGGTCAGTTCAAATGGGAAAAAATATAGACAAAAGAACCTACCAAATGGATCCAAGTAATCTGCAAGAAGCCTTGCATGAAGCAGCCCTTGATATAGCAGAAGGAGCTGATATGATCATGGTTAAACCTGCCATGCTCTACTGCGATGTGATCAGAGTGCTAAAAGATACTTTAGCAAAACCAACTTTTGCTTACCAAGTTTCAGGTGAGTTTGCTATGATAAAATCTGCTTGCAACTCAAATGGTTTGAATGAGAGAGATTGGATTCTAGAATCTCTTCTTTGTATCAAGAGAGCTCGCGCTGATGCTATTTTTACCTATTTTGCTCTCGACGCAGCCGAGTGGCTTTCTTAAACATATCTTTCTTTTTATGGTATCTATTTACGCCTATAGAAAAACAATCCTTTGGAGGTCTCAAAGCCTTATGTCTTTCAGTACTTTTATTGCTAAACGATACCTCAGAGCTTCTCGTAAGACTCATTTTTTCTCATGGATATCAACTCTCTCTATTCTTGGTATCAGCATTGGAATTGCTGTGATGATTGTTGTGATCTCTGTTTTTGACGGTTTTGAAACAGAGCTTAGAGAACGCTTTTTAGCAGCTAATGCTCATATTCTTGTTTCTAGCTACCCAAAAGGGATTAGTGATTACAAGAGTCTCGAAAATACACTCAAGAAACATTACGGATCTCATATCACAGGTGTTGCTCCTTTTATTCACATGGAAACCATGGCGAAAAAAGATTTTCTTTCTCATGGAGTTCTCTTAAAGGGAATTTTACCGAGTGAAAGATCTTTTGTTCAAAAATTAAGAGGTATTGTTCGTCCAGAGTCTGCTCTTGATGAACTACAAGCTGAAATCGATGAATTTAAAGTATCTCACCTAACAAGAGAAGTCTCACCCGCTATTCTTGGCCTAGGACTTATGGCTCTCATGGATGTAAAACTAGGCGACACTGTTAAACTCATAGTTCCCAACTCAAAAACAGATGACGCTTTTGGACGAGAAGAACTTTTTAAAATTGTAGGTGTTTATGATTCTGGTCTTCAGCATTACGACAATAAGCTATTCATTACAAGCCTAACGGAAGCTCAGCATATTTTTGATATGGAGGGTAGAGTCCATGGTGTTGAAGTAGGACTTCA
>CANFEH010000024.1 GCA_947445855.1 Zetaproteobacteria bacterium
ATAAAGTTCTAAATCTTGTTTTTTCATGAAATAACTATACTAAAAAAACAAAGTGCGTAACATCAGTTAGTAAATAATCTGTATAAAGTTCTAAATCTTGTTTTTTCATGAAATAACTATACTAAAAAAACAAAGTGCGTAACATCAGTTATTTATTTTTCCATCTTTATTTTTTTTGTATTGAGCTGTCACCACATTGAAAACAATATAGCCAATGAATTTGAAAACCCTTCTAGAGAAGTAATTACAGAATGTCTCAAAGCTAACCCAAAGCTAAGCCCAGAAGACTGTAATATAAAAAAATGCTTTAGCGACCCTTATACTCTTCACGGAATCATAGAAGTAACTCATGATGTAATCAGTATTTTAAAAGAGTTTAATGTGGATTATATGATTAATAGCGCAACTCTTCTTGGAGCCAGAAGGTTTCAAGCACCACTCCCTTGGGATGATGATGCTGATCTTGATATTATTGAAATAGAATTTGAAATGAACTTAACACACATTCAAAATAAATTAGAAGCCAAAGGTTATACAATACACATCTACAAAACAAACCCCTTCACTGCCCAAGTTGATTTTTGGCAAATTTATTACTCAAAATTGAAATACAAAGCTCTTCTCACAAAAGTAAATCCAAAAATAACAAATACTGAAAAAGAAAGGCTCTGGAGAGCCTACCTAAAAGGAGATAACGTTCCTCATCTTGATATTTTTCCACTCTCAGAAAGCATAGATAAATTCACTCTACGAGGAATGTTTTCTTATCAAAATTATAGACGCGCTGACAGACTTCAACCAAAAAATTTTAATTTTTTAAAAGAAGTCTACAGAGGCCCTGAAAATATGGATTAAATTTATAGTAGTTGGTATGGAGGAGGAGATGTCATAAGAGACTTTGTGGTTAAGCCTCCACACAGAACAACTTGTGCAGGACCTAGGTTTAAAGATATCAGAAACTCACCTGAGACTTTTAAGTACATGACAAAATATTTAAAATATGTTTTTCAAGATGAGTATGAAATCCAAGAAGAAATGCCTTAAGGGTTTTTCCCTTGTTTTTTAGATGAAAAAAAATGAATATTTTTATCTCCACTATTTTTCTTATCTTCAAAAATAAGAAATTCACCATGTCCTGGCAATAAAATAAAAGCTTCTGCTTCTGTGATTTTAGGAGGAAGACGATAAAAATTTTTAAACTCTAAAGTTTTTATCTCAGTCGTTAATTCTTTCAGCTCAAGAATAATTTGACACTTTTGAGACAGTATATTAAGTCCTCCCTCTTTGCTATAAGCAAGCTCACTCAAATCACAGTGATTCATAGAAGAAGGAAGGCTCCAAACATATAAAGGCTCCATCTCAAGACGAAATTTTTTAGATGGGAATGGTTTATTTTCATCAATCAGAAGACTTTCGTTAAAACCTTCTGAATTTTCCCCCTTAATACCAAACTCCACAAGGCTTGGTGGAAAATTTTCTTTGAGCACAAGTATATGCCCATTGTTTAAAGGCAAAAGCCCTTCACCGAGTGAATTTTCATCTAAGTTATTTGGAGCTTCTTTATTTGTTCTTTCTATTGTAAAGCGATCAAGATTAATAACCTGAGCGATGTCTTCAATCTCTTGGTCATAAACCAAAATAGTTGCTAAAGCTTCATTAAGCAAAAATATTTTTTTCTTGGGATCAACATAAATCCCCTCCCACTGGGTGGTTAAAAGTTTTTCTATGTCTCGACAAGATTTCACATGCTTACTGTGACACATCCCCAATTTATTTAATATCTTCTCTTTAATATCTAAAAAAGTAGTAGAGATAATTTCCTTTTTTTCCAAATCAATACCACTCATAGCTATCTCAGAAGAAGCGTCTCCTATTGTATAAACATAGTCTTTGTTATCTTGCTTATCATGAAAAAGATAAGATCCAGAAATTTCGCTGAGTGGGATATTTCCATTTGACTCATCAGAAAAAGCTTGTTGTCCTAAGTCGTCTCTCTTTCTATCTTCAGATGATAAAAAAGAAATAAAAACAATGAGAGCAAGCAAGAAAAAAATTACTGCTAGAGAAAGTTGACGAGAAGAAAACTTCTTACCCATAAAAGCACCTTTTACAATTAACCACTAATTCTATTATTTGGATAAAAAACACTGATATTAGACGTTTCATCAGCTTTTTCTAGAAGCTCTATCAGTTTTGTTAGCTTATCTGTGTCAAGGTTTGTAATATTAAACACAAAAGAAGTAATCCCATCATAGCGTCTTGAGCTAATAAATTGAAATTTTTTACACTGAGACTCAAGAAGTGATTTTTCAACCTGACCAATAGAGATGTTTTTCTTTGTGTTATAAGTTAAAACTCCAAAATTAAGCCCCCTAAAAAATCTTGAAACAAAACTATTTCTAACAAAAGAATACCCCAAAAAAACCAAAACCAAAATAGCACCAATAACGGGTTTTGAAATAGCACAAGAAACAGCACAAGCCAAAGCAATGACAATAAAAGAAATATCTTCAGCTCTCTTAACAGGAGATCTAAAACGAACAAAAGAAAGAGTCCCAAGCAAACCAACTGAAAGAGGAAGACTGAATTGAACAAACCAAAATAGAGTCATAAGACTTGGGGTCAAAAGCACAAGACTTCTAGACAAAGAAGCATCCGTTGGCTCAGACTCTCTAAAATAAACAGAGTAAAGAAAATGCAAAATAACCCCAAACAGAAGCGAAACAGTCAGCATTGTAATATAGGCATACACTTGCTCATTTGTAAGAGGTATAGTGTCTCCACCTGAAAAATTAAATAGGCCCACCAATTGTTCCATAAAAAAATCCCTCTTACTCTTGTCCAGATAGATAGTTAAGACCAAGCATAAACTTAGAACATGAAATTTGAGGCAAAGAGATAACCCCCATAAAAGGAAGATTTGGCCTGCTCTCTCTTGTCTTAACTTCTAATACATGAAAAGGGAAGATGGAAGAATGAGCTACCATCTGAGAACGATTTAAAAAACTAGAAAGTTCTGAAACTTCGATATTTGTATCAAGAGTGATTCTATAATCATAAATGCGGTAGCGATGTCTCTTGTACTTTACTCTGATAACGGGAATGAGATGACCATAAGAAGCTACATTTATTTGAATGGCTTCAAACTCCAAACAATTCTTATCAAGAGGAATAATATCAGACCACGCAGGAGCTATTTGATCTTTAAAGCTTACAGGTTTAATTTTAGATTTATATTTACTCACAGCTGAAAGATTTTTCATTTTCTGATGAACCTGATTGTAGCTACCGTCTCCGTAACCTCGAATCCGAAACTTAGCTTTTTTTGCCTCACCATTCACACATTCATCATACATTTTTCTATCAATCGTATCGTAGTAAATAGAATCTACAATACCAACAGAGAATGGATCAAGGCCCCCTACAAAACTATCTAGAAGAGAGATCACTTGGGTCAAGTGTCTGTGTTGCACTCTATATTTATACTCGTAGTACGAATAACTCTCTGGTTCTTTATCATAAAGAATATAACCTTGCTTTTGCATTTAACCTCTCCCTTATTAAACAGACAAGAAAGAATTCGTTAAAATCTAAGCATAGCTTTTCTGAAATTTTTTTGAAATTTTTGTTTTTTATGTACAACAGGAAAGAAGAAAAATTAAAAATTGATAGACTTAGCAGACCTAGGACACAAAATCACATCTCTAATATTTTGCATACCAGATATAAACATAACAAGACGTTCAAAACCAACTCCAAAACCAGAGTGAACAACACTTCCCTGGCGCCTTAAGTCTAAATACCACCAAAGTTCTTCTTTATGAATACCTAACTCATCCATTCGTCTTTCAAGAAAATCATAGCGCTCTTCTCTTTGACTCCCACCAACAAGTTCACCAATTTTAGGGACAAGAAGATCCATAGCAGCTACTGTTTTCCCGTCATCATTAAGACGCATATAAAAAGATTTAATCTCTTTTGGATAGTCTGTCACAGTCACAGGTTTGTTAAAAACAACTTCAGACAAATAACGTTCATGCTCTGTCTGGAGATCAGAACCCCATGCGACAGGAAACTCAAATGCTTGCTTAGATTTTTTTAAAATATCTATAGCCTCTGTATAAGTCACATGACCAAAATTAGAGTTAGCAATAGTGCTAAGAAAATCAAGAGATGTTCTTTTGTAAAATTTTTCAAAAAAATCAATTTCTTCTTCACAGTGTTCAAGAGTGTAACGAATGAGGTAACGAATAAAGTCTTCTGCCACAAGACGATTTGTCGTTAGATCACAAAATGCCATCTCTGGTTCAATCATCCAAAACTCAGCCAAATGCCTTGTGGTATTTGAATTTTCGGCGCGGAATGTAGGCCCAAACGTATAGACTCTCCCATGTGACATAGCTAGGATTTCAGCCTGCAACTGACCGCTCACAGTTAAAAATGAAGACTGACCAAAAAAATCTTCTGACCATACTTCTGGATTTTTAGCAGCCTGAGCTAACTTGTCACCAGATAAAGAAGTAACACGAAAGAGCTCTCCAGCTCCTTCACAATCAGAAGCTGTAAGAATCGGTGTCTGAGCCCATAAAAATCCACGCTCAGAAAAATACTTATGCACCCCTTGAGAAAGTACATTGCGTAAACGAAACAGAGCGCTAAAAGTATTACTACGCCCCCTTAAGTGTGCTATTTCTCTTAAAAATTCGAGTGTATGCCCCTTTTTTTGCAAAGGATAACTCTCAGTAACAGTGCCAAGCACTCTAAAACTTGACACCAAAAGCTCGACTGCTTGGCCTTCGCCCATAGAAACTTTTAGAACCCCTTTCACCTCGACACTTGCTCCAGTTTGAACACTGGAAAGACTTTCAAAGTGTGGATTCGTAGCCTCAACCACAGCTTGTAGAGACTCTTGGCAAGAACCATCTGTCAGAGCTAGAAAAGCCAAGTTTTTTGAAATACGCTTACTTTTGACCCAAGCTCCTATTGTCACTTCTTTTTCTTTTTGTAATCCACTAGAAAGAAGAGTTTTTACTGTATCTGGCAACATTGTTTACATCCTAAGGCAAGTTCATCATTAGGTTAGAAATATTCTCATCCCTATAGCACTAAAGGTCTTGGCTGTAAAGCGCTGTGATGTTTTCTGTCATTACTTTCCAAGAGAAACGGCTGGTAAAAAGCCTTCGTTTTTCTCTGTCTTCTTTTTTTTCTAACTTAAGCTCTGAAAAAGCCTCGATTAAACCACGCAAAAGCCCATCACAATGAAGGCTTGGAAAGTATTTTACTTGTTCTTCTAAAATTTCAGAAAGAGCACTTTCTTTTGAACTAACGACAAAAGCTCCACAAAACAAAGCTTCTAGAGGAGGAAGACCAAACCCCTCATAAAAAGAAGGAAAAAGAAAAAGATCACACAAAGAATAGCACGCGACTAACTCTTCTTCTGACAAAGTTTCTAAGAACAGAAATTTCGAGGAAGAAAAAGACTTTTTTATAATCTCTTCTGGAAGTTTTCCCGCTATAACGAGAGGAACATCAGTCTCAAGCTGTTTATAAGCAAGGAGTAAATTTTTTATATTTTTATGTTTTTTCGCACTGGACAAGCAGAAACAAAATTTTTTTGGCAAATGAAGTCTTCTTCTTGTTTTATCTTTGCAGGAAAAAGAAACAGAGGGTAACTCGACACCACAAGGAAAAACATTTATTTTTTCTTCAAACTGATTTCCGTAATATCTCGCAATTTCTTTTTTAGAAAAAGAAGAAACTGTCACAACAAACCTGGCTAACCGAATCTGAAGAGGGATAATGAGACGGTAATAGAGTTTATGAAAAATAGTGTACTCTTTTTCTCGCACAAGATGTGTGACATCATGAAGAGTCAAAATAAATGGTATAGGACAAAAAAACGGAACAACAAAAGAAGGAGAATGAAAAAAATCAATTTTTAATTTTAAAAGATAAAAAGGAATAATAAACTGTTCTTTTATACTGATAGGTTTTGCTTTGATTTCTAAAAAAACAAATTTTGTTTGGAATGCTTCATTTTTTAGAAAGCTATTTTCCGTAATAAAAACAAAAACCTGGAACTTATTTTCTTCTAGTTTTAAATTTCTAAGAATCTCAAAACTATAGCGAGCAATTCCATGAGCTGGGAGGTTTGTGATAAAGCGTCCATCGATAGCTATTTTTTTCATCAAAAAAAAACCGTTGTTACGCTTCTTCAATCCAAGTGTTCAAAAGATTTAAAAAACGTTGTTGTTCTGTTTTTTTCTCAAAAAACAGTTCGTGCTTTCCTTGAAAAAGAAAAATGCTTGCTGTGTTTTGAAAAGATTTATAAAACATTTTTTTCATAAATTTATAAATAGCTACATTAGAGACTATTTGTTCTTGAGCAACGACGCAAAACAAAAGATGAGCTTTCATTTTTCGTAGATTAGCAACTTTTGTCACATAAAAAATGGCTCTAAGTGTTGCAAAAATCCATGCAAAACTAGCTTCCTCTGGTGGGCAAAGAGATTTTTTTAAAGACTCATAGTGGAGCGGATTTGCAGTCAGAAGATTATCCTCAAATTGATCTGCTATCCTATATTTTCTCCAGCGTTTTTTCCCAAAACCAAAAAAAGTTAACATCCAAGAAAGAAAAAAAACACTTACGTACCACACTTTTGTCTTTGCTAAACCAAGAAGAGGGCAAACTAAAAATATCCTTTTAGGGGAAAAAAAACCTTTAAGAGTTCCGTATAAAGCAATCAGCCCTCCCATAGAAAAAGCAACGAGAGAGTAAGGCTCTTTAATTTTTAAATTGCCTAACAAATTTTTTACATCAGAACAAAACTCGTCATAAGACAAAATATGAAAACGCTCTCCTGAAGAAAATCCTTGACCCCTATGATCCACAATAAGAAGAGCTGTATTTTGATCTAAATTGAGCAGATCTGGTAAAGCATTATATTTTTCAATATATTCACCACGTCCAGGCAAAAACAAAAGATATTTTTTAATCTCAGAGACTCCTGGTTTAGTATATAAACCATACCTGAGAGTTTCACCGTTTGACTCAAAAGTAGACAAGGCCCAAGCCATGCTAACCCCTTTTGTTTTTTAACCAAGTAAAAAATTCACGAGGATAATTTGTACACAATCCGTGCACATTCATAGCATACATCACTTCCCAAAATTTTTCTCTATTCTTATCTTCCACTCCAAGACGAGAAACCCAAGGATAAATCACACGTTCCTCTGCATGAAGTTTGGAAAGCATCTCGTAAGTAAGAATATCAGCCTGAGGATGGAAAAACCATTTTTTGTGTTCTTGCAAGTAAAGCAAAGGATTTTTTTTGTA
The DNA here is from genome assembly GCA_947445855.1 of Zetaproteobacteria bacterium. Taxonomy (GTDB): domain Bacteria; phylum Bdellovibrionota_B; class Oligoflexia; order Oligoflexales; family Bog-1112; genus CANFEH01. The sequence continues at coordinate 7,337 of CANFEH010000024.1, forward strand.
ACTATTGTTTTCTTCCCACAGAAGAGCTAACTGCATTTTGTCATTTAAAAGCTCTAGAGTTTCAAGAGGAGCCAAATGAAAACAAGAAATCACAAGCCTATCTTTATACGAAATGGGTGATAAAAAATCAAAAAATTTTTTTGCTTTTTCTTTTGTTTTATCTTTTAACTCTACATTTACAACAAGAAAAGGAGCTAACTTTTCAAGACAAAAACCAAGAGATGGAAGATTTTCTCCGTTTACAAGTTTAAATGTTTTTAACTCTTTTTCTGTAAGAGAACTTATTCTTTCTTCTCTCGCGCAAGATTTTTTTAAAGAATCATCATGAGAAATCCAAAAAGTACCATCTTTTGCACACCAAGTATCGAGTTCAACCATAGAAGCACCTGCTTGAATAGCTTTTTGGAAAGATTCTAAACTATTTTCAAGAGCCTCTGTAGGGGCTCCTCTATGCCCAATTACTTTCATAAAATTCCTTTCATCCGGGTTTTATGTCATATAAATTAGATCGTCTGCATATTGCATAACCGTCTGACTATGTGACACAAAGACAACAGTAGTTTTTGTCTTCTTCGCTAACTCTAGCAAATTCTGACAAAACTTATTTTCACTCACAGGGTCAAGAGAAGCAGTACCTTCGTCAATCAGAATAAGCGGATAAGTGTGATAAAAAAGTCTTGCTAAAAGCAGTTTTTGGTTTTGCCCTCCTGAAAAACCAGTGCTGATTTCATCTCCCAAAATTGTATTAAACCCCTTGTCTAAAGACTGAACAGAATCATAAAGATTTACTTTTTTGAGAGCACTCACTAGTTTCTCTTCGTCAAAAGTTTCCTCAGGATAAGAAACACACTCAGCTAAACTAAGAGGAGGCAGACTTATTTTTTGCGAAATATAAGCAATCTTTTGAAAAGGTAACAAGTTGTGATCATAATAAATTTTTCCCTTATGAAGAGGAAGAAGACCGAGTAAACACTTTAGTAAAGTTGATTTACCACACCCAGAGGGCCCTGTGATGCAGTAAAACTTGCCTCTTAAGAAAGAATGACTAAAATTTCTCACCCCAGAAGCAAATCGATTTTTATAAAAAAAAGACAACTCCTGGCAGACAAGTAACTCCTCGGTGTTACTTGTTTTCAAAACCAGAGGAGAACTATAAATTTTTGTATGACTTTCTTCAAAAAGTTTTAGGTACTTAAAAATTCTTTGTTTTGAGCCTATAGAAGCTTTATTTCTATTAAAATAACGACTGAGCTTATTAATTGATTGGCTCAATATAGCAATGACCGCAAAAAAAGAAAAAGCTACACTCGAAGTAATCAACTCTTTTTGAATTAAAGAAAGAGCTACAAAAAGCACAACAATTAATGCACACACAGCTGCCATCTCAAGAAGAGGCCCTGTTCGCGATTCCGTGTAAGCTAACTTATAGTGCTTATCAAAAAGCTCCTGATTTAACTTTTTCATTTTTTTTATTTCGTAAGCTTCTGTGCGTCTAGCTTTAATAGTCTCTAACCCAAGAAACCTCTCTTGCAACCATTCACTAAGAAGCGAATAACCAGCTATAGCATCCGATGAACGTCGACTTAATTTTTTGCCAATTTTTTTTAATAAATAAAAAACTGGAAGCAAACAAAAAATGAAACTAAAAAATAATATAGGAGATAAAAAAATTAGCCCGAGACTAAGCCCTAAAACTTGAATTAATTCCCTTGAAACACCTCCCCAGACATTCACAAGATAATCTCGAAAAAATTTTACATCTGTGGTTACAAGAGTTGCTATAGTTTTTTCAAAACCTGATTCTTCAAACTGAGTTTTCATATGAGGGTGGCTCAGTACATACAAACTAAAAAACTTTACTCGAATATCAAAAGCTATTTTTTCTCCAATGGCTTCCCATAAAAAAGCTTGAATAACAGAAGTTAGAGCTTTTACAAGCGCAAAAAAAATTAAGAAAAAAAATAAATATTCCAAAAGTGTATTTTTTGCTATTACATCAAGCGTAAAAAAAAACTTTATCACAAAAGAAAGCTGAGCCCCTAAAAGTTCATCCAGGTGATAAAAATCTTTTTTTTCTTGTAATACAAAAGTTAGGCTAGGCCCAATCAAATAGGCTAGACAACAAGAACTAAAACACAAAAGAAGAGAACAAAAAAAAGCAACTAAAACTTTTTTCCAGTGAGAAAAAAGATAAGCATTTAGGAACTTACTATTATCTCCTGGAGATTTTTTCATTTAAAATGCTTTAAAGCTCAGATTTGTGACGCACAATTCTGTGAACAAGACCGTAATCAATAGCCTCTTCTGCAGACATCCAATAGTCTCTCAATGTGTCTTCTTCTAAACGGTTCAAATCTTGACCACACGCTTCTGCTAAGCATTGATTTACTTTCGCTCTTGTTTTTACAATTTCATTAGCGGTGATTTCAATATCAGAAGCAGGGCCATACACCTGACCATTGATCAGAGGTTGATGAATCAAAAAGCGAGAATTCGGCATGGTTAATCTGCGCTCTTTAGGAACTGCAATATTAATAATCGTAGCAATACTAGCACATAAACCAGCAGTAATAATAACGACCTCTGAATTAATAAAACGGATGGTGTCATAAATAGAAAAGCCGCTATTCACCTCGCCTCCTGGGGAATTGAGGTAAAGGTAAATAGTTTTTGTTTCTTTTGCATCTAAAGTGAGTAAATCACTTACAACAGATTTAGCCGTCTCGCTTGTAACCCCTTCAGAGAGGAAAATAGTTCTTGTCTTAAATAGCTCTTTTGATCTTTGACCATCAGAAGATTTTTCTTTTTCTTCAGATAAATGAATTTTATTGCAAAGTGTTGAGTCCGTTACAGCTAGCATAAGAACTTCTTTCTTTTCGAATGATAAAAATAAAATAATAGCAACGCGCCCTATGAATCTATAATCAGATTTACTTACTTGTAATGAGAGCAAAAGTCCAGCCTAAAGATCAATAAACAACTTGGAAAAAACCGAGAAAATCTGATTTTTTTACTAAGAACAGCTCTTAATCTTTTTTAATCCATTTTCTTTTTTTTGAACCATCAGGACCTGAAATAAGAGCTTCTTCCTCCATTTTATCAATAATTTTAGCTGCTCTATTATAACCAAGACCAAGGTGCCTTTGAAGAAACGATGTGCTTACAAGCCCATTTGTTCGTGCTATGTCTTTTGCTTGATCATACAGTTCTTCTGAGGACTGAGAAGGGTTGATCCCTCTAAAGGTCTCCTCACTAGAATCTTTTATATGAAGATCAATCCAGCTCACAACACCCTCATCGTATGAACCACCAAAATAAGCCAACTTTTCTACAAGTTCATGGATTTCCTTTTCAGAAATAAAAGCTCCTTGAATACGCTTCAAGTGCACTTCTCCTGGCTTCATAAAAAACATATCTCCTCTTCCAAGAAGTTTTTCTGCATCATTTTGATCTAAAATAGTTTTGCTATCATAACGAGAAACCACACGAAATGAGACTCTACAAGGTAAATTTGCTTTAATAATTCCAGTGACCACATCCACTGAAGGTCTCTGTGTTGCTAAAATAAGATGAATCCCACAAGCTCTAGCTTTTTGAGTAAGACGTTGAATGAGTTGTTCAATGTCTTTAGCTGCCATGAGCATAAGGTCTGCTAGCTCATCTATAATCACAACAATAAAAGGAAGCTTCTCATGAGAAGGGTTATTCCCAAACTTTAAATTATAAGAACTTAAATCTCTCACAGAAGCCTTTTCCATTAAGGAGTAACGTCGCTCCATTTCGTAGACTGCCCAATTTAAACAAGCTTTCGCTTTATTTAAGTCTGTTGTCACAACTGGAGCTAAAAGATGAGGAATCTTATTATAAACAGAAAGTTCTAACATCTTCGGATCAATCATCAAAAAGCGAACTTCTTCTGGGCTAGCTTTTGCAAGCACGCTGCAAATAAATGTGTTTATACAAACAGACTTTCCAGAACCTGTCGACCCAGCAATCAAAAGATGAGGCATAGCTGCAAGATCTTCACAAATAGCTTCTCCTTTTTCAGAAAGACCAAAAGCTAGTGTAAGAGGACTTGTCGTTTCTAGATATTCTTTTGTTTTGAGTATATCTCCCAAGTACACAACATCTGGATTTGTTCTAGGGACTTGAATTCCAAGAGCTCTTTTGTCAGGAGCAGGCTTAATTATGACACATTGAACCTTGAGTGCTAGAGCTAAGTCATCAACCAAGCTAAAGACTTTTGCCTGTCTCACACCTTCTTCTGGTTGAAAATTATAAGTCACAAGAGAAGGCCCTCTGACAAAATCAAGAAGCTTTCCTTTAACCCCAAATTCTGCGAGAGTTTTAAGAATTAACTGACCAACTTCAGCATCAAGGGCTTCATCACCTTGATTTTTGTCTAAATTTTGACGAAAAATAGCTCTCACTGATGCGAAAAATTTTTCGTCCGAAGGTTTCTTTTTTAAGATTTTAGCTTCCTCTCTCACGAGAAAATCTTTTTTTTCTTGAGTTTCTTCTTTCTTAAAAGTTCTCTGATTTTCTTTTGTTGTTCCTTTCAACTTCAAAAAAAATCTGAGGCACAAAAAAATATTTTTTAGTTTAACAAAAAATATTCTGAAGATAGCTTTCAAAAAAAGAGGGAGCTTTGGGCTAATAAAATTAACTCGAAATAAAACCGTTATAAAAAACCAAACACTCAAAACCACAAACGTATGAGACCCATACACTCCCCAGTGGCTAAGAAACCATTCATGCACAAGAAAACCAAAAGCCCCACCAGGCGGCAACTCTATTCCTTCTACAGAATAAGCCTCTAAATGTTTTTGTAATAAAAATAAAAGAGAAACAAAAAAAGAAAGCCAAGAGAGAAAAAACTTAAAGAAAAAAGAAGAACTTTTTCCTTTAAAAAGCAAAAGAAAAAGACCTACAATCATTGGAAATGTTAAAAAACAAGATCCTAAGCCAAAATAATAAATCACAAACCCACTTATATAAGCCCCATTTGCCCCAAATGGATTTTGAACATGAGAGCTTGGACTAGAGACTGTCATAAAAGATGGATCTAAGGGGTGAAAATAGTACAAAGAACCATAGTAAATACATAAAAAACTAAAAAGAAGAAGGCCTAGAATATTAACAAAAAAATTTGGCACTTTCTTTTCGTGAGATTGACAAGTGCTTCTACAAAGAAAAAAGAAAAAACCAAAAATCCTCTTAAACAAGTTTGAAAACATAATGATTCTCATTGCTAGGGGTTTTTCTCTAACAAGCATTTCTAAATTCTAGAATAGCAAGCTCTTCTTATAGTTTAGCTCAAAAAAAAAAAGAACGAAAGTGCACCCTACAAAAGAGCATTTTGTTGAAAAGGATTTAGAACTTCTAAATCAAGTCCCAAAGATTTATGAATAGACGAGAATTTTTTTGCGTAAGGGCCAAACAAAAAAGTTTTTTTAGGTTTGAACTCTTTAATTGTTTTCACAATATCCAAACTAGCTTGTGGAAGAGGGATATGAAAGATATCATGACTTCCATAATCATAGGAAGAATTTAGGCGATCATTAATAAAAAAGAATTGGTGCTTCTTTTCTATTTGTAAAAGTTGTTTTAAACGAAAGCTAGGCGGCACGACAAGAGCTGCTCGTTCTTCTATTTTTCTGAGATTGAGCTGCTTAAATTCCCCTACTTTTTGTCCAAAAGATTCATAAACTTTATTAACATCATAGACGTGTTTGTGAGCGAGGATTTTTACACCAGAAGAAGATAAAAGAAAACAAAGTGCGCTTGCCGTGTGAAGCAAGGGTGTCACAACGACAGGAATTCGGCCTTCCTCTAAGCAGGTCTCTATTGCTTGAAGAAAACGATCCTCTTCCTCTTTTTTTCTTAATAAAAGATGACGATTATTTTCACAATGATCCACTTTTAAAATCAGATAATCTACTTTTTTAGAGTGAAAAAATTTAGCAAGCAAACTGTTTGAACGAGAAAGCATCGGAGCATATAAAAATTTCTCAGCGTTTGTTTCAATATAAAGTGAAGACCCTCCAAGCACAGAGCCTGCTTGTAAAAGTTCCAAATTATAACGTCCAATAGAAAAGGGACGGTTATACTGACACACAAGAGATTTGATGTCAGGGTTATAGAGTTTCAAAAGCTCTTGAGTTTCTTGAGAAACAATCACTTGGGAACTATAGCGCTCTCTCACACTGTGGGCAGAAGAAAGAAAAGAAAGGTTTCCACTCTTTTTTGAGTCTAACCATAAAATCGAATCATCAAAACGAAGCCCATCATCTGTCAGGTAAAGCTTCTCGCTAACTGTTCTTTGTGGTGCTTCAGCATGCATGTTCGATATACTTTGTTGAAGAGGAATAAAATCACTCACAGATATTAAAGACACACCACCTGAGAGTCAAGAATAGAAAGATCAAGAGAAACCGCAGGCTCTACCCTAGTGCAACTCTTTTTTTTCACCCTTAAGAGAGAACTCTTTTCGTCATCCTAGTAGGTTACAACTAAAGACTCCAAAAAGTTTGCCTTTAAAAAGACTTAAAAGGGTGATAAGAATTTCACCAGAAAGCAGCCATTTTTAAGAAATGCCGTTTTTGGCCCACGAGCAAAGGAAGCCGCGAGTACTACAATGCCTATCGCTACTCTTTTAGGTTTTATATTTTTCTTCCTTGGGTGCCTATCCATTGCCCTCCTTTTTCTTTTTACAAACAGGCTCTGCCTCTACTTGATCTGTAGGCGCACGCTTAAAAAAATAAGTCAGCAATTGATTGATAACAAGCCACTCCTTTTTCGCTATAAAGATGAGCGCACGATGAAAGATCTCGAAGAGCTACTCAGTCTTGTCAGCCATACAAGCCAGCTTTTAAAAAATCATTATCACACCTCTCTTACAAACTCCCTGAGTCCTTTCCAGCTTTATGCCTATGTAGACGAATGCAAAGAGCGCACACGCTTCTACTTTCAAACTCTACAAAAAAAGCAGCCAACGCCCTCCCCTCTGACACACTACAAAAGAGCAGAAAGCTGGCTTCGCAATAGCTGCTACTTTTGCTCTCAACCTATTTTGTTTTCTTTTTGGAATAAAGCTGGCATCCATGGAGAAAAAGGAAAGCGCTACGTATCTTGTTGCTACACCTGTCGTAACACGCTTGAAAAATCTCACAAAGTAAACACACTATGCTTTGTTGAAAATGAGACACAACAACACTGGCAAGAGTGCTCAAGTTATCAACCTCAATTTTTATATTGGGATATAAACCAAAAAACTCATGTTAAACTAATCCCTAAAAAACAAGGACGATTTTTAAGATTAATTCGCAATCAAAATACCGAAAAAAAAGGATGAAAAAATGAAAAAAAGAGTTCGCGTTGCTGTCACAGGTGGAGCTGGACAAATTGGTTATAGTCTTCTTTTTAGACTGGCTAGTGGAGAAGTTTTTGGGCCTTCAGTCATAGTGGATTTAAACATTCTAGAACTTCCTATTGCTGTAAAATCAGCAGCAGGAACAGCTATGGAAATCACAGACTGTGCCTTTGACACATGTGGTGAAATCAATTGCTATGACGATGCTACTAAAGCTTTTGACGGGATTAATTGGGCTCTTCTTGTTGGATCAACACCAAGAGGGCCTGGTATGGAAAGAAATGATCTTATCATGAGCAATGGCCCTCTCTTTGTTTCTCAAGGAAAAGCTCTGGCTAAAGCAAGCTCAAATCTTATGGCTATTGTTGTCGGAAACCCTTGTAACACAAACGCTTTAATTGCTCTCAGTAACTGTAGTGAAGTGCCTAGCTCTCGTTTCACAGCTATGACTATGCTTGATGAAAACAGAGCAAAAGCACAACTTGCTCTCAAAGCAGGAGTCGCAGTTGATCAAGTCAAAAATATTGTTATCTGGGGCAACCACTCTAGCACCATGTACCCTGATTTTGAAAATTCGACCATAAATGGAAAACCAACCACAGAAGTCATAAAAGACAGAAAATGGCTTGAAAATGATTTCATCTCGATTGTTCAAAAAAGGGGAGCTGAAGTCATTGCAGCTCGTGGAAAATCTTCAGCAGCCTCAGCAGCCTCAGCCTGTATTGATCTTGTGAAAAATCTCAACACTGGAAAAGGAAACGAAGTTTTCTCTACAGCTGTGCTCACAAATGGAGAGTGGTACAACCTGCCAAAAGGTCTTGTGTTTTCACTCCCTGTAAAAGCAAAAGGACAAGGATCCTATGAAGTTGTTGAGAACTTTAAACTCTCAAACTTTGCAAAAGAAAAAATTTCTTTAACTTGCAAAGAACTAGAAGAAGAAAAAAAAGTTATTTCTAATCTTCTATAAAAGGTTCTAAGCAAATGAACTCTCGAGAGCTTTTGACTCGGTAAATAAGGATAATAACACCTTTTTTTTGAGCTCTAGCAAGCGCTTCTGCGTATTCCAAATGAATTTCATGAGCTGCTCTAAAAGATTTTCCTTCTCTGCGGTTAACAACAAAAAGAATAGCTGCTCTCTCTCCTGATTCCACTATTTTTTCTAGTGTCTTAATATGCTTAAGAGCTCTTTCAGACACAGAGTCTGGAAAAATAACATCAGAACCTGCAAGTAGAGTCACATTCTTCACTTCAACCCAGCAAGGAGGCTCTCCCGCTAAAGACCCTGAGAGATAAAAATCAAGGCGACTCTCATCTTTTTTCTTTTCAGGCTTTATGTCTTGATAAGAAGCCAGTTCTTTTATGAGTTTGTTTTCAAAAGCCTCTTTCACAATTTGATTAGGCCTCTGTGTGTTCACACCAATAAAGCCAGCTTTTGTTTCTGTAAGCTCCCAGGTGTATTTTAATTTTCTTTTTGGATTATCATCATGAGATAGATAAATAATATCCCCAGGAGAGCCGCAAGTCTTCATACTTCCGGTATTAGGGCAATGTGCTGTTATCTTTGTGCCATCTTCTAAAGTTGCATCTGCTAAAAAACGTTTATAGCGTTTTATAAGAGTTGCTCTCAGCAGTGCGTTTGCAAACTTCATTTTTTGCTACAGCATCTCGAAATCATCTAGAATATCAGCGTGATCTTTTCCTTGATCAACATAAGGTCGTTTAGCCGCAACCTTACCTTCAGCGATTTCTCTAAGAGCCGTCACAGCAACTTTGTTTTTTGAACTAACCAGAGGAACACTACTGCTCATTAACTGACGAGCGCGATTTGCCGCAACCAGCACGAGAATAAAACGATTTGGCATGTACTTTTGGCAATCTTCAATGGATACGCGGGCCATAGTTTTTCTCCATCTCTTAAGATTTTGGCTCTTTTTAGAAAAATAAGGGCAAACTATACTAAAAAAAGTGGGTTTAAGTCAATTGTAAATCAACTATGACTATAATTTGAACGAGCTCTTTTAACAAGATATCCTCCCTAGATAAAAAAGGAGCGCCCTGGAAAAAGCCTCAAACATGAGCTTATCCTTGACAATCCACCAAAACCTGCGTAAGAATATCGGACTCGAAACTTTGGCTAGCTTGCCTGACCGTAGATAGAAATCCTATCCAAGCGGAACGTTCTCTGAAAACAAAAACCTTTCTTAAAAGAGTTTAAATTCAGCAGGTTACTCACTTAGCACACTTTCTATATATCTTAGAGGAATAGCTCATGTACGCTGTTATCAAAACAGGTGGTCACCAATACCGTGTTAAAGAAGGTGACACACTACACGTTGAAAAAATTGAAGGAAACCCAGGAGATACCCTCCGTTTTTCTGACGTTCTTATGATTGCTAGAGGCGAAGAAGCCCCTGTTGTTGGCAAACCAACAATTGCAGGCGCTGTAGTAGAAGCCACTATTAAAGAACAAACACGAGACGATAAAATCATCGTTTTCAAATACAAAAGACGTAAGAATTACAAGAAGACACAAGGTCATAAGCAACGCAAAACTGTTGTAGAGATTAACTCAATTAAAGCTTAGGCTACTCGCACTCTTCCCCAGCTCCTTAGGAAAAAGGGAAAAACGAGTCAAGATAAGGACTTATTAAAATGGCGCACAAAAAAGCCGGTGGTAGTACAAAAAATGGTCGCGATTCTAATGCTCAAAGACGTGGCGTTAAAATGTTTGGCGGTCAAGAAGTTAGATGCGGAAACATTATTGTAAGACAAGTGGGAAGCTCCTTTCATGCTGGCACAAACGTCGGCACAGGAAAAGACTTCACTCTTTATGCAAAAGCTGATGGCCGCATTATTTTTGAAAGATTCGCAGGAAATAAGCAAAGAGTTCGCGTAGAAACTCTCTAGACAAGAACTCCTTCCTTCGAACCCCTCACATCCCAGTATAAAAAGCTAAGTGTTGAGACTATTTCCTATAAGCAACACCTATATCATCTTTTGAGCAAAATTTAAAAGCCTCCTCTAGAGGAGGCTTGAAGAAACAGATAACTACGAGAAAATTTTAATGAAATTCATCGATAAAACCGAAATTACGATCAAAGCTGGTGATGGCGGAAATGGTATCTGTACATTCAAAACTGCTCGAAATATGCCTAAGCTCGGCCCAGATGGTGGGAACGGCGGAAGAGGTGGAGATGTCATTTTTTGCCCAGACCTTGGAAACAACACCCTAAGCACTCTTCGTTATAAAAGAATGTATCAAGCAGAAGATGGAGGGAAAGGTGCAGCCAATAACAAAACAGGCAAGACAGGTAAGCATCTGAAAATTCCTGTTCCTCTTGGCACCATTATTTATAACAAAGAGACTGGTGAAAAAATCGCTGAAATAACAGATCAAGCAGATGAAATCAAAGTCCTTGAAGGCGGGAATCGCGGGTACGGGAATCTTTCTTTTGCAACATCTACAAGACAAGCTCCGCGCATGTTCACAAAAGGTAAAGAAGGGGAGACCCTCGATGTGATTTGCGAATTAAAACTTCTAGCAGACGTGGGGCTTGCTGGCTTTCCAAACGCTGGTAAGTCAACACTTCTCAGTGTGATCAGCTCTGCAAAACCAAAAATTGCTGATTACCCCTTCACAACTCTGACTCCAAACCTCGGGGTAGTAGACCTTGGCGACCCCACAAGCCAAAAGTCTTCTTTTGTAATTGCCGATGTGCCTGGACTTATCGAAGGAGCCAGCAAAGGAAAAGGCCTTGGTCATGAGTTTTTACAACACTTAGAACGTTGTAAAGTCATTGTCTACTTGCTTGACTCGTCTTCTATGTGTGAGAACACAGACCTTCTTCTTCAGTGGCAAAAGCTAAACCATGAACTTGCTAGTTATTCTCAAGACCTTGTGGAGAAACCATTTCTTGTTGTCTTCTCAAAAGTTGATTCTTTGCACGACAAAGACCACATAAAAGAAACAAGAAAACATTTCAAAAACCTAAAAATTAAAACGTTAGAAATTTCTTCACTCAGTAAAATAGGATTAAAAGATCTTATTTTTACTTTAGCTGATGAACTAGAGGATAAAAAAGATGACTTACCCTTTGAGTGATTTACATAAAAAAATGATCACACTTTTAGAAGACAAAAAAGCTTGTCACATCAAACTTGTTGATATGGAGCAAAAGTCCGATATTTGTAGCTACCAACTTATTTGCTCAGCTCTCAATGAGCGTCATGCTCAGGCTCTTTGCGATACCCTCGAAGGGGGAATCAAAAAAGATTTTGATTTAAAACCTAAAGTCGTAGAAGGAAAAACTGAGGGCCGTTGGATTCTTCTCGATTACAGTAGTGATATTATCCATATCTTTGTAAAAGACATAAGAAGCTACTATGCTTTTGATGCCCTTTGCGATAACAGCAGAATTCTCTTCGAATCAAGAGAAAACGAATAAAAAAGAGGTGGGTAATCCATCTCTTTTTTTTTGGCTTTTTCCTATAAAAACAGCATACTCATAAAAAGTTCTTCAAATAAAAACCTCAAGGTTTAAAGAGGGTAAAACTTATGCGTGTTGCTGATCTTGTTACTCAAATCCTTTGGGATAATGGTATTGAGCATATTTTTCTCGTAACAGGTGGTGGAGCTATGCATTTAAATGATGCTATAAAAAAAAGCTCTCTCAGCTACACCTGCAATCATCATGAACAAGCTTGTGCCATCGCAGCAGAGGGTTTCTCAAGAGCCTCAGGAAAACCCTGTGCAGTGAATGTCACAAGTGGCCCAGGAGGACTGAACACCCTTACTGGAATCATGGGACAGTGGTGCGACTCTGTCCCAGTTATCTATATTTCAGGACAAGTGAAATTTGAAACAACCATTGCCTCTTGTCCCGAACTTGGACTCAGGCAACTAGGTGATCAAGAAATTAATATCGTTGATATTGTAAAACCCATCACAAAATACGCTACTTTAGTGAAGAATAAAGACCTCATAGCTTACGAACTAGAAAAAGCTATTCACTTAGCTATAAGCGGAAGAAAGGGGCCAGTTTGGCTCGATATTCCCCTTGATGTTCAAGGAGCGACAGTAGAACTAGAAAAACTAAAACGCTTTAATCCAAAAGAAGAAATAGTTCTTAACCAGAAAGAAAGACCTGACAAAAAACTTGTCATAAAACAAATAGATGATCTTAAAAAGAAACTAAAAAAAGCGAAACGTCCTCTCCTTATAGGTGGCTCAGGGGTCCGAATAGCAGGAGGGGTTGATCTTTTTAAAAAGCTTTGTGAACATTTACAACTGCCTGTTGTCACAACCCATAACGGTCAAGATGTTATAGAAAGTGACAACCCTCTTTGTGTAGGTCGTATTGGAACTCTTGGTTCTCGGTCTGGAAATTTTGCACTTCAAAATGCAGATCTTGTTATTTCAGTAGGAACCCGTAACAACATTAGACAAGTAAGTTATGCATGGAAAAACTTTGCAAGATCTGCAGAGCTTATCACAGTAGATATCGACAAAGCAGAACTTGATAAACCAACTCTAAGTCCTACTATGAAGATTCATTCCGATGCTAAATTTTTTTTAGAAGAACTTCTTAAAGCTTCTGAAAAAGATACTCTTGAAACAAAAGAGTGGTGTCAGTGGTGCCTCGAACGCAAAAAAAAATACCCTAGTGCACTTCCTGAATTTGCTGACAGAGATAAAATTCATCCTTATTACTTCGTGCAAAGACTCACAGAACTTGCCCCAGAAGGCGCTTGTTTTGTCGCAGCTAATGGGTCTGGAAGTGTTTCTATGTTTCAAGCTGGTGCTGTAAAAAAAGACCAACGACAAATTTGGAACTCTGGGTGTGCGACTATGGGCTATGATCTCCCAGCTGCTATTGGTGCTGCGAGAGCTTTAAAAAAACCAATTATTTGCCTTGCTGGTGATGGTAGTATTATGATGAATCTCCAAGAACTCCAAACCATTATCACAAATAGACTTCCCATCACTATCTATCTCTTAAACAACTGTGGTTATCAGTCTATTAAGCAAACACAAAAAAACTTTTTTAAAAATGACACTATAGGTTGTGACGAACAAAGTGGCCTTGGTTTCCCCAATTTTTATGAACTAGCAAAAGTCTTTGGTTTTGAAACTCACAAAATTTCTCATCCTCGTGAAATTGACAACATGATTTTAAAAACTGCTATGCCAGACAAACCAACTTTTGTGGAAGTTATCCTCGACACAGAGTATATTTTTGCACCAAAACTTTCTTCTGAAAAAAAATCTGATGGACGCATTGTATCCAAACCGCTGGAAGACCTTTTTCCATTTTTAGAACGAGAAGAATTTAAAAGTAATATGCTTGTTCCCCCTTTAGATGAAGGTCTATAAATCAAAAACTTTGACTTTATGAATTAACATCCGCCAGTCTAGAGGATTCTCTTTCAAAAGAAGCTCTCCATAAGTTGCTTCTTTTAAATTTTTTTTCACCCAACGTTTGTTGTCCACTCCCATATTAAGCATAAAAACACTTGATTCTTCCACAGGAAGCTCAAGAGTTTTTTGATCATCTTTTTGCCAAAAACGAAAGAGCCCGTGTGTGAAAAGTTTTTTCATCACACGAGAATTTCTTTTATGCTGATGAGCACGAACAACAGCCCTAATGTTGTCTTTTTTTAAAGTACGAATTGTTTCATCTCTGCTATAAGCATAACGACCATCTCTACCGAAAGAACTTTCTGCTTTTTTCTTAAACTGAAAATCAGACCACATAAAACCAAAAAATTTATTTGTATAAGACCTGTCTTGTGGGTATAACCAGCCTTTTTCAATTACTTTTTCTTCGCTCAAAACAGAAGGGCTGATTAAATCAAACTTTTTTTCTTTAGAAGCAAGAAACTCTCGAGGGCTATACTGAGGCTCTAATCCACCGTGACAAGCTTGTAAGAACTCACCTCTTCCAATATAGGTTACAACAGGAAGTATTTCATAAAATTTCATGATTTGAGAGCTCATCTCATTCGCATCAAGAGAAGACAATTTTGTCTTAAGTTCTTTCAGAAAACCTTGATTTTGGTACACACGAAGATCTTCGTGATTTCCTCTTCCAAGAATAACTTGGTTTTTATTTTTTTGCTTTAAGGTTAGAAGCATGTAGATGACTTCAAGTCCGTAATTACCTCTATCTGTAAAATCTCCAAGAAAACACAAGTAAACTTCTTCGTCTTTTAATTTGAAATCATCATTTAAAAAATTTTTGTTTTTCAACTCTTCTAGGAACTTAGATAAAGTTCTAATATCTCCGTGAAGATCTCCAAAGAAAAAAAAATGCGCATCTTTTTTAAATTCAAGTTTAAGCGCATAAGGTTGAAAATATGACGCATCTTTTTTCCACTGAATCCCATTCTTGTGCAACTGCCAGAGCTCTTTTTTTTCTAACTCCAAAGTCATTTGCATTTTAACTTGAAGGAGCAAAGATTCAAATTTCTTTTTCACCTCTTTTTTTGTAAAACCTATAATAGATTGCCTTGAAGGTTTATTCTCTCCCATCTTGTAATTGGGAGAAGTCTTTTCGATCAAAGATATCCACTCTCCTAAATGTAGAGAAGGAGAAGAAGCCTGCTTTGAAGAATTCAAAAAGATACCAACTAAAATAAAAAAAAGAAAAACAAGTGACAGAGCTTGCATTTTAAAAGAAAAATTCACACTTAAAAGCTCCTGTTAAAAAATCCAAAAAACATCCAACATAAATAACACAAAGAGGTTTATTTTCAAATTAAGATATTTAAGGAGCACCAGAAAAAAAACACCTAGCCTTTTACTAACTTGCTATAGCGCTTCCAATTTAGATTGATCGTTTTTTTACGACGTCAATAACAGTTTCAAGTGGATTATCAACAGCCTCTAAAAATCTTTTCTTCAAATCATTTTTCAAAGGAAACCAAGATTCTTCTATAGGATTTAAATCTGGGCTGTA
>CANFEH010000025.1 GCA_947445855.1 Zetaproteobacteria bacterium
CCAAACCTCCTCGTCGATGTGAACTCTTGGAGGAGATCAGCCTGTTATCCCCGGAGTACCTTTTATCCGTTGAGCGATGGCCCTTCCATTCGGAGCCACCGGGTCACTAACACCTACTTTCGTATCTGCTCGACTTGTAAGTCTTGCAGTCAAGCTCCCTTATGCGTTTGCACTCTACAACCGATTTCTATCCGGCCTGAGGGAACCTTTGTGCGCCTCCGTTACAATTTAGGAGGCGACCGCCCCAGTCAAACTACCCACCAGACACTGTCTCTGTCCCAGATCATGGGACAAGGTTAGATATTCGGATGTATCAGGGTGGTATTTCACTGTTGGCTCCACATAAACTAGCGTTTATGCTTCAAAGCCTCCCACCTATTCTACACAAACAAACCCAAATATCAGTGTCAAGCTATAGTAAAGGTTCACGGGGTCTTTCCGTCTTGCTGCGGGTACCGCGCATCTGCACGCGGTTTTCAAATTCGCTGGGCACACGGTTGAGACAGCGGGGAAGTCGTTACGCCATTCGTGCAGGTCGGAACTTACCCGACAAGGAATTTCGCTACCTTAGGACCGTTATAGTTACGGCCGCCGTTTACTGGGGCTTCAATTCGAAGCTTCGACCGAAGTCTAACCCCTCCTCTTAACCTTCCAGCACCGGGCAGGCGTCACACCACATACTTCATCTTGCGATTTTGCGTAGTGCTATGTTTTTGATAAACAGTCGCTACCCCCTCTTCTCTGCAACCAGACTATGCTTCAGACGCAAGGTCCTACACACTGCTGGCACACCTTATACCGAAGGTACGGTGTTAATTTGCCGAGTTCCTTAACCGTGTTTCACCCAAACGCCTCGGAATTCTCTTCCTGCCCACCTGAGTCGGTTTGCGGTACGGCTTGTAGGCTTCAATGTTTAGCAGCTTTTCTTGTAAGCATAGGATCACCATCTTCTGAGCTTGCGCTCACCCCATCACGCCTCGGACTTAAGACCTCCCGTACTTTACTAAGAAGTCATCCTACACGCTTAGACCAGAATCCAATAACTGGCATGGCTACCTTTCTCCACCCCTGCATCACTCCACCTATCAAGTACAGTAATATTAAACTGTTGTCCATCGACTACGCCTTTCGGCCTCGCCTTAGGTACCGACTAACCCTGGGAGGATTACCCTTGCCCAGGAAACCTTGGGCTTCCGGCGGACGAGTTTCTCACTCGTCTTATCGCTACTTATGCTAGCATATGCTCTTGTAGTTCCTCCAGTACACATCACCATGTACCTTCTACGGTTGCTACAATGCTCCTCTACCACTCATACAAGTATGAGTCCATAGCTTCGGTGTTATACTTAGCCCCGTTAAATCTTCCGCGCAAAAGCACTTGACCAGTGAGCTGTTACGCTTTCTTTAAAGGATGGCTGCTTCTAAGCCAACCTCCTGGCTGTCTACGCACTCTCACAACGTTTTCCACTGAGTATAATCTTTGGGACCTTAGCTGATGGTCTGGGCTCTTTCCCTTTTGACTACGAAACTTATCTCCCGCAGTCTGACTCCCATGCTTCACTGTAATGGTATTCGGAGTTTGAGTGGGTTTGGTAATCTGGTGAGACCCCTAGCCCAATCAGTGCTCTACCCCCATTAAGAAACGCATGAGGCTATACCTAAATATATTTCGAGGAGAACCAGCTATCACCCAGTTTGATTAGCCTTTCACTCCGATCCACAAGTCATCCCAAGACTTTTCAACGTCAACGGGTTCGGTCCTCCACTAAGTGTTACCTCAGCTTCAACCTGCTCATGGATAGATCACTGGGTTTCGGGTCTAATAAAACAAACTAAATCGCCCTATTCAGGCTCGCTCTCACTACGGCTCCGATGCTAAACATCTTAACCTTGCTTGTCCTATTAACTCGCTAGCTCATTATGCAAAAGGCACGCCGTCACAAATTAATGCTCCGACTGCTTGTAAGCGTATGGTTTCAGATCTATTTCACTCCCCTCAACGGGGTTCTTTTCACCTTTCCCTCACGGTACTCGTTCACTATCGGTCATCAGGTAGTGTTTAGCCTTAGAAGATGGTCCTCCTAGATTCAGACAGGATACCACGTGTCCCGCCCTACTCGGGTGTCATTCTGGTAGTTTCCGCTTTCGCTTACGAGGCTTTCACTCTTTATAGCCGTCCTTTCCAGGAACGTTCAACTAGCTTCCACAGTCCGTTATGAATGATCCCACAACCCCGAAAGGACATGTCCTCTCGGTTTGGGCTATACCGATTTCGCTCGCCACTACTTTCGGCATCTCAATTGATTTCTTTTCCTACAGGTACTTAGATGTTTCAGTTCCCTGCGTTTGCCCTACTAAGCTATGAATTCACTTAGCAGTACTTCCATAAGGAAGTGGGTTTCCCCATTCGGAAATCTCCGGGTCAAAGTTTGTTACACAACTCACCGAAGCATATCGCAGCGTACCACGTCCTTCATCGCCTCCTGATGCCAAGGCATCCACCATACGCCCTTAATAGCTTATCTTATCGCTGTTCTCTTCACTTGAAAGAGTCCTTAATTTACTATCGTTTAGGCTTTTCTCATCGTTAAGTATGAGAAAAAATTTGATCATATCTATTCAGTTGTCAAAGAGCGTTTTGAGAAAAACTCATATAGAGCTCTCTCAAAACTGAATAACAGAAGTAAAAATCCCACACTCGTGTGTGTTAATTGCTTGACCTACTATCTTACGACAGTTGAAGGTCTCCTTAGAAAGGAGGTGATCCAGCCGCAGGTTCCCCTACGGCTACCTTGTTACGACTTCACCCCAATTGCGTCTACAACCTTGGTACGCTGCCTCCTTGCGGTTAGCTCACGCACTTCTGGTTATAGCCACTTTCGTGGTGTGACGGGCGGTGTGTACAAGGCCCGGGAACGTATTCACCGCTGCTTGCTGATCATCGATTACTAGCGATTCCAACTTCATGGAGTCGAGTTGCAGACTCCAATCCGGACTGTGACAGTGTTTTACTGATTTGCATCGCCTCGCGGCCTAGCGTCAGTTTGTTTCTGCCATTGTAGTACGTGTGTAGCCCTACCCGTAAGGGCCATGAGGACTTGACGTCGTCCCCGCCTTCCTCCGGTTTAACACCGGCAGTCTCTCTAGAGTCCCCAACTTAATGATGGTAACTAAAGACAGGGGTTGCGCTCGTTATTGGACTTAACCAGACATCTTACGACACGAGCTGACGACAGCCATGCAGCACCTATCACCGAGTCTCCGAAGAGAACACTACATCTCTGTAGCTGTCTCGGGATGTTAAGGGTAGGTAAGGTTCTGCGCGTTGCTTCGAATTAAACCACATACTCCACCGCTTGTGCGGGCCCCCGTCAATTCCTTTGAGTTTTAGCCTTGCGACCGTACTCCCCAGGCGGGATACTTAATGCGTTAGCTTCAGCACTCAGAAAATTAACATTCCGAACGCCTAGTATCCATTGTTTACGGCGTGGACTACCAGGGTATCTAATCCTGTTTGCTACCCACGCTTTCGCACCTCAGTGTCAATGTTTTGTTAGTCAGCCGCCTTCGCCTCCGGTGTTCCTCCAGATATCTACGGATTTCACTCCTACACCTGGAATTCCGCCAACCTCTCAAACATTCAAGATCTGCCGTTTCGGATGCAGTTCCCAGGTTAAGCCTAGGGATTTCACATCCGACATACAAACCCACCTACGTGCTCTTTACGCCCAGTCAATCCGAACAATGCTTGCACCTTCCGTATTACCGCGGCTGCTGGCACGGAATTAGCCAGTGCTTCTTAGTCTAGTACCGTCAGATAAAATAGGTATTAACTACTCCACCCTTCTTCCTAACCGAAAGAGCTTTACAACCCAAGGGCCTTCTTCACTCACATGGCGTTGCTGCATCAGGCTTTCGCCCATTGTGCAAGATTCCCCACTGCTGCCTCCCGTAGGAGTCTGGACCGTGTCTCAGTTCCAGTGTGACTGATCATCCTCTCAGACCAGTTACCCATCGTAGCCTTGGTAGGCCTTTACCCTACCAACTAGCTAATGGGAAATAGGCCGATCTATAGGCAAGAGCTTACATGTAGAGGCCCTCTTTCATCTTGCGATCTTACGCGGTATTAGCCACAGTTTCCCGTGGTTATCCCCCTCCTATAGGCACGTTCCTATTCATTACTCACCCGTACGCCACTCTACTCACCCCGAAGGGCTTTCTCGTTCGACTTGCATGTGTTAAGCACGCCACCAGCATTCGTTCTGAGCCAGGATCAAACTCTGATGTTGAATTATCTTTAAGAAACTCGAAAGTTTCTTCTTTTGTGAATCAATGATTCTTTTGACACACCCTCTCAGGTGGTCCGCACTCAAATGTGGCCTTGACCTTGCGATCAAGTTTGTGTTTTTTACTTCGTTATTCAGTTTTCAAAGAGCTTGTCTCAAGCTTTTGTTGAGCTTCGTTTTCGAAGCGTCACTGCTTGAGAGACATCTTTATATTTATATTGCATATTAAAGTCAAGCATTTCATGTAAAAAAAGTTACTTTTTTTTCAACTATTTTTGGCGGTTTCACCTTTCCTTAGAGCCTCAAGACAAAGCCATGAAAGCAAGCTTTTTTAAAAATTCATTTTTCATGTTTTATAGGTCTTGTTTTCAGCCGTTTTTAATTGTTTTTCACTTTAAAAAAATTTGTCATCTTATTTTTGTACTATTCTTTGCTCTTCGAGAAGAGTTTTGAAAGTACCTTTTTCAATAGCCTCACGAATACGTGCCATAAAGTTAATATAAAAAGTTAGGTTATGAAGAGAAAAAAGCCTCATTGCACTTAATTCACCAGCTTTAAAAAGATGTCGCAAATAACCTTTTGTATAGGTTTTACAAGTATAGCAGCTGCAATTTACATCCAAAGGAGAATCGTCAAGCTGATAGCGAGCTTGTTTAATATGGACTATACCTACGCTTGTAAATAAACATCCATTTCTGCCATTACGGGTTGGCATAACACAATCAAACATATCAACCCCAAGAGCAACGGACTCAATTAAATCAAGAGGAGTCCCTACCCCCATTAAATAGCGAGCACTGTCACGAGGAAGCGCCTGACAAGAAGCTTCTGTCATGGTTCTCATATCTTCTTTTGATTCACCAACTGAGAGACCACCGATAGCGTATCCGTCAAACCCTATACTAATGAGAGCTTTCGCACTTTTCTCTCGCAAGTCAGGATACACCGCACCTTGAACAATCCCAAACTGAAGAAGATCATTCTTTGGCTTTGCAGCTCTTGCGCGCTCAGCCCATCTGAGAGTTAGATCAAGAGAATTGCTAGCTTCTTTATGGGAGACTGTTGCTGGCACACACTCATCAAGCACCATTTGAATATCACTGCCAAGAGTTTCTTGAATTTCTACTACAAGCTCTGGAGTTAACATGAAGCGTTTGCCATCGATATGACTAGAAAATGCGACACCCTCTTCTTTTATCTTTCTTTTTTGAGCAAGGCTAAAAACTTGGAACCCTCCACTATCTGTTAAAATAGGCTTGTTCCAAGCCATAAACTTATGAAGACCTCCAAAATGGCGCATCACATCAAGGCCTGGTCTCAAGTAGAGATGATAAGTATTCCCAAGAATGATTTGAGCCCCGAGAGTCTCTAGATCTTCAGGCAAAAGAGACTTAACACAACCAAGAGTTCCCACAGGCATAAAAATCGGGGTTTCAACCACCCCATGTTTCAGTTGAAGACGACCACGCCTTGCTTTTCCATCTTCTTTTAACAGTTTAAACACTTTAAGTAGGCTCCTATTCATTTTGTGCCAGAAAAAAATAAGAGTGGAGTGTAACAAAAAAAAGGCGAGAAAAAAAGGGCTTCTTCATAAGCCTCTAACATAGAAAGAGCTTACACCTTACTATGCTGCTCCATATAAGACATAAAGCTTTTCATAATAGCTTTCCCTCCTTTAAAAGGATCTTTCTTACCCGCCAAAGAAAGCTTTCTTTCTTCTATAAAATCATAGCGTCCTTCGGGGTGAGTTTGAAAAGAAACAATTGGAAGAGTCTTATGACAAAGCGCTTCGACAGCGACACTCTCTGAACTTGCACAAACTTCTAGCTCACTTGGAACTGCTTTTACTTCTTCACAGTGAGAAGCCACTACTTCTACGTCGCTATTTTTAATATCGTCGAGAGGACAGTTTTTAAGAATATGAAAAATTCTAAAGCCAACATATTTAGATTCATCTTTTCTTGAGAAGCTTACTGTTCCACCAAAAAGCTTTGCTATAAGTTGGTGGCCATAGCAAATCCCTAAGGTCGGAAGACCTTCTTTCATTTTTTTGAGAAACCAAGGATTAAGCTGAGCCTGCCAAGGATAAGAATCATTCACACTAGCAAGACTTCCTAAGACAATAAGCCCAGCTATTTGAACTTCTTTTTCACGCTGATAAACACTTCCCATTCCTTTCATACCCACTAAGTGTTGACTAAATAGGAAAGAAGACTTGCCCATCTCTTTTATCCCTTGATAAGCCTCATAATCTGCACTCTCAATTCCAGGATCAATGCAAAAAACTTCTCTTGGTAAAACCAAAGAAACCTCCTTCATTATAAAACTGTTATCAAATCATCGTTTTTATTTTTTGCAGACTAAAAATTTTTTGGGGGAAAAAAATCTTTAATAGCGCAATCTTTTGTCCGCCTTTGACTGAGTTTTGTGGTTTTAATAATAATTTCATCCCTAGAAACCTTCAACGGTGGATGATCTTTTTTTTCAAGAATAGCAATTCCGCAATAGTCACATTTAACGCTTGTCTTTGCCACCGGTAGAGCTTCATCATCATAGGAAACATGGAAACGGCGATTGCAACTAGGGTTGTCGAGAAGGAACTTCTTATAAGCCATTTGCGTTTTAGAAACCTCCATTATAGAGTAAGAAAAAAGTTTCAAGCTAGGAGCACTTACTGTTTGTGTATAGCATAAATGGCTCGAATTTTTTAATATTTCTTATTTACTATTTGAGGCTAGAGAAATTGGAAGAAGATACTATTTTTGATAAAATATTACGCAAAGAAATCCCATGTTCCTTAGTTTATGAAGATGAGGATGTTCTTGCCTTTAACGATGTAAACCCGCAAGCTCCCGTCCATGTTCTTGTAATACCTAAACAGAAAATCAAAAGCTTTCATGATTTTAGTGAGGCAGAAAACCTCTTCATCGGTACCTATATCAAAAAAATTTCCTACATAGCAAAACATCTAGGCCTAGCAAAAACAGGTTACCGAATTGTGTTCAATCATGGCCCAAACGGTGGACAAACAGTAAACTACATTCATGCTCATATTCTGGGTGAAAGACAACTCGGATGGCCTCCAGGCTAGAGGCTTATTCCTTCTCTCTAGGAAGACAACTATGAGACCTTCTAAAGAAATTTCGAGAAAACCTCTTAAACTCTCAGCTAACAACTTCACTCCTCTTGTGAAAACTCCTTGGGCAGGTGACACTCTTAAAAAAAAATACAAGAAACACTTAAGTCCAAAAGAAAATATCGGAGAATCTTGGGAGTTATCTTTTGACCCTGCGATGTCTTCATCACTAGAATCCACAGGAGAAAAAATATTTCAGATAGCTCATCTCCTAAAAAAAAAATTTGGCATGAGTGAATATGAGAATTTTAATCTTCTTGTAAAACTACTGTCTGCTGGCAAAAACCTTTCTGTCCAAATACACCCTGACTATGATGATGAAAATCTCAAGCAAAATGAATGCGGGAAATATGAATCCTGGTTGATTCTTGAAGCAAAAAAAGGAGCGGGGATCTATCTTGACTTTAAAACAGGAGTTACTGAAACTGAGATTCAGGACTGTCTCAAAAAAAATAGCGATCTCAGCCAACTTCTTAACTTTATACCTGTAGAAAAGGGAGACTACTTTGATATCCCTCCTGGAACACCCCACGCTATTGGAGCAGGGATCACACTTCTTGAACCTCAGCGAGTGTTGTTTGGCAAGTCAGGGGTTACCTATCGTTTCTGGGACTGGGACAGAACATACGATGAACATGGTCAAGAAAAAGCTCAAGGTAAAAAACGAGACTTACACCTCAAAGAAAGCTTAAGACTCCTTTCACTCAAAAAAAAAAGGGATCCGTTTTCCCTAAAAAAACAGCCCGAACTTGTTGAAAGCACAAATTTTTTCACTCACGAAATCTTTCGAGAAAACCCATATTACGAGCTCCAAATACTGAAATTCAAAAGAAAATATGAAAAAAAAATTCACTTGCAAGAGACTTCTTATTTTCATCTTCTTGTTTTAGAAGGAAACGGCTCACTAGAGACAAGAGACCAAGAAAAAATTTTGTTAACTAGAGGAGACTCCTTTCTCCTCTGCGCTCACTCTTTTCCTTTCATATTAAAAACCGATGAAAACCTAAAACTAAGCCTCCTTTATGAAAAGAGGTAGAAAACAACTGCAAACTCCTATAAAATAAAATGTAGAAATTATCTAATCTGTAGGTTTAAAAATTTATGATAAAAAATAATAGATGCTGCTACGCGCTTATTGTGTTTTTTTTATGCCAAACAATTCCACTTTTAGCAGAGGATGAACAAAACAAACCACCTCTTCTCGATAGACTCATTGTGACCATCAATAAAAATCACTACACACAAAGAGAGCTTGAAATTTACTTTTTTGTAAAAAATATCTTAGATAAAAAAACAACAAGAACTCATATCACCCAAGAAAACTGGCATCTTTTTTTAAATAATTTTTCTGATGACTTTTTGATTTATCAAACAGCAAGAGAAGTCGCTTTTTATGAAAAAATAGACCTTGACGAATCAGAGTTTTTAGCATTCTTTAAAAAAATACAAACTAACGTCACTCAGCATGAAGACATAAATCAAGAACTGATTCATCTAAACCCAAGCCCAAGTGAGCTTCAAACCGCTTTTATACATTGGAAAATTATTCTTAATTTCATTGAACAAAGAAACAATATTCATCAGAGTGATTTCAACAAGGAAGAGAAACCTGAATGGTTTCTCACACTGAAGAAAAATAATGCCAATATCGTCTTCTACAAAGAAGCTGAAATTTACGAACCTCTTCACCCTTTTAAAGAACCTTAGTCAGAAAGAACCTCATCTACTATCATCTTTTTGAAAAAGGTAGTTTGTCTCTTGGCGTATTGTCTTGTTGCATAGAGAATACGTAAAAAGAGTTCTTCTTCGTCTTTAATTTCTCCATCTAAAAATTGATTTACTTGCTTGTAACCAATTGTTTGCATAGCTTTTGATGTCACAAGAAACTGAGAACGAAGAGATTTCACCTCTTCTATAAGTCCTATTTTCAACATAGAACGAGTTCGAAACTCGATTCTTTCATGAAGAATCTTTCTTGGTGGGTTTAGCAAAATGCACCGTTTGGAAACAAAAGGAGAAAGGCCTTCTGTTTTTATTTGCTCTGAAAACTCTTCCTCAGAACTTAAAATAATTTCTAGAGCTCTCACTAGTCTGTAACGATCATTTTTATGAAGCTTTTCTGCTCTTTTCGGATCTAATTCTAAAAGCTTTTTATAAAGATCTTCGTCGCTTAGTTTTCCTAACTCTTTTTTTATATTCTCGTCACTTGGGAGAGCGTGAATTTTATCTCCCACAAGAAAACGGTAATAAAGACCAGTTCCACCCACAACGATAGGTGTTTTTTTTCTTGCCAAAATATCGTTTATAACTTCTCTTGCTTGTTCAGCATACTGAGCAGCATCATACTCTTCACCTGACCCAAGGAGATCAATCATGTGATGCTTGACTGCTTTTTGCTCTTCTTTTGTGGCCTTAGCTGATCCAATATCAAAGCCTTTATACAACTGGACAGAGTCGCAAGAGACAATTTCTCCGTTTAACTCTTTTGCAAGTCTCAGAGCAAAAGAAGACTTCCCGCTGGCTGTAGGCCCCAAAATAGAGATATAAGGAATTTTTTCATCATAACTCATGTTCGATCAAACCACCCTTTCATCTCACTCCCAGAAAACCATTTAAAGACTCGCCTTCCATGGGGACAGTTTGCAGAAAAGTCGACATTTTTAGCTTCTTCTTTTAAGATTTCTATTTTTTCTGGAGTTAAAACTTCACCCGACCGCACAGCGCTGTGACAAGCTATTGTGGCTAAGAGAAGATGATGAATCTCATCTGCTGTAAAAGAATTATTGTCTTTTTCTGATATCTCACAAAAAACTTCTGATAAATTTCTTTTTGTTAACAAACTAGGAATTCTTAAAACTTCGATTTCTTCTTCGCTAATTTTCTTAAAAGAAAAAGACATCTTTTCTAAAGCATTTTTCTTCTCAAGAAGAGATGCTACCACAGTCGGTCGTAAATTGAGGGTTTCTGGAATAAGAAGACTCTCAGAAGTAAGAGTAAGTTTTTCATCAAGGCACAATTTCTCATAAAGAATTCTTTCGTGAAAAGCGTGTTGATCTACAAGAAGAAGCTTTTCCTCCACTTCAAAAATCAAATAACACTTCTGAATTGTCCCTACATACTGAACATTATCCCAGTTTATCCAGGAACTTTTTTCTTCTCTTGCATACTCAAAAAACGTTGCGGATGCTTGAGCACTAAAAGAAGAAAGAGGTTTTCTTGAAGCAATTGGTTCAGATTTTGAAAACATCACACTTTTAGGACGAGGAGATGAAGAAAAAGATAAAAGAGAATTTTTTATCTCTCGTGATTTTTCAAAGGGGATAGATGATTTTTCTTCAACAGAAGTTTTGATTTCTGTTCCACTCGCCCAAGATTCATTTCTCAAAGCATCACGTATTGTACGCGCAATTTGTCCTTGTACTTCATCCGCATATTGAAAACGAAGCTCAGTCTTAGAGGGGTGAGCATTCACATCTACAAGTTCATGATTCATAGTGATATAACAAAAAACATAAGGATAGCGGCCTTTCATAAGATGACTATGATAACCTCTAAGAATTCCGTAGCGCAAAACTTTATCTACAACCCAACGCCCATTAACAAAAGTGTACATCACTTTTGAAATAGCCTTGTCAAGACCAGGTGGGGCAATCAAAGCTTCAATCTTGAGATATTCAGAAGCTGAAGTCAGATAAAGAAGCTTCTCACTCACTTCCGTTCCATAAAGATAAGCCACACGAGAGCGAAGAATTTCTTCACCAAGAAAAAGAGATTCTCTTTGATAGCTTTCATCTGAAGAAGCTAAAAATTTTTCTTGTCCATTATGTGTTAAAATAAAAGTTTGCTTTGGGTTAGCTAAGCAAAGAGCTTGAACAATTTCTAAACACTGAGAAAATTCTGTCTGAGCTGAACGTAAAAACTTTAGACGAACAGGAACATTATAAAATAAATCTTTGACAGAAATGCTTGTCCCTTCGGAATGCGTCCACTCTTCGACTCTTGGAATTTCTGTAGTTTCATCAAAGCTTAGCTTATAAGCTTTTTTCTCTCCAACTTTCTTACTGAGAAGTGAAAAATTACTCACAGAAGATATAGAAGCTAGTGCTTCACCTCGAAAACCCATACTCCCAACAGAGAAAAGATCTTCTACACTTATAATCTTACTCGTCGCATGTCTCACAACTGTTAAAGGAAGATCATCGTAGGCGATTCCCGCTCCATTGTCTGTGATAACAATAGATTTTTTGCCACCTTCTTCTAAATCAATCTTAATGCGGGTAGCGCCTGCATCAATAGCATTTTCAACAAGTTCCTTGACAATACTGGCCGGTCTTTCTACAACTTCTCCAGCAGCAATCTTGTTGATTACCTCGTCTTTCAGGACTTTGATTTTTCTTTCTGTAGAATTTATCATAGGGCAGGGGTAACTTTTTTGTAAAAAATGGATATGAAATATGGACTCAAACTATATCGTAAGCGCTGATAAACCTCAACAGTTTCCAGAACACAACCACCCAGAATTTGCTTTTGTAGGAAAGTCAAACTGCGGAAAGTCTTCGCTTTTGAATGCACTTTTTGAAAGAAAAAACCTAGCCAGACAAAGTGGGACTCCTGGCAGAACCCAGATGATCAACTTTTTTTCTCTCAAGCTATCAGCAGAAAAAACCTATATTTTTGCTGACCTACCAGGGTACGGGTTCTCTAAAACGTCTAAATCTCTTAAAGCTTCTTGGGATGAACTCATTGGAGAGTATTTAGAAAAAAGAAATCTAGCAAAAACTCTTTTTTTATTTGACGCAAGAAGAGAGATTGAACCCTATGAGCTGTCCTACCTGAGCGAGTTACGCTCTATTGGCAAAGAAATTATCGTGGTCATAACAAAAACTGATAAGCTCAATCAGTCAGAAAAGAGTAAGCTCAAAAAAAATTTGAAACAACTGTTCAAAGACCACTCCTTAGAAAGTGTTCCTCTTGTTTTTTCTTCAACCCTCAAAAAAGATGGGATCCGCGATTTGCAAAACCTCCTCTTTGAGGCACCTTGATTTAATGCCACACAACCTATCTTCTTGGGGACTCAAAGCTCTTTTTGAGTCCTTAAAACATAAAAATACAAATAATTTCAGAATATTAAAAAGCTTTTTTTGAAAACATTCTCCGAGTTTTCTTACTTTTTTCTACGTTTTAGCCAAAATCTAATATATACTCGCCAGCACTTGCACACAAAGTCTCTTCTTTAAGAAAAAACATTGGTTTTAGATTTTTTAAAAACGTTAAATTTTTGTAAGGTACAGCATGGCACAGAAAAAACACGAACTTGAACATTACAGAAACATCGGAATTTCAGCTCATATTGATTCCGGAAAAACAACTCTCACAGAACGTATCCTGTTTTACACAGGTATGATTCATAAAATTCAAGAAGTAAGAGGTGATGGCTCCGGGGCAAAAATGGACCATATGGAGCTCGAAAAAGAAAGAGGTATCACAATCACTTCTGCTGCCGTAACAGTCGAGTGGAAAGATAAACTCATTCAAATTATTGACACCCCAGGTCACGTTGATTTCACAGTAGAAGTTGAAAGATCTCTAAGAATTCTTGATGGAGCTATTCTCGTTCTTTGTGGTGCTTCTGGTGTTCAATCTCAGTCTATTACAGTAGACAGACAGATGAAGCGTTATAAAACCCCATGCCTTGCCTTCATCAATAAGCTTGATAGAGCTGGAGCTGACGCTTACAATGTGACAACTCAACTCAGAGAAAAACTGGGCCATAACTCTATCATGATGCAAATTGCTATCGGACGTGAAGATGACTTCAAAGGTATAATTGATCTTATTACCATGAAGGCAAACTACTTTGATGGTTCTAATGGTGAACACATTCGCGAAGAAGAAATCCCAGCAGAACTAAGAGAAAAAGCTGAAGAATATCGTGCGATTATGTATGATGGGTTTTCTATGTTCTCTGATGAGATGATGGAACTCATGCTAGAAGAAAAAGAAATTCCAGATGAACTTCTCCACGCAACAATTCGTAAAGCTGTGATTGCAAGAGAAGCAACCCCTGTATTTATTGGTTCAGCCTTCAAAAACAAAGGAGTACAACTCCTTCTGAATGCTGTATCAGCTTATCTTCCAAGCCCTATTGATAGACAGTACCAAGCTATCAACAACGTTACGAATAAAGACGGTTCACACGAACAAGTTCTTGTTGACATCATTCCAGATCCAACAAAACCTCTTGTAGCTATGGCTTTTAAAATTACAGAAGACACCTATGGTCAACTTACTTACACAAGAGTTTACCAGGGAACTATCGAAAAAGGTGAAAGTTTCTATAACCCTCGTATCGGCAAAAGACAACGTATTGGTCGTCTTGTAAGAATGTTCTCCAATGAGCGTATAGAAATCGAAAAAGCTGAAGCTGGTGACATTATTGCTATGGTCGGTGTTGATTGTGCTTCTGGTGATACTTACTGTAATGACGGTGACAACCTCACTATGGAAAGTATGTTCATCGCAGAACCAGTTATCGAACTAGCACTTAAGCCAGAAAAGCAAGAAGACCTTGTTAAAGTATCAAAAGCTCTTAACCGTTTCATGAAAGAAGATCCTACTTTCCGTGTAACTGTGGATGAAGAGTCTAACGAAACTATCATCAAGGGTATGGGTGAGCTTCACCTCGAAGTTTATGTAGAAAGAATTAGACGTGAGTACAAAGCAAATGTTATCGTTGGCCAACCAAAAGTAAACTATAGAGAAGCTCCAACGGTTTCAGCAAGTTTTGATTATAAACACAAAAAACAAACTGGTGGTTCTGGTCAATATGGTCATGTGGTTGGAACTCTGAGCCCACTTCCAGAAGATAGCAGTAACAACTTTCTTTTCACAAACAAAGTTGTGGGTGGTACAATTCCAAAAGAATATATCCCTGGTTGTGAAAAAGGCTTTAAAGAATCTATGGATAAAGGTCCTCTTGCAGGGTACCAGGTTATTCATGTGGAAGTAACTCTCTTGGAAGGAAGTTATCACCCTGTTGACTCTTCTGAAATGGCATTTAAACTTGCTTCTAGACAAGCTTTCAAACAAGCTTTCTTGGATGCTAAACCTGTGATCCTAGAGCCTATCATGAAAGTAGAAGTAGAAACCCCTTCTGAGTTCCAAGGTTCTGTTCAAGGAGATCTTTCTTCTCGCCGAGGTATTCTCTCAGGGAGTGATATGAGAGATAACTACACTATCATCCAAGCAGAAGTGCCTCTTGCTGAAATGTTTGGTTACTCAACTGAGCTTCGTTCTATGAGTCAAGGTAAGGCTGGTTTCTCTATGGAATTCGCTAAGTACAGACCTGTGCCAAGTTCTATTCAAGAAAAACTAGCTTCTAAGTTTAGAGAAGAACAAGCAAAAGGTTCTTCTTCTAAGTAAACTTTCTTTTAGCTCCCCATTTTTTTGAATCTAAGAAATTGGGGGCTTTTTCCTTGACGCAACTTCTAGGCAAGTTTATATTTTCTTTCCTTTTCTTTTTGCACCCGTAGCTCAGTTGAATAGAGCATCGCGCTTCGAACGCGAGGGTCGGAGGTTTGAGTCCTTTCGGGTGCGCCACTTCTTCAAAGCCTAAATCACAAAAAATGATAAATTTATGAGCGTTGACACCTCTCCCCCAAAAAGGTAGCTTCAAAATCATAAAAATCTTAAAGAGGCTATCACGATGGAATCCTCTAAATTTTTCGTTGGATACTTCTGCATCTTTTCATTAATATTCCTATGTTCACTAAAACCTATGAAACTCAATAAAAGACAACCTTCAAGCCCTATTTTAAATCCTCTAAATAACGAAAATTTTTACTTAGATAAAACCTCTATCTTGGGACAAGACTCTTGGAACAACTACAAAGAAGAAGACACGCAAGAGTTAAACAACCTAAAAATCTCAAGCGTAAAAGCTCTTTTCCTTGTACAAAAAAAAGAGAGTGGCACTTACTATTTAGTCAGTCATAAAAAAGCTCGCAACAATGACCCGAGAAAAGATAATAAGCTTGAATTTCTAGGGGGAAAACTCAAAAAAAAAGAAGATATTTTCACAGCACTCCTCAGAGAAACCATCGAAGAAGATCACTCTTTAGTCTTAGCTCGTCAAATAACAATAGTAAAAGAACAAGCTCTTAATTCTCTTTGCTATAAAATTATTGAAACAAACAAAGAACGACATGCTATTTTTGTTTTTCTCCTGACAGAAGATGATTATAAAAACCTTCTTGATTACTATCAAAAAAATGAAACTAATAGACCTGAATCCTATGGTTTCACTCTAGTTCATGAAAGTGATCTTGAAATAACTAAAGAAGACCAGTGGACACCAAAGAGTGTGAAAATCTTAGCAGCCTTAAAAAAAAGCTAAATGATGAGCCCTTGCACTAAAACCTACCTTTTGATAAGAAAAAGAGATAAGTTCTAAACAAATACATAAAAAAGCTAGGTAAGAATATGCGCATTCTTGTCGTGGATGATGATGAAACTCTTCGTTTTACTTTGAGTTCTAATTTAAAAAACTTGAACCATGAGGTGATTACCGCTTTTGATGGGCAAAATGCCCTCGACGTGATAGCAAAAGAGACGGCAGAGGTCGATCTTATTTTTTTAGACGTAAACATGCCCAGGCTCTCTGGACTAGAAACTCTGTGTAAACTAAAAGAAGCAAAAAATAATAGCTTTTGTGTTATGCTTACAGCTTATGCCGATATCAAAGATGCTGTTTATGCTATTAAAAAAGGCGCTTATGACTATATAGAAAAACCTTTTGATCTTGATTCTCTTGAGAGCCTCCTTCAAGAAGTGGATAATGCTCTAAACCTTTTAAAGCAAATAACATTCTCTGCTCCAAAACTTTTCTTCTACAAAGATAGTACTATGATCGGAGACTCCTCTGAGATAACAAAAGTCTACGAAATCATTGATAGACTCTCAAAAGTAGACAGCTCAGTACTTATAGAAGGAGAAAGCGGAACAGGAAAAGAACTGGTAGCAAGGGCTATTCACTACAACTCAAAACGAAAAAAACAGCCTTTTGTTGCCATCAACTGTGGAGCTATTCCAGAAAATCTAATAGAAAGTGAACTTTTCGGCTTTGAAAAAGGTTCTTTTACAGGAGCTTCTCAAAAAAAAATAGGAAAGATTCAATATGCAGAAGGAGGAACACTTTTTTTAGATGAAATAGGAGATATTTCTCTCAGTATGCAGGTCAAACTCTTGCGTGTCCTTCAGGAAAAAAATTTTACCCCGCTTGGCTCTGTAAAAGAAATTCCTAGTAACCTTAGAATTATTGCAGCAACAAATAAAGATTTAAAAAAGCTTATTGAGGAAGAAAAATTTAGACTAGACCTCTACTACCGTATCAACGTGCTCCCTATAAAACTACCACCTTTACGAGAAAGAAAAGAAGATATCCCAAAACTTGTAAATCATCTTATTGAAAAATTTAATCAAAATTTTGATCACAAGATAAAAGGCGCAAGTGATGCAAGCTTAGAGTATCTAAAAAACTATTCGTGGCCAGGGAATATAAGAGAACTAGCAAATGTGATTGAACGTTGTTTTATTTTTGAGAAAGAAGACATTATTCATAAAAATACTCTCATAAAAAATTTAGAACTCTGTAAAAGTTCTTCAAAGGAAATGAAAAAAGAAAATCTCTCATATTCTCAAGAAGACTCTTCAGAAAAACATGCTGAAGAACTTGATTTCCAAACAATGAAAGAAAATTTTGAAAAAAACTTTCTTGAGGCAGCTCTTCAGTCTAATTTAGGAAAAATAAATCAAACGGCTCTCAGAACAAATATCCCAAAAGTAACACTCCTCAGAAAAATAGCAAAATATGCAATTAATCCTAAAAAATACATTAGATCTTAAGCTTTTTTTCGCGAAGAGCTTTTTCAATTTATTTTTTTCAAAAGCTTTTTAACATGCTTGTTATGTTCAGAAAGAGATTTTGAAAATTGGTGAGACTTTTGCGAAGCACCTGGTTTTAGAACATAATAAAGATACCCTTCTTGAGAAGGGTTAATAACAGCCTCAAGAGACGTTTTTGAGGGGTTACAAATAGAACTAGGAGGAAGTCCTTTGTGAACTCTTGTGTTATATAAATTTTCTTTATTGCGTAAATCTTTGTGTGTTAAATTACCATTAAAATCTTTAATCCCATAAGATACACTTGCATCAATACCAAGAGTCATACCCATTTTTAAGCGATTAAAAATCACTTCTGAAATCAATGGTTTTTCTTCTTCTAGAGAAGTTTCCTTTTCAATAAGAGAGGCTATAATGACACTTTCTTCTAGACTAAGACCGAGCACTTCAAGTCGTTTCAAGTAATTCTTTGAAAGTTCAGAGAAAAATTTCTTTACTATTTCTGTATAGATTTCTTTTTCAGAAGGTTTTTGATTATAAAAAATATAAGTGCTCGGGTAGAGATAACCTTCTATAGATGAAGAAGAGAGGTTTAACTCTGTTAAAAAATCTTGATCCTGTGAAAGTCTTTCTAGTTCTGTTTGATCATAACCATTCTCTCGAAGTCTTTCTATCACCTGAGAAAGAGAAAAACCTTCTGGTAACGTAATCTTGAGTACGACTTCATTATAAGTGTCTCCTTTTAACATTTTCTCTGCTAGCATCTCAGGTGTATCTTCTGCTAAAAAAAGATAACGACCAGCTTGAAAGGATTTATAGTCATACTTAAGACGAACAAAAACTTTAAAAACAAAAGAATGATTAATAAATTGATCTCGAGCTAACCGCTCGCTTAACGAGTGGAGACTCTCTTTTTCTTTTAAAATAAAATCTCTTGGCTGAAGACTTAAGTCTTGACCCTCAAAACTAGTTTGACTCCAAACAGTGAGTAGAGCAAAGCCCAAAAGACAACTTAGAATAACAAGAATAACAAGGCTAAAAAAAAGTTTTTTCAAAGGCTTAAGACCTCTTTTTTGTGAGTCAGCGAAAAATGCAAAATAGTTCATAAAAGCATAAACAACTCTTTTTCCCATTATAACAAACCAAGGAGTTAAGCCTAACCCCCTAAAAAATAGGATTAATCTAGAACGGTGTTGAACAAAGAGCGGAAGCGAGTATAATAGCCACTTCAAATAGTCTGTACACAAAAAAGTTTCTAAGCTATGGCAAGTCTAAAAAAACAATTGAATAAAGAACCTAACAACCTTAGTGAATGGGAAGATCTTCTTTCTTTTTGCTCGCACACTTCTGGCGATTACAAAAAGCTAGAAGAAACAATTGGTTATCAATTTAAAAACACTTCTCTTCTCTATCAAGCCCTGACCCACAAGTCAGCCTTACTGGCCTTCGCAAAACACAAGAAGATAAGTCATTATAGTAAGTTAGCTCTTTGTCATTATGAGCGTATTGAGTTTCTTGGAGACTCTGTTCTTGGCTTGATTATCAGTGCTTCTCTTTGGTCAACCTCAAATCCAGATACAAACAAGCCTTACAACGAAGGTGAACTTTCTAAGATAAAAGCTTTTCTTGTGAGTGAGAACACTCTTGCTAAAATGGCTCGCAAGCTAGAACTTGAAAAATTTATCCTACTAAGCAAAGCAGAAAAAGCTAATGGTGGTTCTCAAAGGAAATCACTTCTTGCAGACTGTTTTGAAGCTATTATTGGGTCTATATTTCATGACGGTGGCTACAACCAAGCTCGTCAATGGATCAAAAAAATTTATCAGGACATTTTAAAAGAAAATCTCTTAGAAGTTTCTCTCGACTATAAAAGTAAACTTCAAGAAGTCATCCAAGAAACAGAAAAACAGTCCCCTCACTACGAAACAATTGAGACATCAGGCCCTGATCACGAAAAAAAATTCAACGTGGGCGTTTACTTCGATAAGAAAAGACTTGGCTCAGCCTGGGGAGAAAGCAAAAAAACTGCTTCACAAAAAGCTGCTAAAGAAGCTCTAAAAAACCTAAACAATAACAATGACAAAAAGTAAGGCTACTTATGATACTCGGTAATGTTGCTCTTGTTGGGCGACCTAATGTTGGAAAATCTACTCTTTTTAATCGTCTTGTAGGCTCGAGGAAGTCTATTGTCTCAGACAAAAAAGGAGTCACTAGAGATTTTCTCATGGAAAAAGTTAATCTCAGAAAAGATCATGATGAGAGTTGTCTTCTTTTTGATACAGGCGGATATGAGACAGATGATGTGAATTTCCAGCCTTTTAGCGAAAATCTTGTATGGCAACAAACTGAGCACGCTATCGAAAAAGCTGACCTTGTTGTTTTTATGCTAGACGCCAAAGAAGGGCTTCAACCTTTTGATAAAGATATTCTCAATTATCTTCTAAAACTCAATAAACCTATTCTCCCTGTTATTAACAAAGTTGATGGTATTGAAAAAGAAAGTCTGACATGGGAATTTTTTGAACTAAGAATCAATAATTTCCTCACCATAAGTGCTGCACACTCAAGAGGTATTCAAACACTTCGAGACAAAATTGCTGAAGAACTCGATCTTCTTAAAGCAACAAAAAATTCTTATAAATTTTGTGAGACAGCAAAAAAACTTGCTCTAATTGGACGTCCTAATGCTGGTAAATCTTCTATTTTAAATCGCCTTCTTGGAGAAGAAAGGTCTCTTGTTAGTGATATAGCTGGCACCACAAGAGACCGTGTAGATGGCTATTTCACTTACAACAAAGAAGACTACCTCATTATTGACACTGCAGGTATTAGACGCAGAACAAAAATCAAAGAAGATCTCGAAAAAGCTTCTGTTATTAAAAGTATTGCGTCCATTGAAGACGCTGATCTGATTCTTTTTATTTTTGATGCCACTGAAGAAATTACAGACCAAGATATTCGTTTGATCAACCTTGCAGTGAATCGTTATAAACCAGTTCTACTTGTGGTTAATAAATGGGATCTTATTGCAGATAAAAATAGCAAAACTCTTGATCATTATAAAAAAAGACTACAAGAATTTGTTTTAAAAGACAGATCTTACTTACCGATTCACTTTGTGTCTTGTAAGCTAAATCTAAGAATTCATAATATAATGCCTTTTGTTGAGAAGCTGCTCGCACAAACCTCAAAACGTGTCAAAACTTCAGAGGTCAACACTCTTATTCAAACCCTTGTGCATAAGCATTCACCTAGGATCATAAAAGGACTCTCAAAGAGAGTGAAGTTTTACTACGCCACTCAAATTGAAACGAACCCACCGACCTTTGTTATTAAATGCAATGTTGCAAAAGAACTTCAAGAGTCTTACAAAAAATACATTATGCATTCCATCAAAGACGAATTAGGTTTTGCTCAGATACCTATAAAAGTTCTTTACGAAGCGAAAAAAGAAGGGGCAAAGGAAAGAAAAGAAGAAGCCCCAATGCCTATTGAAGATTAGGCTATAGGAGACTACTCTGCAGCTGGTTCAGTTGCTTCAGTTGCTTCAGTTGCTTCAACAGCTTTTTCCATATCTGAGTTAGCATCCTGAGCTGCTTCTTCATCTGAACAAGTCTTGCCAGTTTCTTCGTTCTTACAACTACAAGATTCTTCTTTACAATCCTTATCGCATGAATCGCTACAAGTACCAGACTCACACTTGCAATCTTTCTCAGCACAACAAGACTTAGATGACTTTTCCCCATCAGTAGAAGTGCAAGATGTACAGAAAGAACTAACACCCAGGAAGAAGAAAAAACCTAAAAAGAACTTCACCATTTTTTTTTGAATATGCATAATTTCCCCTTATATATTAAACGGTTACTGCGACTCATTGGAAAAGTATTATACCTTTTTTATAAGAATATCAATATCTAAAAATAAAAAGTTTTTGGATATTTTTTATTAAAAATTCGAATTAAAAGTTAAGAGTCACTTTTCAGCCATGCTTTGAAAGCCCATCCGTCATGCTTTGAGCAAAGCGAAAGATCTCCTTTATTTTGAGTTTGGGAGATTCTTCGGGGTGTAAAACCCCTCAGAATGACAAAAAAATCAATGAACAGGGGAGATTCTTCGCTTTACTCAAGGCATGAAAGAAGTTCAACTTTTAATTCGCATTACATGTTGTTGGAACAGTTAGAGCAGGAACTCTTGCCTCTTCCTATTGTGGTTGGTCTAACGCAAGCTAGTTGTCATGAAAAGCTTTATCTCCCAATACAAAGCTCCCTGCTGAGGACAAACTATTTCCAATTCTTTTTTAATAGCAACTTTATTTATCAACCCTGACTGCATATCAAGGCTTGTATGTTGCTTGTATCCGGACCAACATTTTTTTCCTTTGAAACCTATTCTTGCTTGTTTGTCAAAAGCAACTTAAAGTTTGTGTTTTTCAAACTCCTAGAGCATCATCACTTTTTTTTCACTATTTTAGATAATTATAAATTCAGATCATCTATGCTCTAGGTGCTAATATTCTACAAATGAAAGACTTCATATGAAAAAAATAAACATTTTAAAAACAACTAATATTCTGTTTCTTCTAGCTTCTTTTTCCTTCTCTAGCGTAATTTTTGCAACTAGCGATGCTCATGATCTTGAGATGGGAATACAAAGTGAGGAAAAAAGACCTCTCCTCGAAGGCGTCGAGGATAAAGCTCAGTCTACTTGTAAGGCTTTTGTAAGAAGACAATTCAGAAGAATTCTGTCGATGAACTCTCTTCCAAAGAGGGCTATTAATGCTTGTATAGCGCTTCCAATTTAGATTGATCGTTTTTTTACGACGTCAATAACAGTTTCAAGTGGATTATCAACAGCCTCTAAAAATCTTTTCTTCAAATCATTTTTCAAAGGAAACCAAGATTCTTCTATAGGATTTAAATCTGGGCTGTAA
>CANFEH010000026.1 GCA_947445855.1 Zetaproteobacteria bacterium
GCGGCTTTTTTCTGAGTCCAGCCGTTTGATAATTTATCTATTACTCGAGATCTTAAGTCATCACTATATGGAGCAGGCATAACAAATCCAAAAAATCACAACATATCAATATTATTATAAATATCAACCTATATTGGAAGGGCTATATTCCCCCTAGAAGAGCAAAAACATCGTTCTTATATGAAGAGCTGACATTAGCAGCTAATTTTTTTGCACTTTCTATATTTTTTTCAAATCCTTTGAAAAGTCCAGCTTTGATAAGATCTACTTTATAGAAATCAGCAGTGCCTTGAAAAACGAGAAGAGCATCTTCCATGATCATATTAGTATGTTTCGAAAGAAGACTCATAGAATCTGCTTTATAAAAGTCAGCAATCTGTCTCATTATTTGATATGTTTGCTTGCTGGATAAGTTCTTCAAAGAAAGCTCAAGTTTTTGAAGCGCATCTTTTTTATCACAGTCAGCTAATTTTTGACACAAAGCTAATATTTCAGAGCCTAAAAGAGTAGAAACACCCTCAAAAAAGCTTAAAGCCTTAGCTAAGTCAGTATTTCCGCTAAAAACTTCTATAACCTCAGACAAAGTTAGCTCATCTTGACTAAAAAGTGATTTCATACATGTTATTCTTTCTCCTGCATTGCTATCTCTTAGATTAAAAAACAATTATTTTCTAACCTCAAGCTTGGCATCAGCAGGAGAAATAGTTTTAAGAACAGAAACAGCTGCATTTCCTGTATGAGAAGAAACAAAATCTATTTTATCTTCTGTTGTTAAGCGATTAAAAGAAGCTAATAATTCAAGAACTTTATCAGAAGTTGGATCAGCTATTCTTGCTAATTCTAAGAAGTCTTCTTTTGTAAGAGACGCAAAATCTTCAACTCTCGTATGAAGAGTTTTTAACGCTAAAATTCTTTCTTCTTCCCCAGGAAAAAAAACTAAAAGAGTTTTTAACTGTTTAAGAGTGAGTTTGTTTTCCCCATCCCATAGACTAAGTAACTGCAAGCGATTCTCTGGCTTAACCTCTCTTAGTGATGTTACATGATATTCAAATTCACCTTCAGCAGTCTTCCAAGATCCCTGATATATTCCAAGAGCACTTTTCTTAAGAGCAGCATCTCTTGCATGTTGTAAAAGAAATATTTTTTCTCCACTAGAAAGCTCAAGATAAATGGTCTCAGTGTTTCCACAAGTAATTTTTACAGAATTTTTTCTGCAGACTGTAACGCTCCCGCCTCGGACAATGGCGTTTCCATTAGTACTAACTGTGACAACCCCATCAGTAGAATTCACAGTACTTCCTTCAGGCCGCTTTGTAATATTTAACATATGGGGATTTATTGTATAAGCTAGTTCTCCTTCTTCTACTAATAAAGAATCATCAGTAATTGGAGTGAGTTTACCATTACGAAGGATGTATTCAATCCCATTAACAGTGACTATTGCACTACCTGCAGTATTACCATTTGAAGTACTTACTGCAAAAGATCTACCAGAAAGCATTAGACGAGCTATGAATTCTTCTGATGATGATGAATAGGCAAATGCGGAAAAAGTAATTGCGAATAAGATAAACAAGTTCTTAAAATTCATGAACGCCTCCACAGAGAAACTAAAATAGAATAGGAAGGGCTCGTATACCAGAATTTATTGAACCGCCCAATAAAATAAAAAATAGTTTCATATATTCCTATTTTTTAAATCCTTTTTTCACTTTGCTTTTACAAGTTGGAGTAAAGTCTCATGTGTTTGTTTCGTACTTGCAATACTGAAGAGATTTTCGGAAGTTTTCCAGCTTACAACAGAATAAGGATCAAAGCCTGTCAAACTAGAATAACTCCCCTGAGCTTCAGATACAATTAAAGCTCCTGCTAGATCGTCCCAAATTTTTGCTTCATAATTTAGGGAACTTTGAAAACGCCCACACGCCACATAACAAAGAGCAAGAGCTTGAGAACCAAGAATACGAAATTTTCCATTTTTTTTTAATTCGAGTATCAGCTCTGGTTTTGTCTTAGCTGAATAACTTAGCAAGCGGCTACTAATACCAATAAAGTCAGAAGAGCACGAAGAATCAAGAATTAAACGTTTTCCATTCAAAAAACTTCCTTCACCTCTTTCAGCATAAAAAGCTTCTTTATGAAAAAAATCATACACATAACCAAACTGCAGTTTTCCCCGAGAAACCAAACCAATTGATGTCGAAAAAAATGGAACTCCATAAATAAAATTTGAAGTCCCGTCAAGAGGATCTATAACCCAAGTAGGCTTATCAAAGGAAATAACTTCTCCCACATTTTCTTCACTAACAACTGCATGTTCTGGAAAATGAGTTTTAAGAAATGATGTAATCTTCCGGTCTAACTCTAAATCAAACTCTGTGACATAATCAAACTTTGCTTTCGTATCAATCTTTAACGTTGATAACTGGGAGGGGATCTTTACATCTTGAAGCAGTGATGTCAGTTCCTGGGGAAATTTCTTTTTAAGAAAACCTTCAAACATAATTTATAACCTTTTCTAAAAAAAACACGTCCTCCTCAACTCTGTGGAACTCACATCTTCACGAAATTCTTTCTCGCTGAGCCCTGTAAAGCGATGACCAAAACTTTGAGGAAGATTAAAATCTTCTAAACATCTAAAACTGTCTCCTAATTTTCGACCAAACACAAGGAAATTGATATTTTGCTCATGAAATACCTCTAGTTTTAAAAACATATCCTGCTCATCTTTGTAAAATCTAGGCTCAAACATTCTTACAAGTGTATCAAAACCAATGATAAAAGTAGCCTTCGGAAAAAGCTTAGCTTTCTCAGCAAAAGTAGGGGCATTTGTGAGCAAATAAGGGTGCTTTTTTTTAAACTGTGCTATGACACGATCAAGCTCATAAAAACTAAGAGAACTTTTATCTGCATTTGCGAGTGAAATTTCAAAAAAAAGTGGCTTTCCTAAACGCTCTTCTGCAATTTTTTTCATCTCAATGTGGCCAGAATGCAAACAATTAAAAGAACCTGGAAAAATAACTTGAGGAAGAGCTTCATGTCGACTGTCTTGGAAAAAACTTTTTCTTCCTTGAACAATCAGCTTCCATTCTTCTTTTGCGAAAATTTCTTCTAGTTCAATTTTCACACCATTTTTACTCGGGATTTTTTCTTCAAAACCACATATTTTAGCTAAAAGAAACTGTACACATACAGATATAAAAGCTTCCTCAGAGTTTCTTGTGCTGTGTTCTTTTTCAAAGACTACAGTTAACATTTTTGTAAACGAATCACCACAGGCCACTAAATGAAATCTTATATCCCCTTTTTTTTCTTGGAGAGTGCTCAAACTAGCTGTCAAAGAAATTCCAACTTGATAAGAAGGAGAAACATTTTTTTTTAAAGACAGCATTTTTCCTCGAGCTTTCATAGCGAGCTCGATAGTGACTTTCTTGTTGCAATAGCCATCCTGTTTTTTACCTAAATAATCATCTATAGACTCTTCGGAGTAAGGAATAAAAGCTTCTACGACTGTTTTGCTAGCTCCAGGAGTTGAGATTAAATGAGACAGTGCAAGTGAACCTCCCCCTGTAAAAACAAAACTAAATTGAAAAGGGCTACTGTGAATTTTTTTGATAAGAAGATTTTCCACAAACATTCCTGCAGCAAGAAGAGTGAACATGATCCTTATGATCAAAGGCTAACTTAACATACCGGTAATAACTTCCTTCAGCAAGGGCAAATGAAAACACAAAACCCAAGCTACCATCTAAAAAAGCCTTGCGAATCAAGTAAATTCTGAGAAAAGTCCAACATCCATGATAAAGACCCTTTAAGACTCCACCACGTTCTCTTTTTGTAGCTTTTTCCTCAGCACTCAAACTAGAATATGCATTCATCTTTCTCAGCATATCTTCAAGAGAAGAAAAAGAGTGATGATAGAGAGTCCCAGAAAGTTTTCCTACATTCTCTCTTGTTACAAGTGATTCATGAACTTTTTTCCCATCCATTTCACCACAGCCTCTACGAAATAGCCTTAATTTATAAGACCCACCTTCCGCATATTTAAGAAGCACCTCTCTATAAACAAGCTTCCTTGGAATTTTATAAGCATTAAAAAAAGAATTTCTGATAATCTTTTTTATTTCAATTTGAAGATCAACGGATAACTCTTCATCTGCATCTAAGGAAAGAATCCACTGTTTGTGAGAGTGATCAATCGCTCTTTGCTTTTGCAAACTATACCCAGGCCATTCATAAGAGTACACAAATTGTGTGTACTCTTTGCAAATCTTTATTGTTTCATCTGTACTGCCTGAGTCTATCACAACTATTTCATCAGCCCATTTAACAGACTCCAAACAACGTCTAATATTTGCAGCTTCATTGTATGTGATAACAGCGACAGAAAGTTTCATTGTCTGCTCCAGAAACTAGAAACTGACTTACTTCAGAGTAGCTAGCCTCACATGTCCACTTTGAGGTTGTGTAGAAAGCTGATAGAGTTCTCCGAGAGCTTTGTAACGAGATGAAAACTCTGGTTTCACCATCCTCCACAAGAAATCTGGACGCTCTTCACTAATCCAAGTACCACCAATAATTTCATTGTTTTTGTCAAGCTCTAACCAGTACTCATAATAAGCCACTACTGATGGATCTACACCTGAATCTTTTTGCCAACTTGGAGACACTTCTGCAATATAATAAGTTTTAGTTGTGACTCTCACCTCTGTCACTGTTCTCTTGTCTGCACCAGGTGAAAAACCATGTCTTCTTTTATCAACAGTATGAGATTTATATCCATAAATAGGTTGATTCCACACTTGTGCATCTCTTGTCCTGTCCATGAGAAGCCCCTCATTTTTTCTAGCAATCATATTCGCAAATAAAATATGCATTGATCCTGGATTGACTCCGATACAATCTGCTGATTCCATCTGTCTTCTATATTCAGCAGGAGAAACTCTTCCAGTTTGCATTTGTCTTCTAAGTTCTTCTTCTTCGACGTAGCAACGACGACTC
Source organism: Zetaproteobacteria bacterium (assembly GCA_947445855.1). Classification (GTDB taxonomy): domain Bacteria; phylum Bdellovibrionota_B; class Oligoflexia; order Oligoflexales; family Bog-1112; genus CANFEH01. Next base: position 5,002 of record CANFEH010000026.1, read on the forward strand.
ACCCAGTAGGTTCTCGAGTTAATCGATTGATCAATCAAAAAATGAGATAAAAGAGCTTTGATATCACTAGAACCAAATGAAATATCAAGACCATCACTTCTTCTTACTGTAACAGGATTAGGGCTTTTATAAAACAAAGTAGCAGGAGCCCAACCATGACAAACACCAAACCAAAAAGGAATGTTTGAATCTGTTAAAACGCCTGTTCTAGTTCTTTCATTTCTAGTTGTAGAGTAAGACTCGTCTCCTAACAGAAGATCATATTTCTCAGCTGGTGATAAATATTGGATTTCTTTCTTCGTCAACTGAGAAGAATTTTTTGTTTTATAAAAAATTTTATCATGTTCATTCGTTGAAAAAGAATTCCACCTGTAACTAATTCCACCTTGATAATCAGGCCAATAGTGATCACTCCAAGGTTTTTCTGTCAAGAATCCTTGTTTATCTAATTTATTAAAATCTATTTCAAATTCTTTCCTATCAAGACCAATACGCTCAGGAGTATTATCTAAGTCCCAAGCAATCTTTCCATGATTAAAATCAGAAGTCTTTCCACATGAAGTAGTAGCCAGAATCAAACCAGCACATAAAGATGACAAACTAAGAATCTTTTTTAACACCAGTAAAGATCTCCCATGTCACTGACTGCATTTATTTACAGTCATTTATTTTTTTAGAGATGGATTTCTAAGTGTGGTATCAAAAAGACTGGCAAACGAAAAGACTGAGACTTTAAATAAGCTTGTAAAATAGCTGTTTTTTAAAAAAAGACGGAATTATAACTAGGGGATAAATAGTGTTTTATGGAGAAATTTTGGTGTTTTTAAAATCAAAAAGAGCACAGATCAATGCCCAATATTTTTATTTTTCCTAATCAGAAAGGCCATTAATATGAATTGCACTTCTCATCCAAGCAAGCATCTCAAGAGCTTCTAGTTTCTTATTTTGATTCTGAAACTTTTGAACAGCTTCTAAAACAGAAAATTCGATATGCCCTTCAATTTCTTTAAGACCAGGACTAAAATCACGAACTCCTGTTTTATTTGCAACCACCTCCCAAGCCACAACAGCTATAGAAAGAGTAGCAGCAAGCCCTGCTGCAATAGAACTAGAAACCGGTAAAGCACCTAAGAAGGTACTAGCGGCCCAAGCTAAATTAGCAATTGAGTTCACAATCCAAAGTTTTCTTTCATCTTGAGACTTAATGTCACGAGTCCGTAAAAGAGACCCTGCTAATAGAGCACCTAGCAAAATTCCTTTTTCAGCTGGCTCAAATTTATAATTTTTTTTATGTAAAATTTTTGTCGACTCTAAAACAAGCCCTGTGACAGCGAGCATCAACCTGTCTGGTTTTTTATCAGCCCAATACATAATATAGACTTGAACCAAATGAGCTGTAGAAGAGGCTACTTCTCTATATTTCTCCAGAGGAGCTCTATCTATTGATTTAACAAGAACATTTGCTACAAGTTTTTCATCCAATATGGAAAAAGCATTTTCTTTCAAAGTTTTTGTCACCTCATTAGGGTATTCTAATAGAATTTTTTCAAGAAGTTTTCTCTCTTTTTTCATACCAAGAAACAAAGCGAGAACGGCTATACCATTGCTTTTTTCCCAATGAGAAAGGCGCACACCAATAGCTGTTTTACCAGACTGGCAATGCCCTTTTTTGTTTTTCCATTTTAACTGAAGAGGAATATTTTTTAGATGTGTCAAAAGAGATTTAAAATCTTGGGAATCTAATTTTTTTAATCTATCAGGTGTAAGATCGTGAATCGAAACAAAACCTTTTTCTCCTGGAAAAAGCTTTTCTTGTAATCCTACAGGAATAGATATTTTGGAAGGTCTTGTATTAAAAAAATGGGGGAAATTAGCGTCTTTAACTCCTTTAGAAGAGACTTCTTTTGAAGATTTCAAAAAAGGAGAGAAGTTTTTTCTTAATTCTCCCATTTTTTTTTCTAGAAGTTCTAATTCTTCGCTTTGATTTTTACCTTCTTCTCGAACTTTTTCAATTACTTCTAGTTGTCTTTTATAAGCTTCAACATCCTCTACTTTTGAAAAACAAATTTCTGACTTCAAAAAATAAATTGTATAAAAAAGACCTAGTAATAAAATTTTCCAACTAACATTTCTATTAGTTTTTTTCACAAAACCTCCTTAAGTTAAAGAACTAGAAACTTAAGAAGATGCTTTGTGAAAGTAAAAAAGAAAAGTGGGAGAACTTCTATTTTCTCAAAAATCTTATTTTTTAATGGGAGTTAGCTTCTTTTTTATCGATGACAATTTTCAGAAGAGGAGGTGTCACAAGAGTAGTGAGAAGAACCATCATGATAATAGCAGCATAAAGGTTGTCATCTATAACAGGAGAACCATCAAGCATTAATTTGGCACCAATACCAGCAAAAATAAGACCGACTTCTCCTCTTGGAATCATACCAATTCCAATAAGAATTTTTGAAAGACTTTGATTTTTTTTTCCAAAAATACCTAGAGCACAAGCTTGCTTCCCAAGAATAGCAACAAAGGAAAGACTAAGACCAAGAAGAATCACAGAAAAACTCGAGAAAGCTGCTAAGTTAACTCCCATTCCCATATGAACAAAAAAGATAGGCACAAAAAACTTAGAAATAGGAAAAATCAAAGCTTCAATAGTATCTTCTTGTCCATAAAATTTAGCATAACCATGACCATCAACCAAAAGCCCCGCTGCAAAAGCCCCCACAATCGGAGCAAGCCCAACTAAGTGAGATAAATAAGCCAAGATGAAACAAAAAGAGAGCGATACAGTAATAAGAGACCCTGTGATCTCGGACCGCGCTCCGAACTTGAATAGATATGGAGTAATTTTTCCCCCCAAAAGCAGAGCTACCACTAAGAAAGCGACTGCTTTGAATGCAATTTGAAAAATTTCAAGAGGAGAAATCGCTCCTCCACCTGTATCTGCACTAATAATAACCCCTTGAATAACAGCTAAAATAATTAAGCCAAGAACGTCATCAATAACAGCAGCCCCTAGAATAATTTTAGACTCTTTTAGCTGAAGTTTCCCAAGGTCTTTTAAAACTCTTGCAGTAATTCCAACACTGGTGGCACATAAAGTCGCACCAATGAAGGCATGAATATAAGGCGACTTATCTGGCATAAAAAACCAGCTTACCCCACACCCAAGAATAAAAGGAACAACCACCCCAATCACAGCCACGACCAAAGCCACAGGACCAACTTTAAGCATATCATTCATGCTAGACTCAAGGCCTACTTCAAAAAGAAGAAGAATTACGCCAATCTCAGCAAAAATCAGAAAAATATCAGACTCTTTTATAAACTCAAAACCTGGGATACCAAGAAGCATTAAATTCCCGAGGAGAATTCCCATCAGAAGCTCACCAAGAACAATTGGTAGGGAATACTTTGTTGCTAATACACCACCAATCTTCGCTCCTAGAAACAAAACAACAAGTCCTAACAACACCATGGGTACCTGATCAGCACCTCCTCCACTCGAAGCAAATAACAAAGTAGGACTAATGACGAGCAAAAGCAAAAAAGCTAGTTTTTTAAGGGAAAAATTCATTCTCTTATTAACCCCTTTCCTTCAATAGAAAAAAATATGTGAATAACAGGACTATTTTAGCTTTCAAGCTGAAGTTAATCAAGTAGAAAAGCCCTTTTATAAGATCGAAGTAAGAACACTTTGAGGACTTGCGAGGCAAGAAAAGAAAAGTTAGTATAAAGTTTAAGAGTACGCACACGATTTGAAATTTTTTATTTGATCTGAAGGTTTTTTCCTATGCTAAGAAAATTTATTTTCCTGTTAGCTTTGCTTTATCTTTCTTCTTGTGTCTCTCATGACGATTCAGTTGTAAGTGTTCTGCATCCACGCCCTAGTATGAAAAAAGAATACCTTGAAATTATAAATTCTCATACAAAGTCTAAGCACGTGACACGTCCTTTCGAAACAGTTTATAAACTCCATGTCACATCGCTAACTCCACTTGTCATGACAAGCTTTAATCAAAAATTTGAAGAGTTTTTTAGTCGCACACAAAATTTAATAGAAAAAGGAAAGACTGTTTTTTTTGTCTCTATTTTTTCTCCTATCTACAAAGACTCAGACCTTAGTAATGAACATGAATGGTTTACTAACTATCAAGTAGGTAACAAAAAAAACACCCCAGAAAAAATAGTCCGCCTCAAAAAATCTAAACTTTGGAACAATTTTTTTCCTTACGTAACAGAGTATTCAAGAGAGTTTCTGCTTTATTTCAATGAAGAGATAGACTCTCAAGCTGAAACTTCTAAACAATCAAAAGTTTTAACTCTATCAAACTCTCAAGCAAAAACCATCATACATTGGTAAACTGCTCCTAAATAAAGAAAGCTGACTCCCTTGATACTTATCCTTTCTTATATTCTCTCATTTTTAGCATCAATTTTGCCTTTAGCTTTTTCTATTGGACAAAACCTTGAGTATGAATACACTTTTTTAGCTCTTTTTTCTCTCTATGGATGTTTCATCTTAACAGCTTTTTTAATTCCTCAAAAAAATTTGAAAAACTTTCTTTCTCAAGTTAAGAGGGAGTCAGGAAAATATTTTTTCGCAATTTTTGTAGGAAATCCTTTAGCTTTTTTAGTTGTTCCTAGTTTTCTTTTTTTATCAAAAACCTGTTCTTGTAGCCACGAACACTTCCTAAAGTGGTTTGTTATTAATATCTATCCTGGATTTATTTTTTCCCATATTTTCTTTTATGTGATTCTTCTTGGAAGAACTAAAAAAAGAAAGTTTTTAATTTTCTCACCTTTTCTTTTGTTCCTAGTATCTCTTCTGCAGAGTCTTCTTTTCTTTTATATATTTCCACAAAAGAGACAAACACATATTCTCTTTGGGCACCTTCATGGGCCTATTTATGATTTCTTCCTTCAAACCGACTGGGGTATCTACCTGGCTAGAACTTCGCATGTTTTTTTAGGATCAGCTTTACTATTTCTGCTTCATAAACAAAAAAGACTTTTTCAAATCTGTTTTTGCAGTTTTCTTATTCTCTATATTTTTTCTTTCAAACCGCCAAGTCTTCAGTTTGGTGTGAAAAATCTAGAATCTAACTTTACAACCAAAGTAGAAAAAAAAGATTTTTCACTTTTTTACAATGAAGACAAACAAGAGCCTGATCGTATAAAAAAAATATTAAAGGAAATTATTTTTCACTCCAAAGAAATTAAAGAAATTATAGGTCTTGAAAAATCGCCTCATGTGAGATTTTTTTTTTATGATGATGAATCACAAAAAAAACTCATTTTCGGCGCTCATGAAACTGACGTAACAGATATATTTACCCCATCCATTCATTTGAGTTCTAAAGAGTTTCCTCACGAAACTTTACGACATGAACTTGTTCATGCTCTCCTGTCAGAAGAAGCTCCATTTAACCTTGGCTTCCACCCTAATATGGCTATCACAGAAGGAATTGCTGTAGCCTTAGCTCCACAAGAAGAGGAAAGTTCTCTTCATATGGGCGCAGCTTACTTGATAGCTCATGGAAAAATTAATGGCCTAACAGATCTTTTCTCTCCTTTTTTTTGGAAATATTCTGGTGCAATGTCCTACACAATTGCTGGTTCTCTTTTAAAATATTTACTAGATGAAAAAGGCATGAGCTATGCTCTTAAAATTTATAACAACATTTCTTTAGAAGCTGCCCTTGGAAGTGAAACAAATCAAATTTTAAAAGACTGGTCTCAATTTATTAAAAAATATTACACACCAGAAAAAGATGACTTTATAAGCGAAAAACGATACCGCTACGAAGGCATTCTAAAAGACAAATGCCCACACACAAAAGCAGAATTTCTTTCCTATGGGCCAACACTAAGAGGAAAAGAATATCTTGAGTGGCGTAGATGCCTAGCTCCAGAAGATTCATATTTTTTTATTCAAGAGCTAAAAAAAAATATATATGAAGCAAAAGAAAAAAATGAAACATCCCTTAAAAAAGAGCTTATAAAAAGTTTAACTCACTTGAAATCTTTTGAAAAAAACAAAGCTAATAACTATGATTTTTATGAAATTCAACTTTTAAAATCTGATCTCGAGTACTTTCTTCAAAACAAAAAAGAAAGCGATAGACTTTTACATGAACTCAAAAAATCTTATGAACTTCTAGGGTCTTACTTAGGAAGACAAGTTTTAGCTCGTTTGGAACTAGAAAAGACTCTGCCCACAGAAGAAATCTTCCCGTGGAGAGAATATTTAATGGGCCTTTCAAAAAGGCCAGAAAATAAAGATAAAAAAATGTGGATCACAGAGTACCTCCAGTTTATTTCTAGAGAAGCTTATCCACAGTCACTGTCTTCAAGAACTTCTAGGGAGTGGATCGAGTTTTTTGAAAAAAATTCTATACCAAAAGATTTAAAAAAGATGTGGCTAAGAACTTTAGCATTGAAAAACTTTTCTGAAGAGCATTACATAGATTCAAGTTTTTATTGGAACAAATTGTCAAAACTCTCAGAAGGATCTCAGAAAGAACTTTATAAACAATATGAGAGAATGTGCCACCACTCTGAGTAGGTTGTGTGATTTTATGGTTTCTTCTGTTTTTACTGATCAAGAGCTGAAAAAAGCTGGTATTATTTTTTTATCGTCTAAAGAATTAATCACACCTTTTGAAACGAGATTTTCTGGAATTGCTTATCTAGATGACACAATTTTAATCGGAGAAGAAGCTTTCCTAAGCTATATAAAACAAGAACCTTTTCAATCAGAAAAATTTTTTGATGGGAGATTTGGCCTAATAGCCGAAGAAAAAGACTATTATATTGCTAAAACTGATGCTATTGGACAAGAAATTTTTTATTATTATAAAAAAGACAAAGACTGGGCTTTTTCAAATTCTTTTTACTACCTTTTGCAGTGGTTAGAAAAAAATAAAATTTCTTGTACAGTTTATGAACCGGCTCTTTATTCAGGTCTTATAGCTAATCCTTTTTTTTCAACTAAACCAGGAAGTGCTCTTGGCTTACAACTTCTATCAAACAACACAATGGTTGATGAAATAAAAGTACTTCCTAAAAATTTTTATCTAGAAATTAGAAGAGAAACAAATACCCTTGAAGTACTTGAAGATAAAAATATTTACATTGATCCTAATAAAACCTATGAAGAACTTCTTCTTGACTACGTGACAAAATGGTCTTCACGCATTAAAGCCTTAGCAGAAAAATTTCCTCACGCTCTTAAAATAGACCTAACAGGAGGGCTCGATTCTAGAGTTGTTCTAGCTCTAACATCTTTTTCATTTTCTAAAATTGAACGACTTCATTTTCAATCTAATCGACAAGAAAAGTATCAAAAAGATTTCCAAATTGCCAATATAATAGGAGATTTTCTCGGGTTTTCTATTAAAAACAAACGACTTTTCAATGGACAAATTTCTCCTTTAGAATCTTATGAACTTTGGAAATATGGAAATCTTGGAGCTTATTTTCCAATATACCTCCCTACCCACCGAGAGCCCACTAATATTTTTTATCTCCATGGCTCAGGTGGCGAAAATTTTAGACAATATTACACAGGAACAGCTGACCAGATTGCTCAAAGATTTCATTACTATTTCCCTAACGAATATAGCTCAGAACTTGTCAAAAAAGAGTTTTTAGAAAGTGTTAAAAGTCTTGGTTATGGCACATCTTCCTTAGAAGGAATGAGAGAGCATTACAAAAATTTTCGCTCTCGTTTCCATTTTGGAAGAAACTGGATTAGAACTTGCTATGCCAATTTTATAACCCCACTTAACTCTCTAGAACTCCATTACGCTGCTAAAAAGTTATCTGATTTTGATATTGCTTCCAATAAAATTCATTGTGATCTTCTTTGCCTTCTAAACCCTCTGCTTGCAACGATGCCTTTTGATAAAAGCTCTAAAACCTTTTCAATCACACAACTGGAAAAATCTCCTTTTAAAGGACTTTTAAAAAAAAATTTCCCTTATAAACCTATCCTTGTTAGACATCATCCAGTTAAATTAGAAGAATCAGAAAATAAAATTGAGTACACACGAAAAGATGTAATCGAAATGCTCAAAGCCGATCTCTCACAAAATTTCGAACCTCTAAAAGAGTTGGGTGGTTTCTCTGAAAAAACAATTCATGATATCGAAAACAGTCTAACACAAAAAGAAATCTTTTCTCTAGCAACTCAAAAAGTCTCATATCTTCTGTCCATTGGAGTCACTTTGAAATTCACAGGATTTAAAGGCTTAAGAACAAAACCTCTTAAAGAAACTTTTCAAAAAAAAATTTTAACATCTATCCATCAGGTCAGAAAAAAAATTTTCACTACGTCGCTTCGACATTTTTGAAATTTCACTCTATGTCTCGAAAAAAAACTCGAGCAAGATCTACAAATTCTTCAGGAGAGACAGTGTCAGGACGTCTTGTGAGGTCAATAGTGATGTTTGCTTCTGGCGTAGATGTTAAAAAAGGTTTTAAAGCATTACTTAGTTTTTTTCTTCTTTGGGAAAAAGCTACTTTTGTAAGTTTCTCTACTTTTTGAAGAACCTCTTGTGAGTGAATGGAATTTTTACTAGAAAAAGAAATGACCGCACTATCTACTTTTGGAACAGGAACAAAGGATTCTTTCTCAACCACAAATTCAAAGCAAATCTGAGATCTAAGTTGTGTGTAAACACTAAGACTTCCGTAACTTTTTTTTCCAGGTTCAGAAGCAAGTCTTTCTGCAAACTCAAGCTGAACAAGCAATACTGCTTTTTTAATTTTTGAAATCTCAGGTAAAATGTGGAAAACAATTGGAGTCGAGATACTATAAGGAATATTGCCAACAACAGCTTGTACATCTTTATTATCAGATAAAAACGTTTTCAAATCAAACTTCAAAATATCTTCATGAAGAACATCAAGAGTGACTCCCTTTTCTTCATAAAGAGGAGCTAACTCTTCTCTTAAATAAGTGACAAATCTTTCATCTTTTTCAATGGCAAAAACATGAAGTCCTCTTGCTAACAATTCTTTTGTTAAAGCTCCAGACCCAGGACCAATTTCAAGAACAGAGGAAACCCCTTCTCTTACAAGAATTTCTGCTATTTCTTCGCAAGGCCAAGATTCTTTCAAAAAAACCTGACTCAAGCTTCTTTTTTGATAAATATGTCCTAAATTGCGAGGGCTCTTTTGCCTTTTTAACTTTGCCATTCTTAAAGCCCCCCTTCTGGTAATTCATGATAACGAGAGTATGACTCAAAACTCAAATCTTGCTTCAAGCCAGCTTCTCCTTTAGCCTTGTAAATAGCCTCTCCATAAGCAGCCACCATAGCAGCATTATCAGAGCAATAAAGAAGAGCTGGAAATATAGCAGGTATTTTTAAGTCCTTACTGAGAAGCTCTCTAAATCGTAAATTAGCAGCCACACCACCAGCAATAAGAATACTTTTTACTTCTGGAAAAAGATTACAAGCTTGTTTTAGACGTCTCACAAGTTGTTCAAAAGCATTATCTTGAAACGAAGCGCAAATATTGGCAAGAGTCTCTTCACTTAGAGGAGTCTCTTGTTCCTTAAGGAGGTAATACAGATGAGTTTTTAAGCCAGAATAACTAAAATCCAAAGTTTTTGTCTTTGTCATCATTTTTGGCATAGGAAACTTTGTAGGATCTCCTTTTCTAGCTGTCTTTTCAATGATAGGCCCACCAGGATAAGGTAGTCCAAGCATTTTACCAACCTTGTCAAAACATTCTCCACAAGCATCGTCTAAACTTTGAGACACTAACTCAAAATGAATAGGAGATTTCATATAAAAAAGATTAGTATGACCTCCAGAAACGACAAGACTTAAGCAAGGAAAAATATCTTCATTTTTTTTACCTTCTTCCAAAGAAAGCAAAGCCCCATGAACATGAGCATGCACATGATTTACAGGTAATAGAGGAATCCTAAGATTTGCAGCTAAGCCTTTTGCAAAAAGATTTCCTACAAGCAAAGCACCTACAAGCCCAGGCCCTTGTGTCACTGTTATAAAGTCAATATCACTTTCTTTCACACCTGCTTGCAAAAGCAAATCCTCATACAAATGAGAGATCACCTCAAGGTGCTTCCTAGCTGCAATTTCAGGAATGACACCACCAAACTTAGCGTGATCCTTCACTTGTGAAGAAACAAGAGATACTAATATTTTCCCATTTTGAATCAAGGCTAAAGCAGTTTCATCACAGCTTGTCTCAATACCAATAATTAAAGGATTTTCTTTCATATTTTCCTAAGTTGTTCTAAATATTCTTTTGCTAATTTTGCTTGAGAGTCTTTTGGATATTTTTCGATAAGCTCTTCATAATAAATAAGAGCTACATCTTTCTTTCCAAGGAGTCTAAAACAATCACCTAGTCTTAAATAAATCTGCGGCAATTTCTCACTCTTTGTTTTTTCATTCAGAAGTTCATCAAAAACAAGAGCTGCCTCACTGATACGCCCAAGTTTAAACAGACTTCCTCCGTAGAAAAAACTCACATCATACTGATCTGCTTTTCCAAATTTTTTCTTAGTGCTTTCGTAGTTTTCAATGATGTGAGTATACCATTTGTCCTCGTAGGCCTTCTCAACTTCTTTCACAGAGGAAAAAGATACTTTTTTACTAGAAGAACTAGAGGGAGATCCAAGCTTTTTATTACCCCCAGCTTTTAAAACACTCTCTACACTTTTAAAAAGCTCATTCTGAGTATTGCTCACAGTTTCTAGCTTCTTCTCCAATTCTTCCACTCTGTTAGTCATGTGCTCTAAATCAGTTGTCAGCACTGCTATCTTTTGCTCTGGAGCTTTTGACGCGAACTCATCTGCCTGAATCTCATCTACTCCAAGAAAATGTTCTAATGTCTGAACCTTGCCCTGAAGAAGTTGTAAGTCTCTTCCCATCTCTTCAGAGAAACTTTGATACTCAACCATGCCGCGAGAAAGATTCTTTTCATTAACCTCTGCCTTTGTATTCAAACTCTTCTCAAGCTCAATAAGCTTTGTCTGCATACTAAAAATACGACGATCCCGCTCTAAGTCCTTATCTGTTTGGCAAGATACAAGAACGCATGGGAATAAAAAAAATAATCCAATTATTCTAGAGAGTTCCCTACTGTCTTTCATTGAAACATCCTTTTTCTTTGAGATGGCTTAAGTTTAAAACTCATTCAGAGCACATTAAGCTATAAAATTTTTTCCTGTGCTTTTGAATTCTTTTTTAGCAAAAAAAAAGCCTATTTAGAATAGAAATCATAAAGAGATTGCCTTTTATGCTGAGTTCACTAGTATGATAGCCTCTTTTCAATATATGCAACGAAATTTTGCTCCTCTCAAAGCTTGAGCAAATATCCTCCATGACAAAAAAGTCCAAAGAGAGACACAAATGAGCCAAGATCCTGCGAAAGAAAAAGAAACAGAAGACCTCGCTAACGATACATTGAACAACTTAGAAGAGGAGTTCAGCGGAAATTCTGAAGAACTAGAAATAGAGGATTTTCAAGAAAAACCTACTTTTGAAAAGCTTGGTGTTTCCGAAGAAGTATCAAATGCTCTTGCCGCCCATGGTTGGGAATATCCGACAGAAATCCAAGAAAAGTCTCTTCCCTTTTCACTTGCTGGCAAAGACTTAGCTGGTTTTGCTCAAACAGGGACAGGTAAGACTGGCGCCTTTCTCATCACATTCGCAGAAAAACTCATAAAACAGAGAACTTTTCATGACAAAAAGACAAAACATCCTCTTGCTCTTATCCTTTGCCCAACAAGAGAACTAGCTGTCCAAATAGAAGAAGAAGCTCAGTGCCTACTTGGAAATTTAGACGCGAGAACCTTAGCTGTCTATGGCGGAGTATCTATTGAACCCCAAATTAGCGCTCTTAAAAAAGGGGTTGATCTTGTTGTCGCGACTCCTGGCAGACTACTTGACTTAGAAGAACAGTCTGAAATCAAACTTTCTCAACTCAAGCTTTTTATTTGTGATGAAGTAGACCGAATGTTTGATATGGGCTTCTCAAAAGACGTAGAAAGCATTCTGAGTAAACTTCCAAAAAATATTCAAAAATTAGCTTTTTCAGCTACTTCTGATGAGCGCTCGCGAGAACTTTGTGAAAAATATTTGAATAAACCAGAGTTTGTTAGCTTAAATCATGTAGAGCTAACACCAGAGACTATAAAGCAACACCTTATTATTTGTGATAATGAAGATAAAATCAAACTACTTATATCTCTTCTCAAGGCACATGATCCTCTTTGCGCTATTGTTTTCACGAATACAAAGCTTGTAGCTGCTTGGCTTCTTTTGAAACTCGAAAAAAATAATTTCAACGCAAAAATGATTTCAGGTGACTTACCACAAAACAAAAGAACAAAGCTCATCACAGATATTAAAAATGGAGATACAAAAATCCTCATAGCTACAGATGTTGCGAGCAGAGGGCTTCATATCTCTGGGGTTTCTCATGTGTATAACTTCGATCTCCCTGATGACGCTTCTAACTATATTCATAGAATTGGACGAACAGCACGTGCAGGAGCAAGTGGAGAAAGCTATAGCTTTATTTGTGAAGACTACGCTCACAACTATGAAAGTATTAAGAAACTCCTCGGAGATAAACTTCCAATGGCCAGTCTGTTAGACAAGACATCTTTAGAAGGAATAGAGGATCTAGCAAAAAATCCATACGGAGAAGAAGAACATAGAACTCCATTCTTACACAAAGAGACTAGAGAATACACAAGAGACAGCGCGCACAGATCTTTTGAAAAGCCTTCTCGATTTGCATCTCCTAGAAAGAATGAATACTCACGAAATGATTCTTTTGATAAAAAAAGATCTGAAAGAAGCTTTGACAACAAAAGAACTCAAAGAGATTCTTCTTACAAAAATAAATTTGGAAAAGATTCTTACGAAAAAAAAACATTTTCTCCTCACTCAAAAAAACCTCCAGCGAAAAAAGGTCTTTTTTCTAAAATCATATCAAAGTTTTTTCCAAAATAACTAAAAACAGCTCCTAAGATTTTCGAGAGCCTGAATCTTTGGTCTTCCTTCTTCTTTAAAAGAAAGCAAAATGACCCCTAAAGAAAGTCCACTAAGAAGTTCCCTCACTTGTGAATAGCTCCCACCTAGAATCAATAAAATTCTTTTCTTAAGATCCTCAAGACTTCCACCATGCATAGTGGCGCAAGTACTTTTATGACCAGAGTGACAAGCTTCAAAAAAAACTTTTAACTCCTCTGAGCGAAGCTCTCCCAAAACAAGTTGATCAGGCCTCAAACGAAGAGCCTCTTTAAAAATAAACCCCAAAGAAAAAGCCTCCTCTGCTTCGATCCCCTCTTTGCGAGCAAGAAGCCGAGACCACAGAGGGCTTTCTAAATGAAGTTCTTCATATTCTTCTAAAATTAAAAGACGCTTAGATATAAAATACTCTCGAAGAATAGCTTGCATAAAAGAAGTTTTTCCAGCACCTGTAGCACCAAGTATGATAAACGGAGAACCTTCTTCTACAAGGTGATCAAGTTTAGATCTCATCCCATTTTCATAAGAAAAATCTTCTAAGCTCAAAGCTTCAAAGCGATGTCTTCTCAGAAATAAGATAGACTCTTTTACGACAGGGGGGATCACACATTGCCACCTGTAAGCTCCCCCTCGCATAGTTCCTCCTGAAAAAGGACTCTTTGGATCAAGACGCAAACCGCGACTTAAAGAAAATTCTTGAAGATCTCTTGTGAACGAAGATCCTTTCATAAAATTATCTTTTAAAATCACATTTTCTTGCTTCCTTGTACCGAAAGAGTAGCCATCACCACGAAGGACAAGCTCATCTAAAGAGTCCTCTTTCACAACTTGCAAAACTTCTTCAAGCCAAGAAGGATTTCTCTTAAACACAACTCACCTCGGTTTCTTTTAAGAGCCCATAAAGCTCTTCTTTTGTTTCAAACGACAGAGCTCCCTGTTCTATAAGAAGTTCAATCCCAGAAGCAGGAAGTGCATGAGCCTTTGATTTTAAAACAAAGACATTTCGCCCCTCGTCAAGAGCCTTATAAGCAGTGACAAGAGTTCCTGACTTAAGAGAAGCATCCATGACAAGAGTGGTCCAGCAGAGCCCACTAATAATCCGATTACGAATAGGAAAGTCATAGGGTTTTGAACTTTGATGCCAAAGACGTTCTGTCACAAGAGCTCCTCCCTGGTCCAAAATTTCTTTAAAAAGAAACTCATTCCCCTTTGGATAAAGCTGACTAAAACCACCTGCAAAAACCGCAAGAGTTGAAGCTTCTCCTCCATGTGCAAGAGCTCCTTTATGAGCAAGCGCGTCGCATCCGTAGGCCCCACCACTCACAATCACATAACCTAGACGTGTCAAAAAAGATGCTATCTCAAAACTTTTATCAAGAGCAAAAGGAGAAGCCCTGCGAGAGCCAACTACACTGATCATTTCTTGTTTTAAGAGAGAAGGGTTTCCTTTAACAAAAAGACAAAGAGGACGATCCTTTGTTTCTAGTAAAAAAGATGGGTACAAAGAATCACCCACTGTAATCAACGAGCAGGATTCTTTCAGAAGATCCTGCAATGACTCATGCAAAAGATCACAAAGATCCTCCTTTGAAGAAAAAAATCGAGCTCCTTTTGCTTTTTCTATGAGCAAAGCAAATGATTTCTCCCGATAGAATTCATCACACAATTTTTCAAAATCTTTTTTTGTGCACTCTTCTAATATTTTAAAACTCTCAAACTGAACCCCTTTAGATAAAGATAAACCAAGAAATTGATGCCAGCGAGTTATTTGTGCTAAGCAATGACACATATAATAAAAACACCGTAACACAAGTGACATCTCCTCTTTTTTTTGAACCTAAAAACAAAAAACTACAAATAGATCTTTACAAAAACAAAAGGAGATCACACAGTGATATCTTAAGAAATAACCCAAACTAAAAACAAGACATGCCACAGAGAAGAAAGAATGGAAAAAATCGTCCTCGTAACAGGAGGAGCTGGTTACATTGGTTCCACGACAACCAAACTTCTTCAACAATATGATTACAAGACCATTACACTTGATAACCTTTCTTCAGGGACAAGGGACTTAAATAAGAGTGATTTTTTTTATGAAGGTTCCATTTCAAATGAAAAACTATTAGAAAAAATATTTTCTACTTTCGAAATAACAGCTGTACTCCATTTTGCAGCTAGTAGTCTTGTAGAAGAATCTGTTCAAAACCCTAAAAAATACTATGAAAATAATGTGGTAGGAACCATAAAACTTCTAGAAAAAATGCTAGAATTTAATGTAAAAAAAATAATCTTCTCATCTTCAGCTTCTGTATATGGAAAACCAAAAAAAATCCCTATCAGAGAAAAAACAAAAACCAAACCTCTTAACCCTTATGGTCGAACAAAATTTTTTATAGAAGAAATTCTAAAAGACTATCACACAGCTTATGGGCTAAGCTCGATATCTCTTAGATACTTTAACGCTTGTGGCACAGAAAAAGATTTAGAAGTAGGAGAAGTTCATACACCAGAAACACACCTGATTCCTTTACTCGTAAGAGCTGCTCTTGAAAACAAACCTATTTCTATTAATGGAAGAGACTACGAGACTTATGATGGAACTTGCATTAGAGATTACATTCACGTCAGTGATTTAGCAAATGCTCACTTAAAAGCTCTTAACTATTTAGAAAAAAAAGAGGCTTGTCTTAGAATTAATCTTGCTAATGAACAAGGATTTTCTATTTTAGAAATCATTCAAGCTCTTGAGAAAATCTTAGGCAAAAAAATCCAAATAAAGAATTCTCCGAGAAGACCTGGGGATCCAGCTATTTTAATTGGCAAAAATGAAACAGCAGAAAAAATTCTTGGCTGGAAAACACAAATAACAAACATAGAAGAAATTATAAAAACAGCTTACAACTGGCAATGTTCAAATCGTTTTAAAGAATTGACCGCTCTGATTGACAAAAACCCTTCCATTTCTTCTTCAATTTTAAAAAAAAATCAAACTGAGCAACAGGAATTCTATTAATGGAAGAAATTGAAAATTAGATCTAGACCATAAAGATTAAATGATAGTTACTCAATTCTACAGATACCCATACTCTTCTAAATAAGCTTGAAAAGCATTATTCACAGTTATAATACTAGTTTCTTTCAACTCTTTTTTATAGTTACCTGGAAAAACCTGACGCATATGCTTTGTTTCATCATAAGAAATATTTTGATAATCAAAAAGTCTGCTTAATAAATTCCAAGCTAGCTCATAGCGGTCTTCTTGAAGATCTATAATCTCACATATTTTAGCCACAAAACTTTTTGGATTTTTTATCATATCTTCATAACGGAAAATTTGATTTTCTGGATTTTCTTTTATTCTATTAATAACTTTAAGCGCTTCATTATATTTGGGAACCATTTTATCTAAAACATAACGATCTATTCCACTTAGGTAGTCATTTTTTTGATTTGCATCTTCAAGCCCATTGCCATGAAGAAGATTAAAGGAATAATAACCGCTACACATACAATCTCTCACATCTCGAATCAAAAGAACAACTTTAGTATTTTTTGTTTTGATAAATTCTTCCATCACAAGAACAGGTAAATCTGTGGAAACCCTATACATTGAATAATAATTAAAAAAAAATTTTTCAATAAGTTCAATTTTTTTTTGATTACTTACTTTCTCATTTTCAAGAGTATCCACTCTAAAACAAAAAGAGGGCTGATCGCTTACTTCTTCTAGTATAGAGGTTAGATTAGAATTACTTTTTTTTATATCGATTTTTCCTAAATATTTAAGTTTGATTATATGTAAGACAATATCATCAAAAACAGAGCTTCCTCCTCTATGAAGAGCTGCGAAAATAATTTTTTTATGCTCTAGCTTTTCTATTCTTTTTTTTAATTTATTCTCTAACACAAAAATCCTAATTTAATAACTGATGTTACGCACTTTGTTTTTTTAGTATAGTTATTTCATGAAAAAACCATCATCAGAATCTTCTATACTCCGAACTGTAGTCTTGACCAACGCCCAAAGATCTTTCGAGCTA
>CANFEH010000027.1 GCA_947445855.1 Zetaproteobacteria bacterium
AAGAATCTTGGTTTCCTTTGAAAAATGATTTGAAGAAAAGATTTTTAGAGGCTGTTGATAATCCACTTGAAACTGTTATTGACATCGTAAAAAAACGATCAATCTAAATTGGAAGGGCTATATCATCACAGTCCTCTTGATTATTAACAAATTGAAGAATAGAAGACAAAGGTTCTTCACATTGGGTGTAAATGACATTTCCAGAGCTTTTTCCGTAACCATCTTCATCGTAGTCTTCGTACCACTTGGTGTCTGAATTTTTATTTGGATCTGTATCGTCACAGTCTGTATTGAGGTTTGAATATTTTGAAAGAAGGCAGTGTGTTTTTGTTGCTTCTATGCTTTGACTCGCTGAATCCCCGTAGCCATCTTCATCTTGATCTCGGTAGAGAGTATCATAGAGAAAACCGTCACAATTTTTGTCTATGGTTTCTCCACAAATTTCTACTCCAGCTGGATTTATAAAATTGTTACTATCGTCACAATCATCTTTATTTTCGACATAGTTATTTGGTTTACTCATAGTTCTTTGTGAAGTGCTAGAGTCTCCATATCCATCGTTATCACTGTCATAGTAGTAGTTTGTGTAGTTTGTGTCGTTTTCATCTCCTTCTACAATACAACCTGTGTTAGAGTCATACATATCAGCATTTTTATCATCGCAGTCTTTATCATTAGAGCTTAAAGTAATAACAGATGTCGATGGATTTTCACATTGAACGTAAATAGGTATTCCTGCTCCTGAACCATCTTGATCGTAGTCTTGATACCATTCTGTGTTTGGAGTGAGATCAGAGTCAGTGTCGTCACAGTCACCTGATGTCAGAGAATAATGAGTGTACGCGCAAGTTGCTGTATCGGCTGCTATAGTGATTCCATTTGGATCACCGTAACCATCTTGATCTTCATCTGGAAAAAGAAGAAGTGGAGTGAATCCATCGCAATTTTTATCTTTTGTGTCACCACAAGATTCTTCGGCTCCAGGGTAAACATTGCTATCGTTGTCATTACAGTCTGTAGAGTCGGTTACATATCCTGAAGGTCGACTGACTTCTTGAAGAGGGATATTTATATCTCCGTAACCGTCATCGTCTTTATCGATGTAGTAGGTGCTATAGGAGTCGCTGTTTTCTTGCTCATCTATTTCAGAATTTTCTATTAGATTATTTGTTTGGTTGTTTATGAGGATATTAGCATCAGAGATATTTTTATTTTCTTTTGGTGTTAGATGTTTAGTGACTTCTTCTTCAGCTGTTTGAAATTTGCGAAGATCTTTTTCTGATTTTAAAGAAGGCTTACAAGATTCTATTAAAGTTAAAAGAAAAAAAAACCCTATAAAAATTTTTTTGTTCATAAAAGTCCTGTTTTTTTAAAAAATAAGATCTCAGGAGAGTTTTGTTTTTATTTAATTTTTAAACATATTGCATAAGCCGTGATGCCAGTTGAGTAAGGATTGTATATGCTGGGTGTACCATCACAGTATGCCACACACGAATTGTTACTAGTAAATTTAGCACCATCATCATATAAACCTCCATTTTGATCTTTTTTCATATAAGAGAGAGCAACCTTAGTGACTTTCGTGGCATGTATAACCTGTCATGATAAAGTCATCATTACATCGCGCAGTGACAGTATCACCCTTTATTGAACTACTATTTGTTACAGTGATAAAATTAGTAGTATCAGAAGTCATAGCGTTAGAATCAACAATTTCTAGAGGAGTATTTTTTATTTTCTTAAATGTAAAGTTACTTTGATTTTCTAAATTATTTGAGTCATTATTTTTAGTGAACATTTCGTTTTGCGAATGTGGTATAGAGGAAGTTTCTTTTCTTTGGCAAGAGTAATCACCAAGTAAAATTAAAAAAAAATGCAATTTCAATATTTTTTTTAACATTCTCCACCATTTTTTTGTTGATTCATATATTCTTATAATAGCAAATTTTCCTTAGGATGTGATTTAGAAAAAGAGTATTCTAAGGAGGATATTTCTTATTAAAAAAGTAAGCACTAAAGAGGAGTTGTTCGCATGGGACTGAAGCATCTTTCTTTTTTGATATTTTTGTTACTTTTTATTTTAAACCCAAAAATAGTTTTGTCTTCTTACAAGGATTTTATAAAACACCCTTCTGGGGAATATATTGTCGTACTGGAAGATCAACCCTCTCCTTATCACAGCTCAAACCAAATATTATTAATTCTAGAAGAGTTAGAAAAAAAAGTTACATTGTTAGGAGGTAAAACTTTACAAACATACTCTAAAATTTTTTTTGGAGCACATGTACGTCTTTCTCCTGCAGGGGTTTCTTTGTTAAGAAGAAATTCTTGGGTGAAATCTATTTCTAAAAATGAAGTTATTACCCTTTCTAGCTTTCCTCCCGTGATCAAAAGCTGGGGACTTGATCGTATTGATCAAAAGAACAAGGAACTTGATGACGCTTATGTTGTGCCTTACACAGGGAAAGATGTGCACGTTTACGTGGTTGATACTGGGTTAAAAGCTTCTCATGAAGAATTTCAAGGGAGAGTGGGAGATGGTTATTCCCCTTTTGGGGAAAAGTTCTCTGCTTTTGAAGACTGCAATGGTCATGGCACACATGTTTCAGGTACTGTTCTTGGCACAGACTCTGGTGTAGCTAGAGAAGCTGTGATTCATCCTGTTCGTGTTTTTAAATGTCTTGGAGGAACAACTCTAGATGTTATTTTATCGGGTATGGAATGGGTTATAACGAATCATAAAAAACCTGCTGTCATGAATATGTCTCTTGGTGGTTCAAAGAGTGAAGCTTGGGATCAAGCTGTAAAAAACACAGTAGAAGCAGGGATTACTGTCGTCGTTGCTGCAGGAAATTCTTCTAGCGATGCTTGTAGTGGTTCCCCATCAGGAGTTGCAGAAGCCATCACAGTAGCTGCAAGTGACAGGAGTGATCGTTTTGCTGGTTTTAGTAACTGGGGAGAGTGTATTGATATCATAGCCCCTGGTGTTGATATAGTTTCTGCTGGTAGAACTTCTGATGAAGCCTTTATTAGTTTTAACGGAACTTCAATGGCTTCGCCACATGTGGCAGGTGCAGTGGCTCTTCTTCTTGAAAAGGCTCCTCACTTGACACCAAGTGAAGTCGAAGTTCTTCTTATGGAAGCGTCTCTAAAAAACATCATCCCTGACACTAAGGGCTCACCAAACAACTTTCTTCATGTCTCAGGTTTTTTTGGTTACCCACGAGTTTTAACAACTCGTGATCAACTTATCCGGTTACCACAGAATACATCTATTTTGCTTGGTCAAGCAGAAGACTATGATGGACAAATTTTACTCACAGAATGGAAGCAAATTTTTGGCCAAACTGTGAATGTGAAAAATTCAAAAAACTTCACTTGGGAACATGAGTTAAATCTAAAAAATCTTGTAAAAGGAGATTATGGTTTTCGTTTTAAGGCTTCAGATAATGATGGACATATTCTTTTTCAGGAAAGCTATCTTTTTGTTCGTAATGAAAATACCAGTCCTTCGGCAGATGCTGGTTACAAAAATAAAATAAGTGCTACAGAGCGAATATTTCTTGATGGCACAAGAAGTCATGATCCTGATGGCAATATTATGTCTTATTTATGGCAACAAGTTGATGGCCCAAGTCAAGGAGCAATTGCTAATCCCGAGTCAGCATCCACAAGAGTTGATGGTGCGGTTTCTGGGAATTATCAGTTTCGGTTAACAGTGAAAGATAATGAAGGAGCTATTTCTAAGGACATAGTTCATCTTGCAGTTAACTTTCCACCTCTTGTAGAAGCAGGTCCTGATCAATTTTTAGAGGCAAAAACCACAGGGACTCTCCTGCAAGGTTCTGTTGAAGATAAAGACGGGCTTGTGGCTGTTAGTTTGTGGAGTCAAAGGTCTGGGCCAAGCAGTTCCTCGATTGTTGCAGACTATGATTCGCCAAAAACAGAAGTGACAGGTCTAGAAGAGGGGACTTATGTTTTTGAATTAATAGCTATGGATGACTCAGAAGACATTGTGCGTGACACTGTGCGTGTTGTTGTGAAAGGATCTTCTGAGGAACCTAATTGGCCAAGGGTGACAGCTGGTGCTGATCAAACAATTAAACTTCCAAACAATTCTACTGCACTCATAGGAAGCTGTGAAGCAAAAGAAGGTCTTTGTGTTTCAACTTCTTGGTCTCTTGTTTCCTCTACCCACAAAAGCTTAGTCGGAGAAGAAAAACTAGATTCCAATGAAATATATTCGAGTTTAAGACTCAAAAATTTAACAGCAGGGGTTTATACTTTCCGTTTCACAGGAAAAGATTCAACTGGAAAAGAAAATTCGGATGATGTGGTTCTTAGAGTGTTACCTTGAAAAAGAAAAAAGTGTTTTTTTGTGTTTAGATTCTTTATAAACGCTCAAACACATGCCATGGTCCGCTTCGCTTCACCTCTTTAAAATGTATAGGCTTTGTTCTATAAAAATGTTCTGTTGGATAGCGAACAAGAATATAAGGATAAAGCTCCCCATGTCGTCTCCAACTGAAGTAAAGTCCTCTTTCTGGAGCAGGTAGAGTTTTTGTTGGGTTTTTAAATTTCACAGCCTGGAGAGGGTTTTTAAAAAGAGCAAAGCTCACTCCATCTTGAGTTTGAATATGGTAATAGTAGTGGACATGTGTATGTGTTTGAAAGAAAAAAGAAGAGTCTAGAAATTTTGAGTCACTTGAAAAAAGAAGAGGAAGAAATGTAGATCCTTTAGGCAAGGCTTCAAAAGATTCTTTTATTTCAGAAATTTCTTTTGACACACCTCTGTGAACAAAAAAGTTAAAAAAAGCAAAATAAAAAGACGCAAGGACTGTGGCAGCGCTTGTAAATTTATTACTTTTTATTTGAGAAAGAAAAAGCACAAAGGCAAGATAAACAAATGGCGCAAGCCTTGTGTTCACATAGGTGTAAGTTGGGTATATGTAAATAGGAGCTAAGAAATAGAGGAAAAGAAAAAAAGAAAAAACGACAAAAAAAATCAAACGGAGATGATTTTTTATCCTCTCTTTTTTGAGAATAAAATAGAGGGGAGCTAAAAAAGTTAAGGACCAAAAGAAAATAGAAATAAAATCGAGATTTTCTGATATTTTCATTCCTGTGAAAAATTGAAGAAGATAAAAAAGATTTTGTTTAAAAGGCCACCAACGAAAAAGAGATGAAAAAGGTTGCAAGTGTGATGCGGGGTTTCCTTTTAAATAAAACCAAATAATAAATGAAATACCAGAAATAACTGGATAGAGAAAAAGAAGAAGAGACTTGTTTTTTTTAAAATAAGACCAAAGAAGTAAGATAGAGACAAGAAAAAGATAAATAGCAAAAGGGTGTGGGTGAGAAAGAAAAACGAGGATATGTCCTAAGATAAGAAGAGTGTGGAGAGTTTTTGTGACTTCTTTTTTTTCAATAAGAATTTTATAATACTCAAGTAGAAGATATAAACTAATTGGAACGCCTAAAATATAGCCTGTAAAACCTAGGAAATAGGTCTGATTAAAAAAAATAGGAAGTATTAGGAGTATTGGCCAAAGGGAGCCTCTCTTCTTATTCAGTTCACTAGCTGAGAGAGCTAATAAGACGAATCCTAGAAAACAAAAAGAAACGTAGAGTTTGCCTGCAAGGAGCATATCGCCTAAAATAGAGTAAGCAAAAGAGGTGAAATAGTAAAAAAAAGAGTAAGGACCAAACACAACTCCTATATCATAAAGATCTGTCCATGGGTGATCTGAACCTTTTAGTGTGTAAGCAAGTGTTTGGAAAAGATGCTGAGGCAGATCTTGCATGGGTAAGAATTCTGTAGTCCAAATGATCAACAAATAAAAAAAACTTAAACCACCTAACAATGTATAAAAACCTTGATTTTGTGAAAAAGATTTTTTCATAGAAGTCTCTCTTCTTTTTGTTGGTTTGATGTAATTTTAAGAGTATTTCTTTTCTTTTAAAAAAGCCATCCAACACGTAAAAGAAGGGAGTTTCTTTTGCTTGGTCTGGATTGCCCTGTCTTGCTGAGTTCAACAGCGTAATGGGCAAATTGAAGTTCTATAAATTTATAAGCAAGCCCGAGACCAAAAGTAGGATAGCCTTGATTGAGTCCAGTGCTTAGAGAAACTAAGTCTGAATACCTCCACATAACTCCCATATGAAGTTTTGTAAGGAGGTAAGGTTCATGTTGGGAAAGAATATCTTTTAAATCTATTGCGATAAGAAAATTTTGTTCACTACGAAACAGACTTCTTTTATAACCAAAGCCAAGGTTTATTGCCATGGGGACATTATCAGGTTTGTTTGGTCCAAAGTAGTGAAGAGCTAGGATATTTTGGGCTACTGCAGCAAAGGTAATATCTGCATTGTCGTTTGGAAGATGGTAGGTGACTCCAAGATCTCCTCCAATACCTAGTCCAGATTTTTCTGTAGCAAGATCAAGAGTGTTATTAGAGGTGTTGATGTCTTTTGTGTCCTCGACCCCAGCAACTGTCTTTGTGAGACTTTGGGAAAGTGTGTAGACAAATCGCGCTAAAAAACCAACGTCAAAATTTGTAAAAAAAGTTCGACTGGCTCCAAAATAGGTGGATAAATCGTACATAGTTTCAAAGTCATATCTAAGATTATCAATCGATTCTTGTGTAAGAGGTTTGCCGTCTCCGTCATCCATGTGTAAGTTGCGCTGCATTGTTCCTAATATACCAAAAGCACTATGGTCTAGAATAAATCCAGTATGATTTTGTGCGCCTAAAAAAACATTTCCTTTTTTAAAGAGATTGAAATGTTCAGTTATGTTTTTTACATTACTGTAAGAGGAATAAGCTGTGGCTGTTTGAACGGCTTCCTCTGGGCGAATAGTTGTAAAAGTTATAGTGGGAGACACGATGCTAATAAGTTGATGTCCTTTTTTAGAGTTAATTTGCGAAGGGTTATAAAAAATAGCATCTTCGCCTTCTACAAGAGCAGTTCCTGCTCCACCAAAACCCTGGAGTCTTGGAGACTCATAGAGTGGAAAGGGTCTCTTTCCAAATAAGTCTACTGAATTCGAAAAAAAGAATACTAATAGAAGTAGATTTTTTTTCATTGGATATAAATCTCAACTCTTCTGTTTATTGCTTGATTGCTTGTTGTTGTCTTTCCATTTTTGTCTTGGCCAAGATCAAGTGGCTTGTACTGGGCAAAACCTTGTGCAGATAAGTGATTTTCAGAAAAATTCTTAGCAACAAAAGCATCTAAAATCCGCAAAGCTCTCATGGTTGAAAGATACCAGTTAGAAGGAAACTCTGAGTTTCGAATAGGGACACTATCTGTATGTCCAGAAATAGAGAAATTTCTAGTGCCATTAAGCTTATGGAGAGACTCTAAAATTAGATTCAAAGTTTTTAGTTCTGCAGGTTCTATAGAGGCTTTACCACTTTGGAACAAAAGTTTATCCACTAAGGTTATTTTTGCTGTATTACCATTTTGTTCTATGTCAATGTGCTGATCAAACTGACCTTCTTTTGCATCTTGTTTAATTTCTTCAAGAACTTCACTTAATTTTTCTTTGTTTTCATGTTGCTCTTCATTCACAATAGCTTGAGGTGATATCATAATAAGAAAAAAAACAACGAGTACGGTCATAAGATCCCCGTAGCTCATAATCCAAGAATCTGAGTTTTCTTCATCATTGCCTGAGGCAAATTCATTTTGGTCTTGAAACAAATTACTCATGGGCTGTTTCCTTATTTAGATACAAGCTTGGTTTTCTTTCTTCTAGGACTTTTAACCAAGATGAAAGAAGTCCATAAGATCGCTCCATGTTTTTTCTTCTTTCATTAAGAATCGATATAGTCATTCCTAAAATAAAAGCAGCAAAAACTCCGTAGAGAGTTGTAATGAGTGCTAGAGCCATATTAGGGCCTAAGGAAGAAAGATCAGAAAGATCATCAAGAAGTTTTACAAGTCCAAGAATAGTTCCAAACATACCAAGTGCTGGAGCTTCTGATTTCCCAAGTTTTAGAATCACAAGGCTTCTGTCTAATTCGAAAATACTTCTACTCACAGAGCGAGTAAGATTTTCTTTGATATCTTTTATAGGGATTTTTGAATCAAGATGTTCTAGAATCTCTTTTAGATAACTATTTTGAAATTTTTTTTCGTTAAGAAGAGCTGATGGCCCTAATTTGTAGTAGTCATTTGTGATATTAACAATATCTTTTTGAAAGTCTAACAAAGAATCTTTTTTTTCTAGTGGGTTTACTTTAATAAATCTTTTTAAGAGTAGAGCTATGTCTGAATAATGATTTGTAGTTAAAATAAGTAGAGTAAGACCTAGAAAAACCAGTCCCATAGAAGGAAAGTGGACGACTTGATAGTAAACTAAACTTTCATCTGTTGAGGTGCCTATGTAAGCAACTAAAATGATAAACGATAGGAATGAAACAATTTTTATAATTGAGGCCATTGGGTAAATCTTTCAAAAAGTTATTTTTGCTTAAGTTTTATGATACTCTATCAAAAAAAGGAATAAAAACAATCTTAGTTTTTGTGATCGTGTGAGAATAGTAAAAAAAGGAGTTCACATGTGTTGGAAAAATTTGAAGTTTAGTCTATTTGTCGTAGCCCAATTTTTATCTTTAATAATTTCCTGCCAGGCTTTTTCATTAGATGAACAGACTGACTCTAAGAGCAAGTTGAGCAAAGAGTTTAGAAAACATAAAGGAATGCTTCTAACAATTGATAGTCTTCTTGAGTCTTATAAAGCAGAAACCCAGTCTGTCGCAACCCCTATCAAGGCGCTTTTTTATAGCTATACTCAGTCAGACACTTTGCATAACGATTTTAGAGATCTTGCTGTTGCTAAAATTTTTACTGCTGCTGCTAATAGCAAAATATCTCTTATAAATTGTAATGAATGCATGTCTTATCAATCTTATGTAGAAAATGATGAATTTATTATTAAAAAAGGAATCCCTGAAGACAAAAGATTAAAGGAAGTCCTTCTAGAAAATAAGACTAAATACTACGCTAAGGTTCATGTGAATGAAGCTGGGCGGGAAATGTCGTTAATCTTTACTGTTTATGATTTTGACAACAAAGAAGTGGTTTTTTCAAAAGAGTATAAAGCTGATATTCAGGTGATAAAAGAACACACACTATTTTTTTCAGCAGAAGGTTCTGTCATCGTTTTAAATGGACAAAAAGATCGCCCAGCAAGTTTGTTTGGGGCTCAGTTTGCTTTGGGTCAGTTTTTAAGAAATGTGGGTGGATTTGGTGTTCATGTCAGTTCTTTTCTTGATGGAAAAGGAAACTTTCTTGTGTCTGGTGGCTTGTATTTTGCACCTAATTTCAATCTTATTTTTAATACACCTTGGAAGTGGGGTTCTATTGAAGGGATTTTAAAAACAGGGGCAACTATATCGGTTGAGCATTCAAATAATCTTCATATTGGAGCTGGTGGAAAATTAAAGCTTGGCTCTCTTTTTTATATCTCTACAGAGGCTAGATTTTTTATAAATCTTAAGAAATCAGAACAAAAAGTAGAAAAAGATATGCTTGATTTTGGTAGCAATGTTCCTGTTGCCTTTATTATAGGGGTTGGTATCGATGTTAACTAGGAAAAACAGCTTAAATTTTTTTTTGTGCACACTTTCGATCACCTTGTTTGGTTTTAGGTCTAATGATGTGAAGGTTAATAATAATTTTTCTCTTCAAAAAGCTTTAGGTTCTAAGCCAGAAAAACGTTACATTTTTTCTGTGGAACAAAATGGGGATCTTGTGATTTTTGACGTAAAGACATCACAAGTTATGAGATTTGCTAATGTTGATCGCGAAGCGACAGCTATCATTAAGATCCCTCTTGAGACGCCTCCTCCTGTGATTGATGAAAATTTGCAGTCTAAAGAAAAAGTGATGGAAGCTCTTCTTGAGAAAGCAGAAAATAACTATGAAGGCGGTCAGCTTCTTGATGCTCTCCAGGCTCTTGAACAAGCAAGTAAAATTATAAAAAATTCTCCTCGGATTTTTAAGATGATGGGATCTGTTTATATTGAGCTAAAGCTGCCAGAAAAAGCACTTTTTTATTATCAAAAATCATTGGAACAAGATCCTATGCAAGATGATGTTAAAGAAGCCATCAAGAGGATAAAAGTAAAATGAAAAAAATCTATTTTTTAGCAGTGTTTTTTTTAGCAACTTCTTTGTTTGCTTCTGACAATCATGATTCTGAGGAAATGAGAGCTCGTTATGAAGCTAATATAACAGAGCGTTTTAATGAGTCTTTGAATCAAATTCTTCTTCCTGATTCTTTTAGATTAAATACGAGTGTAAGTATTTTTGAAAAAGATATTGAAACACTTTCACCAGAAAAGCGTCCAGGGTTTGACAGAGATAAGAAAGTAGATTTAAGCAAACAAGATGTGAAAGATGATAAAGATTTTTTATTACAAAAAAATCCCCGTTTAAAATCAGTTCAGATTACACTTATTCTCGATAAGAATTTGCAAGAAGAGCTTGTTCCTCTAGCGAATCAGTTGATTCGTTTGAAAATGGAAAAGAATTTTGGAAACAAAGCAAGTCTTGTTGTTAAAACTTTTGATTTTTCAAAACTTGAGACAGAAAAAGATCAAATCTTTTGGAAGGCTCTTTTTAAGGCCCATGTGGTAAATTTTATTTATTTGCTCTGCGGGCTTTTCATTTTGCTGATTGTTTTGTTTTTTTTAAAAAGTTTAGTGAGAGAAACACGGAAAAAGTCTTTGGAACTGAGTGACAAGACTAAAGAAAAAGAAGATGATAAGAAAGAAGAAGCCCCACTAACAGAAGAAGAAAGTAGAGAGAGTTCAGAAGAAGAAAAAGCTTTAAAACTCAGTAAAAGTACATTATTTAAAACTTTGCGCCAAGATGTCCTAGCATTTTATGAGTCAGACTCAAATGCTCTAAAAGGTTTTGTGAAAGCTTTGTCAAAAGATGAAGTTGGAGTCTTGGCGAAAGCTCTTCAAACATCGTTGTTCTCTCATGATATTCTAAGATCTTCTCAAGATCACTCTGCTGAAGAAGTGAAAGAAACTTCTATTACAGAAATTATGATTCAAAATTTAATTGAAAATTTACAAGATTATAAAAAATTGAATAAAATTCCTTTAAAAGATCCTTTTGGTTTTATTGATCGTATGGATAGTGAATTACTTGCTAGTTCTGTAAAGAGTGACACAGATCTGGCTTTGCTTTTTGGCTTTTTATCTGATCATAAGATTCAATATATCCTAGAAGAACTTGATGTGAAGAAGAAAGCTAAGCTTTTAGCTCTGCTTGATAAGTCTGATTTTGCGAGTGGCAAAAAACAAGCACTTTTAACCCTTGACACAAATTTGCGCAAAGAGTTTGAAGAAAGCAATAAAGCTGAAATCTGCTATAGCAAAAAAATACAAGAATACTCTATTGATAAAATCCTTAACTTCGATTCAAGTGTAGATCAAGTGATTAGACTAGCAACAGAAGAACATGGTATGCAGTCAAGCTCTAAGTACCGTGTATACACAGTTACTTTTGAAGAAATTCTCTCAGAGCATGATCTTTTGTCTGTCAAGAAAGTTATAAAAGAGCTTGAAGATAATCGCGAAGTGATAAGTCTTCTTTCTTACTTTGATGAGACAAGACGAGAGAAAATTCTTAGTGCCTTTAACGCAACAAGGAGAAATATTCTTTCTTCTTTGGCTCATACTCTAGAAGTAAGCGATGAAGATAAAGAACGAGTTAAGCACACTTTTATGAAAATCTATCGTTCACAGGTTTTGAAAAAGAAAGTTTAGTGAACAGGAATTTTTTCAAAAAAATCGTCCACTAGAGGCTCAGGGGAGCTCTTTCCGCTAAATTTCAATTTATCTCTCATCTCTTCAGCAACATCTGAATAAGTTCCTTTAAAATCATCAAGTTCAATTATTTTTTTTTCTGGTTTTTTTTCTTGTTCTGCAATTAGATTTTTAATTTTTTCATCCCTTACGACTTCTCCTCTATGAGGTTGAGAGTTGTTATCAAACCCAAGGAACTCGTACCAATCTTGTTCCTTGTTTGTTTTTTGATAGATTTCTAGTCGTAGGTAGTCTTTTGCTTTTGAGATTTCTAGGTTTGTAGGTGAGCCTAGATAGAAAAAGACAAATTCCATTCTCTCTACGGTGCTGCCTCCTGATATGGTTTTTTCAATTTTAATAACAGAAAGTGAAAAAATAGAAGTTAGCTTCTTATTTAAATTTCTTGTTTCAAGTTGAATGACAGGTTTATAATTCTTTTGTTTGCTGTAGTAGCGAGCAAAAAGCTCACCTCTTTGTTTGAGAGTTCCTTCTCTGTAGCCCTGCCATATGTTATCTAGTCGGGAGAGGGAATCGAAGTCATCTTCGTAGTAAGGAGCTCCTCCGTTAGCTGTTCTGTTCTCTAGGTCTCTTACTCTTTGCTCTGCTTCAGTTTTTTCTGCTTCAGTTTTTCCTTTGAGAGCTTCATTTTCTCCTATCTGACGATGAAGAGAAATTATTTCGTTATGAGTGAGGGGAGGGTGGTTGTCATTTATCTTCAATGTGATTTCCTGAATCTTTAATTCTAGATCCTGTATAGTATTCTTTTTTTCAGTCACTGCTGTTTTAGCGTCATCAAGAAGTTTTCTTCGTTTAGGTATTGTTTGGGACTTATTGTTTTCCGTATAATCTGTGATTAAATCTAGAGTGTCTTTTTTTTCTGTATCAAAAAGCGTTCCTATTTCATTTTCTTTTTTAAAAAAAGCTCTTTCAAATTCACTTTCTAAGGAGCGAGTAGGTGAATTAATTTTGCAGGATAAGAGGGTAAGAAGGGGGAAGACAAAGATTTTTAGATAGGACATAAAATAGTGACTCCTTTGTTTCTTAGTGGAGTTGATTTTAAATGTTATATGTTTTTAAGGATAACAGAAATAGTTCCTCTAGGAAAGAAACAAAAAATCGTTCTGAGGCTTCTTTGTCATGCCTTGAGCGAACTGAAGGATCTATAATTTTGATATTAGAAGAGATATTAAGATTTTTGTGGTGCTCGAAGCCAGACTTGAACTGGCACGAAGTTGCCCCCGCAAGATTTTAAGTCTTGTGTGTCTACCTATTCCACCATTCGAGCAAAAGAAGGGAAAAATGTTAGAGTTGGGCAAAGTAACATATTTTTTTGAGAAGTCAAACTCTTCTCAGATATAAGAAGGTTTTTTATCCCGCGCTTTGAGTTTTTAAAGTGATGAAAATTGTAAAAAAGAGGGTTTTTTGAATAAGAAGACAGGAGCTTTTTAGCAAAAAACGCGCATTTTTTTTCAAGTTATTAGTATGTTGAAGGCGTTAAAATCTGCTAAAAAAGAAGACCCGCTTTTTTCTTTCCAGATAGAGACGAGTACGATATACTGCTCAGCTGTATGCACTTTCCATGTCTTTGGCTTTTTCCCCCTTTTCTTTGGTGGGTGTGTCTTCTTTTTTACTCTGCTTCTTTTTGAATTTTTAAAATAGGTGCGTTTAGTATGATAGAAGTTATTCAGAAATATGTGATGAGTCTGTTTGGACTTAGTTATGAAGTTTCTTTTTTCCTTGGATTTGCATTTCTGTCTTTGACAGTTTTGCTTCTTTGTTTTTTTGCAGATTTCATTGCTAAAACTTATTTAGTTCGCGTTGTAAATCTCGTTATAGCAAAGGCCCATTTTAAACTCGCTAAATTTTTGAAGGATAGAGGTGTAGTCACAAAACTTTCTCGTGTAGCTCCTGGTCTTGTTCTCTATTTATCTGCAGCTGGCTTTGCTTCGAGTGATATCCAAGAAACAAAAGCTCTTGTGACTTTTTTACATGTGCTGGCTACTGGCTATATTCTTTTTACTATGACAAGTGCTTGTCTAGGGTTACTTGATGTGGTGGAAGATTTATACAACCAGTATGAAGTTTCAAAGAAAAGACCAATCAAAAGCTATCTTCAAATTGTTAAAATTATTTTTTTCACCTTAGCTTCTGTATTTTTTGTTTCTCTTCTTCTTGGTCAGTCACCTCTAGCTTTTTTCACAGGGATAGGTGCTGCTACCACAATCCTTCTTTTAATTTTTAAAGATGCTATTGTTGGATTTTTAGCCAGTGTGCAGCTTGCTTCTTATGACATGATCCGCATTGGAGATTGGATTGAAGTTGAAAAGTATGGAGCGAACGGGAATGTTATTGAAATTGCTTTAACTACTGTGAAAGTAAGAAATTTTGACAAAACAATTATTACTATTCCTAACTATGCTCTTGTGAATGAAGGTGTTAAAAATTGGCGAGGGATGCAAGATTCTGGTGGCAGAAGAATGAAACGATCTGTTCGACTGGATATTAGCTCTTTTGCTTTTTGTGATGACGCTATTCTTAAACAACTTGAAAGCCATAGTTTTTTTAAAGATTTTCTTTCAGAACGCTCAGAGTATTTTAAAACTTCTTGGGATGAAACAAGCAATGCAACTTTGTTTCGTCACTATCTTGATTTCTACTTAAAGCAAAGAGAAGATATTTATACTTCAGCTGGCGAGTTTACTTTTTTAATCAGAGAGCTTGATCCAGATGAGTATGGCTTGCCTCTTGAGCTTTATGTTTTTACAAAAACCACAAACTGGGGTGAGTATGAATCTATTCAAGCAGATATCATGGATCACGTTTTTTCTGCCTTACCGTTTTTTAATTTGAAAGTTTTCCAAAGAAAATAATTAATACCGATTTTAAAAAAAATAATTTTATAGTTGAGAAAGATTTTTTATGGCAACAGAAGATACAAAAAAAATAATTTATTCCATGGTTCGTGTCGGTAAGACATTTGGTACAAAGAAAGTTCTTTCTGATATTTCTTTGTCTTTTTACTATGGAGCTAAAATTGGAATTCTTGGTCTCAATGGTTCAGGAAAAAGTACACTTCTTAAGATTATAGCAGGGGTTGAAAAATCTTACTTAGGAGAGATTCGCTGTAAAGATGGAATCACAATTGGCTACCTTCCACAAGAACCTGAGCTTGATCAAGAAAAAACAGTGAAAGAAATTGTTTCAGAAGGTGTGCAACAAATTGTTAACTGGTTGCAAGAGTTTGATGCAATTAACTTGAAATTTGCTGAAGAAATGACTCCTGAAGAAATGGAAAAGTTAATTGCAAAACAAGCCGAAATTCAAGACAAGCTAGACCGCGTAGATGCCTGGACACTAGATGATCGTTTAAATTTTGCTATGGGAGCTCTTTCTTGTCCTCCATCAGATGCTCTTGTAAAAAATCTTTCAGGAGGAGAAAGAGTTCGAGTTGCTTTATGTAGACTTCTTCTTCAAGAGCCTGATGTGCTTCTTCTAGATGAACCAACAAACCACTTAGATGCAAGCTCTGTAGGTTGGTTAGAACAGCATTTGGATGCCTATAAAGGAACTGTTATTGCTGTGACTCATGATCGTTATTTCCTTGATAACGTTGCTGGTTGGATTCTTGAGCTTGATCGCGGGGAAGGTTATCCTTACAAAGGAAACTACTCAGGATGGTTGAAGCAAAAACAAGAAAGACTTGCCATCGAAGAAAAAACAGATGACAGAAGAATTAAAACATTACAACGCGAGCTCGAGTGGGTGAATATGTCACCAAAAGCTAGACAAGCAAAAAGTAAGTCTAGACTTAATTCTTACGATGAGCTTCTTGCTCAAAAACAATCAGAAGTTATACAAGATCTTAGAATTTTTATTCCACCAGGGCCTCGTCTTGGTAATGTTGTGATTGAAGCTTCTCAGGTTTCAAAATCATTTGAGGGTAAAACTCTTTACAAGGATTTATCGTTTTCTCTTCCTCGAGCTGGGATCGTTGGCATTGTCGGGCCAAACGGGTCTGGAAAAACTACTTTGTTTAAAATGATCTCTGGTGAAGAACAACCAGATGAAGGAACTTTTAAAATTGGTTCCACTGTTAAACTCGGGTATATGAAGCAGTCTCGTTATGAGCTTGATCCAAATAAAACAGTGTATGAGATGATTTCTCAGGGCTATGATGTGGTGACAGTCGGTAAGAATGAAGTGAATGCGAGAGCTTATGTGTCTCAATTTAATTTCACAGGACAAGATCAGCAGAAAAAAATCGGAGTCCTCTCTGGTGGTGAAAGAAATCGTGTGCAGTTAGCTCTTCTTTTAAAAGAAGAATTTAACGTAATCCTTCTCGATGAGCCTTCTAATGATCTTGATATTAATACACTAAGATCTCTTGAAGATGCTATTTTGAATTATGCTGGTTGTGTCGTGGTTATAAGTCACGACAGATGGTTCCTTGACCGAGTGGCTACTCATATTCTTTCTTTTTCTAAGGCAGGAGAAATCCATTGGTGTGAAGGAAACTATTCTGAGTACGAAGAAAAATATCTTGCTCAAGGTGGAAAGTCTGACGCAAAAAGCAATCGTTACCAAGGAATTTCTCGTTAGATTCTCTCTTTTTTAAGTTTTCAAAAAGACTTTTTTAGTTCACTAGATATTTAAATGAGTAGTACTCATTCGTATTTGCAGAACACAGGCTTTTTGTTAGCTTGATTTCGTGGGATATGACTTAACTATAAGTGTTGAGCACAGATTATGCATTCATTATTTAGACATAAAACTTTCAGGCCTTTTTTCTTAACCCAGTTTTTGGGAGCTTTTAATGATAATGTTTTTAAAAATGCTTTGGTCATTTTTATTACTTATCAAGCAGTAAATGAAGTTGAAGCAGGTAAAATTACGGGATTGGCCGGTGCTCTTTTTATAGCTCCGTATATTTTCTTTTCAATGTTAGCAGGTCAGCTATCTGATCGCTATGAAAAAGCAGGGTTTATTAAACAAACCAAAGTAGCAGAGCTTATCATTATGCTCTTTGGAGCTTTAGGCTTTTGGCTAGGTAATGTGAACTTTTTGTTGTTTATTTTGTTTTTGATGGGAACTCAGTCCACTTTTTTTGGGCCTGCTAAGTATAGTATTCTTCCTCAAGTTTTTAAAAATGATGAAGAGCTTGTTGGGGCTACTTCTTATGTTGAGATGGGAACATTCTTTGCTATTTTGATCGGAACTATTGGAGGTGGTGTTCTTATTGGTATGGGTTCTGAGTATGTAAGTATGGCAGTTGTCTTCTTTGCTTTCCTTGGGTGGTTTGCAAGTGTGAAAATTCCTAAAACAGACTCAGGGGACCCTACTGTTAAAATTAGCTTAAATCCTCTTCAACAAGCAAAATCTATTTACACAGTGACTATGCAAAATAAATCTGTGTTTGTGTCTATTCTTTTGGTTTCTTGGTTTTGGTTTTTTGGAGCTATTTTCTTACAACAAATAGCAGTGTTTGTAAGACACATGGTTTTTGCTGATAAGGCTTTTGTGACAGTTTTTCTTTCAGCTTTTACTTTAAGTCTTTCGTTTGGTTCTTTTGCTTGTAATTTTCTTTCTAATAAAAAAATTGAATTAGCTCTGATTCCAATTGGAGCTTTAGGAATGAGCTTGTTTGCTTTTGATTTAAGTTTTATTTCCTATCCAATTTTTGGAGGAGATGAACCTCTTCTTCTTTCTAATTTATTTGGATCAGGGGCTCTTTTTCCTTTTGCTCGGTGTGTATTTGATTTCTTTTCTATTGGTTTTTTTGGTAGTCTTTATATTGTTCCTCTTTATGCAATGATGCAAAGAAGAAGTGATATCAGTAACTGCTCTCAAGTTATTGCAAGTAACAATATTATAAACTCTGTCTTTATGATTGCTTCCTCAATCTATACTATTGTTTTTTATAGTTTAGGTTACAATACTACGCAATTATTAGCTTCTGTTGGGATTTTAAATCTTTTTGTTTTGGTTGCCGTGCTTTTATATATGCCTGAGTTTTGGCACCGTTTTTATATTTTTATCCAGTCAAAATTTTTTGTGGAGTATGACACTCGTTCTTTTAAAAAAGGGATGCAAAGCAAAGGTGCTGTTATTGTTGGGAAGAAAGAGTCTATTTTTGATTTGATGGCTCTTTCCTATTTCTTGAATAAGCCAATTAAAGTGTTTGAAAGTTTAAAAAACAAGTCACTGATAGAACGTACAGTGAAAATAATGACTTGTTACACTATTTTTAAGAGGCAGCAAAAAAAGATTAATGATAAAAAGATCATAACTCATTTGAATAAAAATGAGTTAGTTTACATGAATGAAAGTGCCTTCCAACAGCTCGCTGACGAGAAACAAAGTGAAGTCTTAACTTACTGTAAAGAAAACAAAATCCCTGTATTTTTCTTCACAAGGAAACACTTAGGTGTAGAATTTTCAAGAAATTCTCGAAAAGTTTTTTTCTTCATTAAAAAACGCACTCTTACCTTGTCTCTTGATTCCTTGCCATTTTAATCTCTTCTAATTTGAGTTAAGATTTAAAGTAGAATATCTCTCATTCAAGGTTTTTCTACTATGAAATCTTACTCTTTTAAAAAGCAGTTTTTTCCATTAATCGTTGTCATAGTTTCTCTGATTGTTTTTGGAGGATTTTTTTTTCTTTATAGTGTAGGTCTCCTCTCTTCAAAAAACAATGAATTAAAAGCAATCCTGGATTGGAAACCGCAGAGTGAATCTATTGTTTTTGATCGTCATGGTGAAGTGGTAGGTGCTCTTTACAATCGTCATCATATTTATATTTCTTTCGACGAAATCCCTCAAGGTATGATCGAAGCGATTATATCTATTGAGGATAAAAATTTTTGGGAACATCCTGGTTTTGATTGGCTTGCCATTGCTAGAACTGTAGCAAAAAATATTCGCTATCCTAGTCGTCGCTTAAAGGGAGCTAGTACGATTACTCAGCAGCTTGTAAAAAATTTTGTTTCTTCTCAAGAAAGAAGTTTTACAAGAAAATTAAAAGAAATTGTTTTAGCTCACCGTTTAGAGCAAATTCTTTCTAAAGAAAAAATATTAGAGATTTACTTAAATAGTCTTTTTTTAGGGAACGGTTCTTATGGAGTAGGTTCTGCTGCTAAACGTTATTTTAATAAGGACTTAAGAGAACTTGGACGAGCAGAGTTCGCTCTTTTGGCTGGTCTCTATCAAGCTCCAACCTCTTTAAATCCTTTTAAAAACCGAGAAGGAGCAAAATTACGTCAAAAAGCAGTGCTTCGTTCTCTTGTGTTGAATGGATTTATTTTAAAAAAGGATTATTACAAAATTGTAGCTGAAGAGCTTCATTACAGGCCCTATAAAAATAACAAAAAGGCTCCCTATTTTGTTACTCACATTATGAAAGAAGCTGCAAAACTCTTAGGTGAGAGTACTGTGAAAAATAAAGGTCTTAAAATTTTCACCACACTGGACTATAAGCTTCAAGAAAAAGCCGAAGAATCTATTCAGAAAGCAGGCCCTTTTTTAGATTCTCTTGCTCGTGAGACAGATGAAATAGCTCAAAAAAAATCAACCAGTTTAGAAGAGCTGAAAAAAACAAATCTAGAAGCAGCTCTTTTGAGTAGTGATTTGCACACGGGCGAAATACTGACAATGGTTGGAGGAAGAAGCTTTGAGGAGTCTCAGTTTAACCGAACAACTCAAGCTTACAGACAACCTGGTTCTGTTTTTAAACCGATTATTTACTCTTTTGCACTGCACAGTGGTTACCGGTGGAGTGAGGTGAAGTATATAGCTCCACTTAATTTCACAGGAGATTATAAACCAAGAAGTTCTGAAAAAGAGTATGTCTCTGAAACAACTTTACTCAGAGCTCTTTATCAATCGATTAACTCTGTCAGTCTTGAGCTTGGAAATGAACTTGGTCTTCTTCCAATTCTTTCTTATGCAAAAACCCTAGGAATGAATTCAGAGCTTAAAGAAGAACTAGGAACACTGATTGGTTCATCTGAAACAACTCTTCTTGATCTTCTTAAGGTTTATAGTGTTTTTGGAAACGGAGGATTTCGAGCAGATTTATACAGCATAGAAAAAATCATGGATTTTGATGGCAAAGTACTTTATGAACATTTATTAAAAAACAGAGAAAGAATTCTGCCGAAAGAACACAGTCTACTTATGACAAAAGGGCTTCAAAGTGTTCTCAAGTATGGGACAGCGAAAGAAGCAGAGTCTCTCGTAGATTTTGCTGCTGGTAAAACCGGGACTTCAAACGATTCTAAAGACAATTGGTTTTGTGGTTACACTTCAAAAACAGCAACAGTTGTTTGGGTTGGTTCTGATGATTATAAGCCGTTGCCAGAAAAAGTTTCTGGAGGGACTGCTGCCCTTCCTATATGGATGGATTATGTAAATATTGAAAAAGAGTATTTAAATTTAGAGCCTCTTGAAGATCCAACTATTCTTGTGAAGCGTCGTATTCATCCTAAATATGGTTATGATGCAGAAGATGGTGTTGATATGTGGTTTGAAAGAACGAATCTACCAGAGGACAAGAAACCTTCATACGATATTTTATCTGAAGCTAATCTTTACCGTGTTTATTAGAGAGAAGTGTATGAAAAAAAGTTTTCTTTTTTTAGGTGTTTTCTTTTGTTGTTTTTCTTGTGTATCAGGAAAATCTAAAGAAGAAGAGATAGAGTTGTATGAAGAGGATGATTTTTCATCTATAAAAAATGTTGCTAAAAAAGAAAATAAAAATAAAAAACCACAAGAAAAAAAGGCTTTTAAACCTTCTCAAATAGTAAGGAAATATTGTCAGTTCTTTGAAGGCGATTTGAGTAAAATTATTTTTGAGTTAAGTTTATTTTATCCTAAAAAAAACAAAAGTTATGGAATTTATAGAGAAATAATAAAATTAAAACGAGCTGCTTGTCAGAGACTTTCAGAGAAAGAAATGGTTTTGCTTCTTAAGCCACTTAAAAATATCGAAAGAAAAAAAATGGCTCTTGTCCTGCCACTTTCAGGGAGGATGAGTGAGAGAGGTAAATTTTTCTTAGAGGGGATTCGTATATTTTTAAAAGAAGAAGAAAAAAAATTTGGAGATTATTTTGTTCTCTTTGATACGGAAAGTTCTCTTCACCAGGCTAAGAAAATTTATGCGAAAATTTTTCTAGAAGGTCAGTACTCGCTAATTCTTGGTGGAGTTGAAAAAGAAGAGGCTCAGTTTTTAAAAAAAATAGCTGTCACTTTGCATTTGCCAGTACTCGCTTTTGAGAGAAGAAATAACGAAGCAGAAAAATATCCCTATTTTTTTCAAATTCTTCCTCAAGTAGCTTTTCAAGCAGAAATTTTGGCAAAAAAAGCTCACGAAAAAGGTTTGAGTAGGGTTGTTCTTTTTAGACCTATTGATGGACATGCAGATGCTCTTCTTCAAAGTTTGAGTGCAGAGCTTTTGAAAAGAAAAATTGCAGTAGAAAAGATAGTTTCCTATAAGTCAGGAGATTATAACTCTATGAGTGCTGCTGCGGCTTCTCTTCTTTTCTCAGACGGAAAGAGTCTAGAGAACAAAAATACTCATGAGGGTGGAGATGATCTAGAACAAGATGAGTTAGTAAAAGTGATTCCAGGTACATTTCAATCTGAAGAAGATCCCCAAGAAACCTTTCCTGATTTTTTGATTGATGGTGTGTTTATTCCTGATGATTTTAGAATTTTAAAACATTTTGTGAAAATTTTCGAGTTCCATAGAATTCCTCAAGTGACTCTTTTTGGTAATGAACAGT
>CANFEH010000028.1 GCA_947445855.1 Zetaproteobacteria bacterium
CTTGTACGCACTGTCACATCAGGGTTAGAAGCTCGTGGGTTTCTGCTGTAAGCTTCTTTTGCCATTTCCCCCCACTTGTGAGTCCACCAGTTAAAACGTCTCACTTTATAAGGGCATGCATTGGCACAGTAGCGAGTCCCAACACAACGGTTGTAGGTCATAGCATTAAGACCTTCTGGCTCGTGTGTGGTTGCAAACACAGGACAAACAGGTTCACAAGGAGCATGGTTACAGTGTTGGCACATAACAGGTTGGAAAGAAACCTTTGGATTTTTAGCATCTCCAGAAAAATAGCGATCTCTTCTCACCCAATGCATACTTCTTCCAAGAATAATCTGTTCTCTTCCCACTTGAGGAATATTA
Source organism: Zetaproteobacteria bacterium (assembly GCA_947445855.1). Taxonomy (GTDB): domain Bacteria; phylum Bdellovibrionota_B; class Oligoflexia; order Oligoflexales; family Bog-1112; genus CANFEH01. Next base: position 364 of record CANFEH010000028.1, read on the forward strand.
TTTTCAATGGAGCAGGCTGTCATACAAGCGCCACAACCATTACACAGATCAAGATCAATAGCCATACCCCAGCGATAAGGACTGTGTGCACTTCCTTTTAGCTTAGGATAAAGATCTGGAACATCGTCAAGATCTTGGTTGTCAGAAAATCCATTCACTTCATCTAAACTATATTCTTTGATGATGTCTTTTCTATTCATTAAATCGCTATGTTTTTGCATAGCAGCTAAACGATAGAAGCTATTAAGTGCTGTAAGCTCTACTTTTTCTCCGTAGGTCACAGGTTGCGCAGACAAGCTGTCAGTTTCTTTAGAAAGAAGAACAAGAGGATTCTCACCATTCTTATAACTGATTGTACTTCTCTCGTCTGTATGACCATTTCCTCTATAAATCACAACAGCATCATCATGAAGCCCAGGCATTGGATAAGTAGCCAGTTCTAGCTTTGTAACTCCACTTTGAATTTGAACTTTTTGGTTCTTTTTTAGACCCATTTTTTTCATTCGCTCTGGACTCAATGAAACCCAAGAGTCCCAAGCAATTGATGAGAGTCCATCTCCAATCTCTTGAAGAATAGGCAAGTGAGCTCCTCTTCCGTCTAGAAAACGAGTGTCATAAGGGACAACGAGCTTAAGGCCAGATTCTGGAAGTACATAACTTTGGAAATAAGATCTTACGTTGCCTACAGGTCCAAGACTTCTTTCTTCTAACTTACCTGTAAACCCTGTGGCCAAAAGTTTTTTATAAGTATTCTCAAAAGGAGCAACTCCACTTAAAAGAGAATTTGCAAACTCCCACTTTTTCTTTAAATAAGCTCTATAACTCGAATAGGGTAAACTCTTATCACACGCAGCTAAAATCCAAAGAAAAATATCTTCTGCTTGTCTACTTTCTGTAGTAGGTCTCATGACAGGTTGTTGAATCGAAAGAAAACCCTTTACAGCTTCAGAGTCACCCCAAGCTTCAAGAGGATGATGAGAGGGCAGAGCATAGTGTGCAAGCTCATCTGTTTCGTTTGGAAAATGTTGAATAGAAACAACTCTTTTTGCTTTTTTCACAAGCTCACGAAATTTCCATGAATCAGGCAAAGTAAACAGAGGATTTGTTTCAACCAAAAAGAGAACATCAAAGTCCCCTTCTGATTTTTCAAAACGCTTCAAAGCTTTTGTTTCAAAAACTGGTGACAACCATCCTTTATCAAATTCAAGAGTGGTACCATAAGCACCTGTTGCATAATTCAAAAGAAGAGCAGCAATTTGAATCAATGTTCCATCAGAAGAGTTAGCTGTAGAGCCTGCTAACACAAGAGAATCTTCCTCTAAAAGTTTTTTTGCAATACGACTAAGTTCTTCTTCAGAAATTTCTAAATTTCTTCTGGCATCTACGATCTTCTTTTTGTGATCTCCAAGGATACTTTGCACAAGATTTTTAAAAGCTATATCCCCTCTTATTTTTCTTTCCTTGGAAACTGTTTCAAGAAGAAGAAGAAGAACCGATAGCTCATAACAAGGAGGAATCACATAACGCTTATCAGCTTTTGCTCCTGTGAGAGTTAAATGAGATTCGAATTGAACAAACTCATTTTTTTTCTTATCACGAACAGCATGAAAAAGACTAAAACCTTTTGTTTGATAAACCGGAGAAACACCAGAGTCTTGAAAATCTGTACCTACACCTACTAAAAATTTAGCACGACCAAGTTCAACTCGTGGCATTCCTTCAGCATTAAAAGCAATTGCATGGGCTTCTTGAATAGCCCCAATCAGAGCATTTGGCTCCCATGTAAAAAGATTTTCTTTTGGAGCACCTAATCTCTCAAGAAAGTCTTCAAAAAATTGTTTTCTATGGCCTGTTGAACCACCAGTAAAAATCGCTACTTTTTTTGTATTTTGTACTGAGGAACCCAGTTCTTTAAAAACTTTATTCCAAGAGCTGGCTGACAACTTTTGAAGAGCATCCCTTGACATGGGTGCCTGTAATCGCTCAGGGTGATAAAGCCCTTGAGTTTGAGCTTGTCCAAGAGAACACAAAGCTCCTTGGCTAATAGAATGCCTGTGATGACCTTCCACTTTAACAAGACGACCTTCTTTTGTTTTTGCTAAGACGCCACAGGACGCAGGACACTGTTTACAAGTGGTAGCATAATAAGTAGACCCCCCGACCACATGATCCACTGGTTGGTCCACATAAGCAATAGCTCTTTCCACAGGACGTCTTACACAAGAAGTGGCAGTTGCTGCAGCACCAAGACCCATAAACCGAAGAAAATTTCTTCTATCCACAGGAAATTTTTTATCAAATCCTTCCTCTGCTTCTTGATCTGCTAAGATTTTCTCTGAACTTAAACTCTCTTCTTTTTCTTCTACTTCAGCCCAATAAGGCCCAGGAACCATCTTTTCATTTAAAACTTCAAAGGGTCCATCTGGCGCAAATACTTCGGGCTTCCTCGATAGTTTTTCTAACTCATCATGTTCATCAGCCATGCTACTTTCTCTCTCCTAACTAAATCACTCGGGTACCCCCGAGCTATCTTACTTCTACCCATTGTTCATATAACAAGAAACACAAAGCATTTTTAAAAATATGAAATTTGCATTAATAGTGACAAGTGTTACAAGACACAGAAGCGTTTGTCACAGCAGGTTTTCCGTCACTAGCAGGTTCTCTAATTTGGTTATGACACTCAAGACACCACCCCATTTGAAGAGGGGCCCATTGCTCAGCAATAGTCATCGCCTTCATGTTTCCATGACAAGTTTCACAAGCTAACATTGGATTTCCTGCTTTATCTTTTACATTCACATGAACTTCATGACTGAATCGTACAAAGTCTGGAAGATCATGCACCCTCACCCATTCAATAGGTGTATTTGTCGAATAATGTTTTTTAAGAATATCAATCTGCGGACTAGACACTTGAGCATGCTGGTGACACCCCATACAAGTATTAACAGAAGGAATGCTTGCAGAAGGAGACCTACGAGCAGAGCTGTGACAAAAGTCACAACTAATATCAAGATCACCTGCGTGGAGGCTATGATCAAATGCGATGGGTTGGTCTGGCCTGTAACCAGAAGTAAAAAGAGACTGAGCTGAGTCGTCCACAGAATCTCCTGGAGTCCATGCCCACCAATTCAAAGAAGCAGAGGTATGTTTTGTTTGGGAAACAATCACATCTTGGGGAGAGCTACAAAAACAAAAGATAGTCCCAAGGACAGCCACCCCTAAAAAAGTCATTACTACAAAAACATAAGCTCGTCGCACAAGTTTTCCCTCCAAAAACAAACTTTTCTAGAAGCTACCTATAAATCAATTTGATGCTTAGACACGTCGCCTTTTAAGTTTTCTCGTCGTAACTGTACTCTCGCCAGAGCTTTTAGCGCCTTGCGCTACACTTTATAAAACAGCTTCTATTTATAACGCAGCAATCATCGCGCTAACCTGCTATGATTTAACATAATTAGAGAGAATTTCTACACCTATTCGAAAAGAAAAAAAGCTAAAAAAATTTAAACTCTTTCAAAAATATTGAGAACAAGTCTCTTTTCCAGGTATAGATGCTCTGAACACTATGAACTAGAAAAAAAACTGCCCCCACAAATATTGGTGTTTATTATGAGTCAAGATTCTTTTTCGCTACAATCAAACTTCGAGCCATCTGGAGATCAACCAAAAGCCATCCGTAAAATCGTCGAACATTTTAGAGATGGTGCCAAGCATCACACTCTTCTTGGTGTTACTGGTTCTGGAAAAACTTTCACGATGGCTAATGTTATCCGTGATCTTAATAAACCAGCTCTTGTGATTGCTCCTAATAAAACACTTGCAGCTCAACTTTACACAGAACTTAAAGGACTATTCCCAGAAAATCCTGTCGGATACTTTATTAGCTATTACGATTATTATCAGCCAGAAGCCTACCTACCAAGTTCAGACACCTATATCGCAAAAGACAGCTCGATCAATGACGATATCGATAAAATGCGACACGAAAGCACTCGCATGTTATTTGAACAAAAAAAAGTCATCATTGTTGCTAGTGTAAGCTGTATTTATGGTTTAGGATCTCCTAGCACTTATGCCAAAAAAATTATCTCTTTATCAAAAGAAGATCCGCTCAGTCGGAGTGATTTCATAAAAAAACTTCTTGGGATTCAATACTTCAGAAGTGACAATGATTTTAAAAGAGGATCTTTCCGTGCACGTGGAGACTCAGTAGATGTATTCCCTTCTCACAACAATGATGAGTGCCTTCGTGTAGAATTTTGGCAAGGAGAAATCGAGCATATTTTTTTAATGGATGCTCTGACAGGAGAAATTAAAAAAGAACTCTCCTCTGTAAGTCTCTACCCTAATAGCCACTACGTCACAGAAGAAAACAATGTAGAAAATATTGTAAAAAACATTAAGAAAGATCTAAAAATAAGACTCAATGAATATCAAAAACTTGGTCGTTTCGATGCCTATGAAAGACTAGAAAGCCGTATCACAGAAGATATGGAATCCTTTAGACATCTTGGTTATTGTCCTGGGATTGAAAATTACTCTCGTTATCTAGATGAAAGAGAAGCAGGTGCTCCTCCTCCTTGTCTTCTCGACTATTTCCCAAAAGACTTTCTCACCATCATTGACGAAAGTCACATCACTGTACCTCAAATAGGTGGTATGTTTTATGGAGACAAAGCAAGAAAACAAACTCTTGTGGACTTTGGGTTTAGGCTCCCCTCTGCTCTTGATAATAGGCCTCTTAATTTCGAAGAATTCTTAGATAGAAATAACCAGATTCTCTATGTTTCAGCCACACCTGGAAAATTTGAAACGGAAATTTGCCATGGTAAATACACAGAACAAATTATTCGCCCAACAGGATTAATAGACCCTCCTATTATTATCAAGAAATCTGAAAACCAAGTGGATGATCTCTACTTTGAAATTTGTAAAACCCTAAAAAATAAAGGGCGTGTTCTCATCACTACCCTTACAAAAAAAATGTCTGAAGACTTAACCCTTCACTACAAAAAAATGGGAATCAGCGTCACCTATCTCCATTCTGGTATTGTCGCTCTTGAGCGAATCGATATTTTAAATGAACTAAGAACAGGAAAAATTGATGTCTTGATTGGAATTAACTTGCTGAGAGAAGGCCTTGATCTTCCAGAGGTAAAATTAGTTGCCATTATGGATGCAGACAAAGAAGGTTTCTTGCGTTCAAAAACATCTCTTATTCAAACTGTAGGCCGAGCTGCCAGAAATGCTGAGTCTCATGTTATTTTTTACGCTGAGAAGATAACACACTCAATGGATCAAACCATAAAAGAAACACTTCGTCGCAGAAGAATTCAAGATGAGCACAACAAGGAGCATGGAATAACCCCTGAAACTATAAAAAAAATGATCCCAAAAAGCCTAAAAGCTCTTCATGGTTTTCTTGATGAACTAGACAGAGGAGGAGACAAAGTAAGTGTTCTGATTAAAAAATATCAGGTAAAATCTCCTCGAGAGATTAAAAAACTCATCACAAAAAAACACACTGAAATGAAAAAAGTAGCTGCAAAACTTCAATTTGAAAAAGCCGTTACTCTTAGAGAAGAGCTAAAAGAACTAAGATTTCTTAAAATGAGTCTCCTAGAAGGAGATAACACCTAATGAAAGAACTTCTTGAAAAAGCAAAGAGACTCCCAGAAAAACCTGGTGTCTACTTTATGAAAGACGAGAACGACTCTGTGATCTACGTAGGAAAAGCTAGGAATTTAAAAAACAGAGTTTCTAGCTATTTTTTGAAGGGTCAAAAGGATAGAAAAACAGAAAAACTAAAAAACAGTGTCCACTCTTTTTCTGTTATGATTGTATCCTCTGAAGAGGAAGCTCTTCTTCTTGAACGAAATGCTATTAAAGAATACAAACCAAAATTCAATATTCTTCTGCGAGATGATAAAGAGTTTCCTTATTTAGAAATAGATTACAAAGAACCTTGGCCAAGACTTAGAAAAGTTCGTCGCAAAAAAAACAAAGAACATCTTTACTTTGGTCCTTTTACTCAAGGAACAGCTTTAACAAGTGTTCTCCACAATATTTATGAAATTTTCCCTCTCATTCGTTGTACTCAGTTCGAATTTGAAAGAAGAAAAAAACCCTGTCACTACTATCACATGAAAAAGTGCTTAGCACCTTGTGTCTTAGATGTAAAACAAAGAGACTACAAAAATATCATTGATTCTGTTATTTCCACCCTAGAAGGAAATGACAAGAATCTCTTAGTTCAACTTACAGAAAAAATGCAGGAAGCTGCAGAGAAAGAAAGCTATGAATTAGCAGCTAGCTATAGAGACCAAATAGAAGCTTTTAGAATGCTCAAAAAAAGACAAAACATCACAAACATGAAAGAAGATTCCTGTGATGTTATAACACTTGTAACAAAAGAAGATGTCTGCTGTTTCAATATTCTTCTTATCAGAAACAACAAACTTATCTCTCAAGAATTTTATCTCTTAGAAGACAACGTCTTAGATGAAGAAGAAACTCTGAGAGATTTTCTTCTAGAATATTATTCAAAAATTGAAACACCTAAAAAAATTTATCTCCCATTTGATTTAAGCAGTCTAAAAGAAGTTGCTGAATTTCTAGGAAAAAATGAAGCTCTTTTCAAAAAACCTCAAAAAGGAAATTCCAAAAAAATTTTAGACCTCTCAAGAGAAAATGCTTTTCATCATCTAGAAGAGTTTTTCAATAAGAAAAGCTTTAGCAAACATAATTTAGAAGAAATAAAACAAGTCTTAAAACTAAAAAAACTTCCAAAAACTATCGAATGCCTTGATATCTCAAATCTTGGCGAAAAAGCTACTGTCGGCTCTCTTGTTTGCTTTAAAGATTTAAAAGCAAGTAAAGACGATTATAAAATTTATCACATCCGTTCTCATCGAGATAAGCCAGATGATTTTGAAAGCATTAGAGAGGTTATAAGACGACGTCTTGAACGTGCTAAAAAAGAAGATGATCTCCCAGATCTCTTTGTGATTGACGGAGGAAAAGGCCAGCTATCTTCGGCTAAAGAAATTTTTCATGAGATGAATATCGATTGTGATCTTATTTCTCTTGCAAAAGATAAAACCAAAACAAAAAATGGTGACAAATTTAACTCTGGAGAGCGTGTTTGCTTTCCCCTGCAAGAGAAAACTCTTCTTCTAGACCCTCACACGATTACATTCAGGATTCTCACACAAATAAGAGACGAAGCTCATCGTTTTGCTCTTCATCATCACAGGAAAAAAAGATCAAAAGAGTTTTTTTCTTCTCCTCTTTTAGAAATAAAAGGAGTTGGCCCCAGTCTACGCGTAGCTTTACTAGAAAAATTTGGGAGCCTAGAGAGACTAAGAGAAGCTTCTCTAGAAGAGCTCACATCTCTTCCGAGAGTGAGTGAAAAACTAGCAAAAGAAATAAAAAAAGTTATAGGTAAGTCGACTTAATCCCAAAGGATAAAGACCATTCTTTAGCCATTGTGCTAAATGGTTCTGCTATGTTTTTTTCACCCGACTTAGAGCTGACCTTATTGAGAAAAGCTGGAAACATAAAATCCATACCTGGCTCAATTAAATACTGCAGAGCAATTTCTAGTCCAATCCATTTGCCAAAATAAAAATCTACTCCCCCTTGAACCCCCATAGGAATCCCTACAGGAGCAGTTAGAAAAGGGTTCATCCCATTTGTTTGTCCTTCAATTCCTTGAAGTCCACCACCCACACCAAGAGAGAGTTTTAAATTAGGGCTCACACTAAAAAAATTAAAACGAAAAGGAGCTTGTAGACGGCTAAAAAATTGAACTCTCGTAGAAAGCCTGCCTCCAATCTCTGCAATGATTCCTCCTATAGCACCAGATGGCGATTTTGCATAGATCCCCAAAAGAAACCCAAAAGTAAACCATCTTGTATGAGGAATTTCTAAGTTAAAACCAAAACCTCCTCCTCCTTTTACATTCAGAGGGCCTTTGTAAGATTCATTACGCTCTGGAACAGTCTTAGACCCAAGAGTAGTAGCCGGGTAATTAAGAGCAAAAGAATAATCTAAGCTCCTATCAATCACATGCTGATAAAACCATGTGAGTTGTGGATTTTCAAACGGAGTTTTAAGCCTTGCTTCCAGAAAACCTGGAAAAAAAACAATAAAAAAGACGATAAACCTAGAAAAGAGTTTCATCACTTTCCTTTTTAGTTTCTTGTTGATTTTGAAAAATTATTATGCCAGTCTTTTCTTATATTATGCCAGAAATTGAAAGTGTCAAACAAAACTAAAACAAAGGAAACAAAATGTTTTTTCATTTTATGAAAAAATTTTTTCTGTTTATTCTATTTCTACAAACAGCTTTTCTTTTTCCTCAGGAAGGAGCAGGAGTTGAACTAAAAGAGTATCAACTTTACCCAGCAGATTTTCTTGCTAGTAGACCTGATCAGAAAGGACTTTTGATTTATCACGGCTTAGGAACAGGAAAAACTTATCTCTCCCTTGGTTTTGCAGAACGGTACCAAGATAAAAAAATTATTGTTCTCCTACCAAGATTTCTCAAAAGTAACTGGGAAATCCAAATGAAAAGCTACGGGGTCAAAGATAAAAGTCGTTATAAGCTTGTTTCTTTTCAAGATGCTGGAGAGCTTTTAAATTACGACTTCACAAATACTATTGTGGTGATTGATGAAGTTCATAAATTCATTGATCTTATGACAAATTCAAAAAAAATAACTGATCAAGACTATGGAAAACTTTATTTTAAATTAAAAAGCTCCTATAAAATTCTCGCCCTTACAGGAACACCGATCTATAACAATTCTTTTGATATAGCTTATCTTGCAAATCTTGTAGCAGGTGAAAACCTCATCACAATGAATCCAGAAACCTTTAAAGAAAATTACACAAAAATCAATACACCGGTTTCTCTCTTTAGAGGCTATTTTACAGAGAGTAAGCTTATCCTCTCTCTTTTTCCTTTCACGATGGGTCTCTCAACACTTCCCCTAGCTCTTAGTGGCGGACTTCTTGCCTTTGTACCTGTTCTAGCGTTTTTTACTCCTTTTCTAACCATTTTTATAACAAATGCTGCTGTGAATGCAGGAAGTGCAAACTTTAGACGCTTTAATGCTAAAGAGCTTCAAACTTTTACACAGAATTATGTATCATTTCATGAAGTAGAGCTTGAGAGCAAAGAACTTTACCCTTCAAGCAAAATTTATAGAAAAAAAGTGAACTACAACCCGACTCAAGTGAATATGTTCTTAGAGTTTGTAGATGAAGCTCTAGGAATGGAGTCTCTTCGTGTTCTTATGCTAGACAGTGAAGTAGAGACCCTATCTCGTGAATATTTAGAGCTTAATAGCTTCAACCTTCAGAAGAAATTTTTACAAGACCCTACTTTTGGACGAGATATTGGTAACCTTGCTCTTTTTGAATCCACAGATCCTGAAGAAAAAGAAAAAGGGCTTTATACTCCTTACCGTATAGATGATAAAATTGTCAAAAAACCAAAGATGCAACTTGTTGAATCTGAAAAATTCGAACAACTTTACTCAATTATAAAATCTAAACAAGGTCAGGTTGCTATTTATTCAAACTACTATAGTAATGGAATTCTTCAGTTGGCACATTTTTTTGAGAGAAAAGGTTTTAAAGATTTTAAAATCCTTTCTCCAGAACAAAGCGTAGAAGAACAAATAGACACCATCAACGCTTACAATGAAGCTAAAATGAGAGTTCTTCTGATTCACCCTGAAATCACTGAAGGTGTTTCTCTTAAGGCCACAGAACAACTTCATATTCTAGAACCACTGACAAATCTTGCTCTGCAAGAACAAGTGATTGGTCGTGCTGTTCGGCTTAACTCCCATGAAAGATTGCCAAAAAATCGTAACCATGTCGATGTCTACATCTGGGAATCTGTCATTAAATACTGCCACTTTAAATTTATTGGGTGTATCATCCCTTCAAATGCTGCTTATATTAAGCAAGAACACTGGCAAAGACGGTACTCTGAAATCAATCCATCAGACTGGACTCATGGTATTAGTTTTGTGGATAAAAATTATATTAGAAAAGATCAAAGCCCTGATTCAAGAGTTGCTAAAATGAGTAATGTGGTTGCAAGAGAAATGAAAGCTTTCAAAGATCTTATCAGAAAGCATTCCATTGAATCTCTTAAGAACAAGAAAATAGAGCCAATAGCTATGAATAGCAATCTTAAAAAATAAATCCCTACTCTAGTGACTCTAGCTCTTTTAACGTAAGAGCTAGATCAATCTTCTTTCTAAGCTCATAAAGATATTTAAAATCTTCTGCGTATTTTTCTAAAAAATTAGCTAGACTTGATTTTTTCGTAGAAGTGAGTGCAAGAAATTTCATATCTGAAATTCGGTGATCTATCGTACCTAATGGATTCTTCCATCTTTCCAACTGACCAGACAACTTCTTATAATTAATTTCGTCATAATTTATAAGATTTTTAAATTCTTCTGTGCTTGGGTCATTTGTTCTCAATTTTTCTTGAACGGTGACATCTTGGTTAAAGATATTATTTTCTAGACCCAATAACTCTTTCATAGCATTTTTGAATTCTACAAACTTATCTGTTGTTGTTACTCCAGCAAGAACGTTTGCTTTCTCTCTAAGAGCTATTTTTTTTAACTCTTTCATTTTTTGTATTTCTAATTCACCTACTTTTTCTCCAGCTGCTAGTTTCAAGATGTTAGTTTTTTCGCTTATGCGATCTGATTTCATCTTTTCTAATATTTCTATCTTCGACTCAAGTAAGAGGTTATCATTCTTTGCTTTTGCTTTTTCCTCCTCAGTTTTCCCAGAACTAAAATTATCTATCTCACCTATTTTTTTTGTAATTAGTCCCTCAAGAAAATCTATTTCATAAAGAACTGTGTGCAGGTATTTTTTAATTTTGTAGTTCATATCATTTATTTTATTAGGCTTATTTTGAAGATCTATGATTTCTTGTAAGCTTCCTATTTGCTTTCGATTGTCTTCCCATTCAAGCTCTTCAGCAATACCACTCTGTATATCTGTGTTATTTTTTTCCAATTCTTTTTTTATGTCTTCTATCTTTTTGTTATCTTTAGGAGAAGTTGGATCCACAGGTATTTCTCCATTTTTCAACTGAAATAGCTCTACTAACATTTTTTTTCTTTCGTTTACAAGATTCTCTAATTTATTTTTATTATACGCTACTTCTGCTGCTACTGCTGCTGCTAGTTCTAGTTTGTTCTTTTTTTTCTTTGATGCATAAACAACAATCAAAGGAATAGCTGCTATACTAACGGCACTGACTCCTACTATAATTGCAATTTCTTCTTCATCAAAAGTAGGGTCAAAATTAAAGCCATCTGTGTCTGCTGTTTCATTTGAATCAGAAACTGTTTCTTCACTTATTTCACTACCATCTGTGTCTGCTGTTTCATTTGAAGCAGAATTCGAATCAGAAACTGTTTCTTCGCTTATTACGCTATCATTTGTGTCTGCTATTTCGTTTAAATCAGAATTCGAATCAGAAACTGCTTCTTCACTTATTTCACTATCATCATCTGTGTCTGCTATTTCATTTGAAGCAGAATTTGAATCAGAAACTGTTTCTTCACTTATTTCACTATCATCATCTGTCTCTACTGTTTCATTTGAATCAGAATTTGAATCAGAAACTGTTTCTTCACTTATTTCACTATCATCATCTGTGTCTGCTATTTCGTTTAAATCAGAATTCGAATCAGAAACTGTTTCTTCACTTATTTCACTATCATCATCTGTGTCTGCTATTTCGTTTGCATCAGAAACATCAGCAAGGAGTTCATTCAAAATAGAATCTGTAGGATCTTCATCTTCTTCAAAAGACACACCTGAAATATCCTCTACTGCAGTAATCATGTCATCAAGAGTTGTACTTGCAATATAAGAAGCATCTACCAATTCACTTGTTTCTTGATCTAAAGAAGCTGGTTGTGTATAAGAAAAAATTTGCCAAACACCACAAATTCTTTTTTCTAAAGAGTTATTACAAGCCCTCACAAAAACTTCATTTTCTCCTTCAGGAGCAAGCGGATAATCATAACCATCCCTTTCATAAAGACCATCCACAAACTGTGGGGCATCGTGAGAAGGTTGGCACTGATCTGAATCGCCTTTAAGACACATATAAAATTCAAAGGAATCTGTTGTTTCATCAGCGGGATAAGAAATCACTTCTATATTTAAAACAAAATCACCTAGAAACTCGGAAGCACTCAGATTAACCTCTCGAAAGCTGTTTGCGTATGCAAAACTTGCCTCTGCTCCTATTGCTCTAGCAGAAGAATAAGAGCTCTCTTTTTTATTACAGGAAGTATGAAAGGCAAAAAGAAAAATAATCACTAAACCATTGAACCTAGAGTAAAAAAACATTCTACCTCCTTTTTAGTCTGATTAGATTTCTTTTTTATTATACTATTTTTTTAAAATTTAAAACTAAGAGGGGATAGAAAAAAATCTAAAAAGCTACATCCAAAAGAGACATAACAATGAGACCTATCATACAAGAAAGAGTAGCTACACCTTGCATTTTGTATTCATGAATTTCAAACATCATTTTATGAATAATAGCAAAAAGCATAGCTCCAGCAGCAAAACTAAGACCAAGAGGAAGAAAAGACTCTGACAGATACACAAGCCCAAAGCCAAGAACACCACCCACTGGTTCCACTAGACCACTAATAAGACAGATCATAAAAGCCATTTTTTTGGAATATCCCATAGCTAAGCAAGCAACTGCTACCACAAGACCTTCTGGAATATTTTGAAGAGCAATCCCAATAAAAATAGGAAGACCAATCTTCACATCACCTGTGCTAAAACCAACACCAACAGCCATGCCTTCTGGAAAATTATGAACCATAATAGCTAAGATAAAAACCCATAGATTAGCATAAAAGCTAGGTGGCTTAGATCTTTTTATATCACCTTCAGGAGCTCTAAAAAGATCTAAGCTATGAACTGTCACATACTTATCCACAAGAGCTAGAAAAAACATACCCACAGAAAACCCTAAGAGCACAAGAAGGTTTGCCCCGTAGTTCTTACCATAGAGATGATAAGCCTGCTCAAACGCAGGATCTAGCAGTGAAAAAAAAGAGGCAGCGAGCATAACGCCAGCTGAAAAGCTCAAGCAAATACACTCGCTACGACGACTCAAATTCCTAATAAAAAAAAGAGGAATAAAGCCTAACACTGTGGTTAAACCTGCAACCAGAGAAGCGAGTGTGCTGAGATAAAGTTCATTCATTTTAAGACCTTAAAAACTAATCTTCGAAAAACTAAGAAGAACTCTCGAAGAAAAAATAAACACGCGTGATCAATCCTTTTTCTCATAATACGGTGATGCAAGTATTTTTACAAGGGTATCTCCAATATCTTTGCGATGTACATAACCAAAGTGTCCCACATGATGCATCGGAATGATCTCTAAATTATCTCGTCTAATATAGTTTTTTAAAAGAGCCTGACTTCCTCTCACCACATGGTCTTTGCTTGAATAAAAAGAATAAAGTTTAAAATCTTTTGGTAATTCAAACTGGTTCATATATTTTAAAAAAGAAGAACCAGGCCTCATCTCCCACAGATCTCTAAAGAAAAAACCTAGTGGAGTAACAAGAGCTAACCAGACCCAATACGTTCCCCTGAAAGGAGTTCCTAAGGTTATTAATTTTGAACAATACTGATAGCCTCCAAGTTTATTCAACCACCAAAAAGCTACCAGACCACCTTTTGAGTGGGCCACAATGTTCAATTCTTTGAAATCATACAACTTGAAAAGTTCTTGCAGCTTTTGATCTAAATGACTCGCTGCATCAATAACTCCTCGTGTGAAAAAAACTTCAAGAAGACCTCCTAAGTTAAAACTTAATACTTCATAGCCTCTGTCATAAAGAATACGTTCTAAGTTTGTGAGTGTGCTTCTTGACGAAAAAAATCCATAGAGCAAAAGAACAGGTTTTTTTCTCTTATCAAATTCTCCTCGTCTTACAATAGTTCTTGTCAGTTCTAATTCTTTCTTCAACTCTTCTTTCATCTTATTAAAGTTTACCACAAGGGCTTTTCTTGGCTCTTCAAAAAAATGGAAAATTACATAGAAAAAAATCAAAAGAACAATTAAAGCTACTGGCAAAACAGCTAAAAACAAGTAGGCAAATGGGCTCATAGAACTACCCACAAGACTAAGAAAAAAAGCTTCTACTGTGTAGCCTATAAGACTCCAAAAAATAATTTTCCAAAGTTTAAAATCAAGAAGCCCATAAGAAAAAGTACAAAAATCAAAAGGAAAAATAGGAATTAATCTTGTAAGCAAAATAATCCAATAATCCTGACGATTAATAAAATAAAAAGTATTAGGAAAGTTAGTAACAAGCCAAGGCTTAACATAATTTCTACCAAAGTATTTTGCTAAAAAACTAACACTTAACACAGAAATAAAAGAACTTAGAAGATTCAGGAAAAAAGTTTCCTTTAAAGAAAAAGCTGCTGCATTCATAAAAGAGAAAACAAAAAGAGGCATTAAAAAAAAAGGCCTGAAGACAGAAAGAAAAAACACTTTGCCATAAGGGCTATCCGCATCTTTAATGCAATGAAGAAATTCTTCCTGACAAACTTCTCCCCAAAAATAAAGCGAGATTAAAAGATAAAAACCAATAAGAACAATATGAATGATCCCCACTGTGATGATCTGGCTTCTTTTGTTGTAAATAGACATTTTAAAGCCCTTCCAAGTCAAAAAAGTTTTTATCAACTTTATTCTAAGGGATCGGATAATAAAAAACTATTCTATAAAGCCGCCTATAAAAGCTACTAACTCCTTAAAATAAAAGAAAAATTATTGCTAAAAATTTTAGCTTTCTTTTTTTATCGCAATCCATGTAAAAAAACGCTAGAATCTCGCTTTATATCCTATAGTCCTTTGGAGAACAAAAAACCCATGTACCAAACCACTGATTTTAGAAAAGGTCTCAAGATTGAGTATGATAGCAAAGTCTTTGTGATCGTCGAGTTTCAACACGTGAACCCAGGAAAAGGCTCTGCTTTTGTGAGAACAAAGCTAAAAAATATCGAAACTGGAAAAGTTATTTATGTGACCTTTAAAGCTGGTGTGGATAAAGTTGGAATTCCAAACCTTGAAACAACAGACATGCAGTATCTCTATTCAGATGGCACAAGCTACACCTTCATGGATAACAAATCTTATGATCAAGTAATCCTGACAGAAGAAGATATTGGTGACAATAAATACTATCTCATTGAAAACTCAGTTGTCCGTGTCACTCTTTTCAACGGAAAACCTGTGGCCATAGAAATTGACAATTTTGTAAATCTAAGAGTTACAGAAACTCAGCCAAACATTAAAGGTGACACATCATCTGGCGGTGGAAAGCCTGCTCTGATGGAAACAGGTCTTACTATTACAGTTCCTTTCCACATTAATGAAGGTGAACTTCTAAAAGTGGACACAAGAACAAATAAATACGTAGAAAAAGTAAAAGAATAACCCAAAATCTACCCTACCATCTTTAACCTAACTTTCATGAAAAAAGATTAAGCCGAAGATGGTCTGCGTCTCTTTTTCCTGCAAAAAGCATCCCACTCGACACATATGGTTGGATTTCTTTTGAGAAGTTTCTCTCCGTACTGAGAAACTCTTTGAGCTCTCCAATAAAATCTTCTGTAATACCTCCGCGTCGACTGTGGTACTGCTCAAAGAGCTCTAAAATTTCAACACCAAGAAGCCACTCTTTTTTGTAGTCTTCAAGAAAACTTTTTGTAAGCGATCTAAGCTCTGACAAGAGGAATTGATACTCGACTACTTCATCTTCACAGGCATCTCTTAAAACACGAACACGTTTGTATAGATTAAAAAGCTCAAATTCTTCTTTTCTAAAAGGACTTTTCCTAGCGGGAGAACTCTCTGAAACCCCTTGTTCTGAGAAATTAAAACGGTCTCTATCACAAGCACCACCATAAACAGAGACTATTTTACTTGCTACAATCATAGTGAAAGAGCCATCATTTCTTGTTCTATATTTTTTAGAATCAGAAAAAATTTCGCAACTTTCCCATTCAATCAAAAAATGATTTTCTTCAAAAGACAGAACCTGAGCTACTTTTCCTTTTATTTTCAGACCAGCAGAAAAATCAACAAAACTTTCTTTAGCAAACTTTTTCTTTTCTCCTTTCTCGAAAACAAATTCAAGATCTTTCGAAAAATTAGCGACACTGCCTACAAAAGCCATGAACCCTCTTTCCACATCTTTTTTTTCATATTCAGGAATAGAAAAACCTTTGTAAGAAAGTTGAAGAGGCTCTTTCCACTTCAAAAAAGTTCCACTCTCTCCAATATTTTCATACTCGACAAGAGTTCCTGTGAGCTCAAATTCTGTATCAAAAGCAATAGTTGTTGTCGTATGAGCTTTTTTTGCTAAGTCTAATGACTTATTATTTCCATTTTTAAAAGAAAGAGTTTTTTCAAATTCTTTTAGAGTTTCTCCTAAATGAGAAAAATCTTTTGCTACAAATAATTGGGGCTGAGGCTTTGTTATATCAAAGCCTTGTTTTGTGCAACCTATAGCAAAAGGCATTTTTTTCACACTAGAAGCAAAACAACTTTGACCTTCTCCAAGAGAAGACAAAAGACCTGCACCGTAAATTTTTGGCCCTTCTTTTGAATCTACGAGACCATATTCAGCTGTCCACCAAAACATACGAGCCATCATAGCTGCTTCAGAAACCCAAGTCATAGCAGCTACTGTTTCTTCTAAATACTTTTCTGCTGCTTCTATTTCTTTTGTAGTAGAATCAGAATTTTCTTTTTTGTCAGATAAATCACGAATAGCATCGTAGAGTTTAATGTCTTCATCTGAATAAATTGCTTTACTTGCAATTTTTCCAAAGTTTTCAAGAAACTGAGCATAAGAAGGCTCTGCAAGAATAGGAGCATGCCCTGCAGCCTCATGAACAATATCAGGAGCTGGTGTGTAAGCCATATGTTCAAGAGATCTCATATCAGCAGCAATAGGTAAAAGTTTATGCGCAAAAAATTCAAGAAATATTTGAGGCGGTATAAATCCTCTCACACAGACTGCACCCCAAGAAAATTTTTGGAGAGTTTTATCCATCTCTTTTATGTTTGGAATTCTTGAAATAGGAATCCCTGTCCGAGCTAGCCCATCTAAGTACACAGAATGCGCTCTTGTTTTAAATAATTCTCGAGCTTGACGCATAATGAAACGCCAAACAGCATGATCTCTTGCAGTATAACGATCATAGTCTTGTTCAATCACAAACACTTTTAGGTAGGATGGAAGAGTCTTGATACAATCAGTAGAACCTATTTTTTTTTCGCATTCACTACTTTTTTGATTCATAAGCAAAACCTCCTACACTCTTTTTTTTATAAAAAAAACAAATATTCTGCTACTGCTGATGAAAACATGAAAAAATTATACTACAATAGTAAAGAGAAAATAACCACGACAAGATAGAAAAGGTTTTCTATGAAGCTAGAAAGAAAAGATCTCGAATCTATGCCCATGCTCCAAGGCTCTGATCTTGATATTGTCTACGGTGTTTTAAAAGATAGCCCCGTAAAACATGTAAAAGCTAAAGAGGTTTTTCTTAAAAAAAATGATCCCAGCAAACACATGTACTTAATTTTAGAAGGAAAATTTGATGTTCATATTGAAACACTAGAAGATCCTTCTATCATGACCTTAAAAAAAGGGGATAGTGTCGGAGAAATTGCTATGCTAGATCAAAAACCAAGATCTGCTTTCATTGTAGCAGGAGAAGACAGTTATCTTCTTGAAATTAATAAAGACATATTTTGGACTCTTGTCAACTCTTCCCACGCAATCTCTGTAAACCTTCTTCTTATTCTTTCAGCTAGGCTTCGAGGAAACAATGAAACTATCACAGAAAGTCTTGAGCTCCAAAAAAAATACCGTACAAGTGCTATTATTGATAGTCTCACAGGACTTAATAACAGAAAATGGATCAACGAAACTCTTCCTAAACTTATAGAAAGAGCAAAAAAATCTAAAAAAGCTTTTTCTATTGGTATGATTGATATTGATCATTTTAAAAAATTTAATGACACTTATGGTCACCAAGCTGGAGACTTTGTCCTTTTAAACGCTGCTAAAACATATAAAGACAACATACGCCCAACAGACTTTTCAGCTCGCTACGGTGGAGAAGAGTTCACACTAATTTTCCCTGATCAAACAGCTGAAGAAGCTAACAATGCTGCTGAGCGTGTCAGAAAAGCTCTCGCAGCTCTGAGTCTTACAACTCCAACAGGAATAAAACTTCCACAAATCACAATCTCTATAGGAATTGCAGAGCACACTAAAAATGAAACCCTAGAAGAATTAATTGAAAGAGCAGACAAAGCTCTTTACGAAGCAAAAGAGAGTGGACGTAACAGAGTTTGTCTTGCAAAAGTATAGAAGATTAATATTTTAAATTTAAAAAACAAACCTCTGGAAGCACAAGAGAATCCTTGATAGTAAGAGCTGTTGAAAAAGCATCTGAAAGACCTCCAAGCCATTCCCAGCCTTCTAGATCACTTATTTTTCCCACACAAATTACTTGAGCTTCCTTGTAAAAAGCTCTTGCCTCTCTTGTGTCTTGAATATGCTGATGAGTTTTTCCTTTATGACTTTGAACACTAGATGATTTTGAAAGAAAATAAACCTTGTCGCGTCCTTCTTGGAAGAAGCTTTCCCCTAAAAAAAATTGCTTTTCAAACTGCAAAGGAACCTTATAGACTAAGTTACCATTTCCTGCATTTACATAGAATGCTTTTATACCAGACTTCTCGAGCAGTTTTGCAATAGAAGCAGCTGCAAATCCTTTTACAAAACCATTAAAGTCTAATTTCAGAGGAGGATATTTTAAAAAACAAAAAAAGTCTTTATCTATTTTTAACTCTTTTAAATCTCCAGTACCAAGAGTGACATCAAAAACACCTGATGTTAATTCAAAGTAATTCTTAGCTATTTTTAAAACCTTGAGAAAAAAAGCACTTGATGTAACTTTTCCAAAAAATCCATTTTTTTCAAGTTTTTTTAGTTCACTCTCATCAGACCAAGTAGAGAAAGCTTCGTCATAAGAGCTCACTAATTCTATAAAAGAACTTTCTAAAAGTTCTTTTTGAACAGATTTTTTATCTGCACAGTAAAAAACTCTCCAAAAAGTTCCCATGCCTTGAAAAATAATTTCTTCACAAGAGTTTTCTTGCTCATCTAACACAAAAAAACTAAGAGGGTGAGAGAAAAATTTTTTTTCGTCACTAGTTTCACAGGCTAAAAAAATTATTAAAAATAAAATACCGTATTTCATTTAGACTCATTTTTTCTTGTTACAGCTAAAGATGAATAACGTCCATCAGCAAAGAGTTTAAAACCTTCTATTTGTTTTCTTAAAATAGAAAAATTCTTTTCATGAAAAAGAAAAATATAAGGTCTATCTTCATGAATAATTTCTTCTACTTTTAAATAAATCTCTTTTCTTTTCTCTATTTCACTTACTCTCAAACCTTCCTCTAACAAAAGATCTAAATTTTCATTTTTATACCAACCTCTATTGGCACCATTCGGAGGAAAGCTTTCCCCTGAAAAAGCATAGCGATAAATATCAGGATCTTTATAACCAATCCAAGTAAGAATCCACATGTCAACAAGACCTTTTTCTACATCTTGTTGAAATTTCCCCCACTCCTCTGTTCTTAGTTGAATTTCTATTCCCATATTAGAAAAATCTTCCATAAGAGAACGAGCAGTCGCGTAACGTTGGGGAGTATTTGGAATTGTAAGTTTTAAACTAAAACGATACTTCTCTCCTTCTTTGATAGGAAAACCACTTTGATCTAATATTCTTTTAGCTAATACTAAATCATATATATCTTGATCTTTTTTTCCAGAGGAGAAAATATTTTCTTGAGGAAAAAATTCATCTGCCTTCGAAGCAAGACCTGCAAAAACATACTGAATTATTTTTTCTTTTTGAATTCCATGAGACAAGGCTTCTCTTACTTCTTTTTTTGAAAGAATAGGGTGCTTAAAATTAAAACCAAGATAACTTGTTTTAAGAGCATCTTTTTCTAAAATATAAAAATCTTCTGACTTTTTTAGCTCATTTAATTTTTCAACATTAATTGAATTTTGAACTATATCGACTTCACCTTTTCTCAGTTTTGCTAATCTTGTCGTCTCATCTTTTACAACATGAATAATTACTTTATCCTGATAAAAATCACTAAAACCTAGGTGATGAAGATTGCGATCAAGAACGATTTCTGTCAGATCTGAATTTTCTAGATAAAAAGCTCCACAACTTGGATTTTTTTTTCCTAGCTCCAACATTGGTCCTTCTGCCAAATCTTTTTTTAGAATACCAATCACAAGATTTGTCATAAATGAAGCATCAGGTTTTTCTAATTTAAAAGTCAGAACATCTTGATCAAGAGTTATCTCCTTTAGATGACGAAAAGCCAAACTTCTAGGGCTCATTTTGCCAGCTTTTCCTTCTCTGTTCTCAAGAAAAAAATCATAAGTAGCTTTTACATCTTGAGCTGTAACAAAAGATCCATCTGAAAATTTAAAAGATTTTTTTAACGTCACCTCTAGATTAGTCTCATCCTGCCAAAAAGCTTTTTCGATTAAATCATAGACAAGATTCCCATTCTCATCAAAGCTCACAAGAGAACAATGCAAGAGATCTTCTAAGTATTGACTGTCAGCATCTGTAGCATAACGCGGGTCAAAAGATCTTGGAAATTCTCCCCAGGCTATATGAATTTCTTTAACTTTTTTAGAATCTTCACTTGGCTTAATAAAATATAAACCTATAAGAAAAACAAAAAAAGCTAAGCCTGCTTTAAATATCATAAAACCTCCATGGTAAATGACTTGTCTACCAGACATAATACCCCCCTAAAAACTATCTGGCAAGACCATTGTTTTTGAGCTAGTTTGTTTCTTTGCATCTTGCGTTCTTTTCTTCCAATCCTCGAAAGAATTTTAAAAATGAAAAATATTTATTTTCTGAGTGATAGAGACTCTA
>CANFEH010000029.1 GCA_947445855.1 Zetaproteobacteria bacterium
TACAGCCCAGATTTAAATCCTATAGAAGAATCTTGGTTTCCTTTGAAAAATGATTTGAAGAAAAGATTTTTAGAGGCTGTTGATAATCCACTTGAAACTGTTATTGACGTCGTAAAAAAACGATCAATCTAAATTGGAAGCGCTATAGCTTCCAATTTCATGGCAACCTCTTCACACAGTTTCTTTAGCTTTTATGCTTATTTTTCCGTATATTCCATGCAATAAATTTTTGATAAATTGGATTTTGTCATCTCATTCTTTTCAAATTTAGAGAAATCAAATGAAGAAAATTATACTTTTTCTTTTAGTCGTTTTTTTCTTTTCAGCTTGCAAAACTAGAAATAGAACTCTCAGCGACGAGATTCCTGCTGATGTAGCAAAGGAAAGAGATCAGTTTTTCTCAACTATGCTAAATGTAAGAACAAATGTAGAATCTTTATTTGCTATTTCAGGTATTAATCCTTCAGATGTTTACGCATATGAATTGGATACAGGAGTTTATCTTCTTTTGAAGAAAACTCATGAGATAGATGAAAAAGAAAAAAAATTGGAATATTTTCATAAACATAAAGTACTAAAAAAAAATCAATTGGTGAATCTTTTGAAAGAAAAGGCTATTGAAGGAGGAAAAGATTTTTCTTTCTATTTAGATAAAGAAATAAAAGGAATAGAAAATCTCTATTCCAGTGATGAAGAAGAAAAAAGAAATCTTATCTTCCAAGAAAGAGAAGCTGATATGGCTGCTCTAAAAGAGAAAATGGAAGCTAAATTTGACAAGAGTGATGAAAACCTTAATAAAGCTGCTTCACTCATTCAAAAAAACTGGCGTATTAAAAAAAATGAGAGCAAGAATAAAAAAGAATTAACTAAAGAAGAACTTTTAACGAAGTCAGAAGAACTCTTTAAAAACCTTAATAAGGTTACAAAAGATAACGCAAGTTATAAAACAGATGAAAAAAGTCGCAAAAAAGCTATCTTGATTTATCCTGATTATGATCATAATGGTGCTTTTAATCTCATGTCAACGAAAGCCTTTTATGCTTATTTAACAGAAGAACATAGCATTTTTTTTGAAAGGGTTTCTTCAGTTGATCATTTTATTAGAGTTCTTCAACAGATTCAAGAGACTGATAAGAGACCGATTGATCACTTAACTCTCAGTGGACATGGAAATGATGAAGGGATTACATGGGGGGGGATGGATAAGCGTTTAACGATTCATAATATAGACCTGATTGCTGATCTTTTAAATAATCATCTTGCTCCTCATGCTACAATTTTAGTAATAGGCTGTAGTACAGGAAATATTACAGATAAAAAAAATTTTGTAGAAACTCTTGCTGAGACTTTTCCAGGGAAAAGAGTTATTGGCCCTACTCTAAATACAAGTCAGGAAAATGGCGACTATACACCTTATTATAGAGGTTTTTATACTAGGACTTACAAGGGTGTAACAACATCTGTCTCTAATATTCTAAAATACCCCAGTAGTTTTTTTGATGAAAAAAGAAGCTTAAAAAACATGATGGTAGAAAAGGCCAAAGAAAAAGGTTTTTGGGACACAGAAAATAATAACCTAAAAAGGTCCAATTTCCATCTTGGCGTTCATTCTGAAGAAACCACTGAGAGAGGCGCTTTTCCTTCTCAGTTAATTTCTGAGATGAATTTGAATTCAAATCTATCTAACAATAGAGATTTTTATGATTACTTGAATTTCCTTAGTCCTTTGGATTATCAGAAAAAAAAGATTGCTTTTTGTCCCTCAAAGATTCATGAACGTTACTATTTTAATACGATTTCAAAATCTTGGGTTCAAGCAAATACTTGTTATGAAGTTGAGAATTTTTATCTCCCTTTTTTGTTTGAGTATAATTTTCTTTATCCAACTTTCTTCAGAAAGAAGTTAATTGATTGTCAACATTTATATGTTCAAATGAAGTTAAAAGAAGAAATACCCTCTTCAACAAAAAAGGTTTATCTTTGGGAAACAGACAAAATAGAAGGAATAGAGAAGACACTAAGCATAAACGAAAGTTTTTTATCTTCACTACACGAAGAGTCTTGGCCGAAAAGACTTCCTATTTTCTATATGATGAATCTTTTATTTAAGAAACTTAAAAAAGACAATGAAAACCTTTCTCAGGAGATTTATTCAAAATTAGAGAAAGTTATAAAAGATTCTGCAGAGGAACTAAGGGATATGAGAGAATTTATGAAAAACTTAGAAGAGGTTCTTGATAGATTCAAAAAAGAAAGTTCTGAAGCTTTTCAAATTAACATAGATAGGTACGAAGAAGAGATAACAGAGGAGCAAATGCGAACTCTCCTTAATAAGTTACAAAAGAGTTACCGTGAACCAAAACAGATGACTCCAGTAGAAAGAGTACTTGAATGTGTTGAAAGCTCTTTTTATTGAAGTAGAATGGATTTTTCCCTACGAAGGAAAAAAAATGAAGTCTAAGAAATTTTTTCAAAATTTTTTATCGTTTTTCTCAGGAGATCACAGAAGCAGAAGCGTTTATTTTATTGCCAGGACGCGGGGAGTTTCTTATTTTTGAAGATAAGAAAAATTTAGGAGATAAAAACATTCATTTTTTTTCATCTAAAAAACAAGGAAAAAATCCTTAAGGGATTTCTTCTTGGATTTCATACTCATCTTGAAAAACATATTTTAAATATTTTGTCATGTACTTAAAAGTCTCAGGTGAATTTCTGATATCTTTAAACCTAGGCCCCGAACAAGTTGTTCTGTGTGGAGGCTTAACCACAAAGTCTCTTATGACATCTCCTCCTCCATACCAACTACTATAAATTTGGTCTGTATTTTCAGGTCCTCTGTAGATTTCTTTTAAAAAATTAAAATTTTTTGGTTGAAGTCTGTCAGAGCTGTTATAGCCTTGGTGAGAAAATAAAGGCCCTCGTAGAGAAAGTTTATTTGTGTTCTCTGAGAGTGGAAAAATATCAAGGTGAGGAACATGATCTCCTTTTAGGTAGGCTCTCCAGAGTCTTTCTTTTTCAGTGTTTTTTACTTGTGGATTTACTCTTGTGAGAAGAGCTTTATATTTGGATTCTGAGTAATAGATTTGCCAAAAATCGATTTGAGAAGCAAAAGGAGTTGTTTTGTAAATTTTTATTTTGTAACCGTTAGCTTCTAATTTATTTTGAATGTGTGTTAGGTTC
This sequence comes from Zetaproteobacteria bacterium, assembly GCA_947445855.1. Lineage (GTDB taxonomy): Bacteria > Bdellovibrionota_B > Oligoflexia > Oligoflexales > Bog-1112 > CANFEH01. The sequence continues at coordinate 3,181 of CANFEH010000029.1, forward strand.
ATTTCAAATTCTTTTTCAATAACATCAATATCAGCATCGTCATCCCAAGGGAGTGGTGCTTGAAACCTTCTGGCTCCAAGAAGAGTTGCGCTATTAATCATATAATCCACATTAAACTCTTTTAAAATGCTGATCACATCATGAGTCACTTCTATGATTCCGTGAAGAGTGTAAGGGTCGCTAAAGCATTTTTTTATATTGCAGTCTTCTGGGCTTAGTTTTGGATTAGCTTTGAGACATTCTGTAACAACTTCCCGGGAAGGGTTTTCAAAGTCATTGAACATGTCGTTTTCAATGTGATGACAACTAAAAAAAACAAAAATAAAAAAAATAAATTTCATACTGTTCCCTTTGTTTAATTTTTTATTAATGACTAATGTATTTGAACCCGAGTAAACCTGTCTGTAAATCAAGTCCTTTAAAATGATGGTGCGTTGTAAAGTTAATGGAAATTGGTAGTCCAAAGTTCATGCCAAGATGAGGATTAATTCCGTAGAGAAAGCCAGGCTCAAGTAAGTAGCGGTAGCTTAGGGACTCTGCTCTCCAGTTATCAAGTTCTATGCTGTAGGAAGCACCTATATATGGAGCAAAACGAGAATCCGTGAAATAAAATCTTGGTCCAACTCCTACTCCCCAAGTTAGGAGCTGGTCTCCTTGTTTGTCTTTTGTTTTTAAGATGTCCATTTTAAGCTTAACATTTAGGAAAGTCTCAAACCGTTCTACAAAGAAGTAAGAAATTTCTGGTTCTACAGTAATATTTAAATTAACATCAGCTCCATTAGTTATATGAAGATTTAAAAGGATTTTACCTCCTAAGCTACTATCTCCTTGATGGAGATTGAGATAGCTCTCTGCTTTTGCTAAAAAAGGTTGAAGTAAAAACAAAAGTGAAGCGATTCTAAGAAAAATCATAAAATTAGCCTTTAAAAATGAACAAAACTGGTGACTATCATGATGACTTTTATTGTAACAAATCTATGAGAGAAAGTTGAGAGGTATCTTGAGTTTTGTCTTCGAAACGAGAAACACTTAGACCTAGTAAACGAATAGGTTTTTCACCAGCTATGGTTTTTAAAAGAAGTGAATTGGCTGTGTGACTGATGATAGAACTCTGATTTGTCATTTGTTCTATAGTTTTTGCACGTGTGATTCTTTTAAAGTTCGAGTACTTAACTTTCAGGGTTATTGTTTTGCCAGTTAAATTTTTTCTCTTGAGAGAATTGGCTACTTGTTCTGAGAGTTTTCTGATCTCTTCTTTTATTTTTTCCATATCAAGAAGATCTTCTGCAAAAGTGGTTTCTGTGCCAAGGGATTTTCTCACCCAAATGGTGTGAAGAGGTTCTTCGTCAATTCCTCTTGTGTGTTTATAAAGGGAGGAGCCTAGCCGTTCACCTAGTTTTTCTTTTAGTTCTTCTTCTGAATAGGGCCAAATATCAGAGCAGATTTTAAAGTGATACTGCAGGAGTTTTTTTTCAGTAGCTTCGCCTATCCCACTTATTTTTCTAAGAGCTAAATTTCTCATAAACTCTTCTACTTGATGAGGCTGAACGACTGTAAGTCCATTTGGTTTGTTCAAATCAGAAGCAATTTTTGCAATTAATTTATTAGGGGCAACGCCTGCAGATGCTGTGAGCCCAATTTCTTTGTGAATAGATTCTTTTATTTTTTTTGCAATTTGTGTCGCATAAAGCTCATGACCTGTTACATCGAGATAAGCTTCGTCAAGAGAAAGAGGTTCAATGAGTGTTGTGAAACGACTAAAAATTTCTCTAATTTGCAGAGACACTTCTTTGTAACGAGAAAAATTCCCTCTGACAAAAATAGCTTGGGGGCAAAGTTTAAATGCTCTCGAAGAAGCCATAGCAGAATGGATACCAAATTTTCTAGCTTCATAGGAACAAGTTGCAACCACTCCTCTAGAGTTAGGAGGACCTCCCACAATGACAGGTTTACCCTTAAGGCTTGGGTTGTCTAGTATTTCCACAGAAGCATAGAAGGAGTCCATGTCGACGTGGATTATTTTTCTTTTTGTAAGGGAGGGGTGTATCATGATAATTTTAAAAAAAATCTAGGCTTTTAGTCCGTCTTTTATTTTTGAGACCTCTTGCCAAAGTTCTTTAGGAACTTTTGGTTCAAATTTTTGTAAGAATGAATCTACATTTTTCATTTCTTCTATCCATCCTGAGTCTACACTACAAAGTTTTTCAAGGGCTTCTTTATCAATATCTAGGTGCTCTAAGTTAAGATCAGATAAAAGAGGAAGGTTTCCAATAGGAGTTTCTTTAGCTTGTGCTTTTCCATCTACTCTTTTTAGGATCCACTCGAGAACACGAAGGTTGTCACCAAAACCAGGCCATATGAACTTACCATTTTCATCTGTTCTAAACCAGTTCACATTATAAATTCTAGGAAGATGTGTAGCTCTTTTAGCAAAGGAAACCCAGTGTTCCCAATAACTTCCAAAGTGATACCCGCAGAAAGGGTTCATAGCCATAGGGTCATTTCTAAGAATTCCTGTTTCCCCAGTAGCTGCAGCTGTTGTTTGAGAAGCCATAGTGGCTCCAAGTAGAACTCCATGTTCCCAAGACTTTGATTCAAGAACAAGAGGAACTAAGTTTGAACGTCTTCCACCAAAGATGATAGCAGAGATGGGGACACCGTTTTGAGACTCTGCAGCTTCATCATAAGAAGCACAGTTTTTAGAAGACACAGTGAAACGAGAGTTTGGATGGGCTGCTGGGCCTGTCGCTGTATCACAATCTTCTCCCTTCCAGTTGATTTTTGGTGTGCCGCTTGTTTTGCCTTCCCACCAAGGTGCTCCATCTGCTGTAAGAGCAACGTTTGTGAAGATAGCATCTTGTTTAATCATGTTAAGGGCATTTGGATTTGTTTTCTCAGAAGTTCCAGGGACAACTCCAAAGAACCCAGCTTCTGGGTTGATTGCGTAGAGTCTTCCGTCGTCTCCTACGTGCATCCAAGCAATGTCATCTCCCACTGTCCATATTTTCCAACCTTTATAATCTTTTGGTGGAATCAACATAGCTAGGTTTGTTTTACCACAGGCCGATGGGAAAGCTGCCACCACATAATGTTTCTCTCCTTGTGGGTTTTCAATTCCAACAATGAGCATGTGTTCTGCAAGCCACCCACCTTGTCTCGCTTGCCAGCTAGCGATTCGAAGAGCATGGCATTTTTTTCCAAGGAGAGCGTTCCCACCATAACCTGAGCTAAAGCTATGAATTTCTCCAGTTTCTGGAAAGTGAAGTATCCGTCTTTTTTCAACAGAAAGGTCTCCTGTGCAGTGGAGGCCTTTTACAAACGGTTTTCCTTCATCAATTTTTTTGAGAGCTTGAGTTCCCATGCGAGTCATTATTTTCATATTAATAACAACATAAGGACTGTCTGTGATTTCAACACCGAGTTGAGAATAAGGAGAAGAAATGGGCCCCATACAATAAGGAACCACATAGAGAGTACGGTCTTTCATGGAGCCAGCAAAAAGTTCATTTGAAAGCATTCTGGCTTCTTTGGGAGCCATCCAGTTGTTGTTTGGACCTGCCTGGTCTTTTTCTTGTGAGCAAACAAAGGTCAAGTGTTCTGTACGAGCCACGTCGTTTGGGTCTGATCTATGGAGATAGCAGTCACGGTACTCATCTGTGTTTAGTTTGTAGAGAGTGTCAGACTTGAGCATAAGATTGATAAGCTCTTGGTACTCTTCTTCTGAGCCTGTGCACCAGTGAATATTTTTAGCTTGGGTTAGTTTTGCGGACTCTCTCACCCACTCTTTTAATGAGTTATTTTTCGTGTAAGGCATAGGTAAAATCCCTTATAATGCTGCTATTTCTGAATAATTTAGACATGATAAGATGACAGCTGTAGAGATTATCATGAGGAAAGGATCACTGTAGCACAAGTTCTTTTGTTTTTTAATAGGGTATAATGGTGCTTCTTTCAGCTGAAGCAGACTTTTTGCCGACAAGAATGTTTGGAGGAAGAGTCTATGAACAAAGAGCAAGGCAGTGTTTTAGTTCAGGTTATAACAACAGCAGCTATTTCGCTTATTCTTGTGAGTAGTATCACTATGATGCTAAGAAATTATACCCGTAAGACAGAGGTGAATCGTTTTATTAAGAAACGAAACACACTGGGAACAAGGATTGGGAATGTGGTTTTAATTCCTGATGTGCTTTTAGGTTCAGCAAAGCTCTTACCAGAAGACGCAAGCTCATCCTCCCATGCTCTTTACGGAAATTATATGCTGAAACAGTGTCTTGGGCTTTCAGCTGGTGAAGTGGATACTTATGTAAATAAAAATGATGAGAGTGAGAGATCAGGATCTAATCTAACGTCTGTTAGTAAAAACTGTCTTTTAAAAGTGACAGGCACTGCTCGAGATGAAGAAGCTTGGTACCCTCTGCTTCTAATAGCTAATGATGATTACAAAGATGGAGGGGCTAGTGACTGCACTTTTATTGATGAATCAAAGTGGGAAAATTCAGTTTCTTGCTTTCTTGCTGGACAAAGTGCAGGGGATTCTCCTGGGAAACAAGTAGCTTTTTCTTTTGATGGAGAGCCTGGCAAAAAAGACAAAAGCCATCCCCTTTTAAGCTTTGTTTTTTTTAGACCTTTTTGTGACGATGATGGTTCTACTCAGTCTTGTTACCGGGCAAAAAAAATTCAATTTCGCTACAACCTTACCCATATTTTTGACACAGACACACTTGAAGACTGTTCTGAGAATCGGTGTGAAGCAAACTCTCCTATTGAACTAGGAACATACCCAAAAGAAGAAGACTACTACGTAGAAATCACCCCAGCTGATATCGTTGGAAATGAGTGTAATGAACACGCTAGGGTGCAAGTAATAGAAGGAGGGGGGATTCAGTGTCAATGTATTGCTCCTTATAAGCAGAGCTTATTAGAAAAAAACGGAGAGATTTTCTATAAAGAAAATGAGAAGGGGCCAGTGTGTGAGTTGATAGATCCTCTTTGCAAAGAAAATGAAAGACTTGTTGGTCAAACCCCAGATGGAATTCCTATTTGTGAACGAGTGAGAGAAGAAATTTTTGATGGCACAGCTACAAGTGAAGAGTTTTACGAATTCACAAAAACTTTTTTATCTATTGATTCTTTTACAAGAGGTATTTGTGATTCAAACAGCTCTGATGAAGAAGGTTTGTGCTCTTTTAATAGTTGTCGGTACAAGGATAGTGGAGAACGTGTTGATGGGTGGTTAAACAATTTAGATATTGAGTGCCAGTCTTATCTAAGCTTTGTTCGTTCAGATTCTCTCGATGGGTTTAAAGAGTATTCTTATTTTGAAGAGCTTGTATGGGATTTCACAGAAACCACACTAGCTCTCATTCTAACTCTTTCAGAAACAGCTCTCTGGATACCAAAACTTCTTGAAACAAAAGAAGACATGGCAGATCCAAACAAATATAGTGCTTATAACAGAAGAGATCTTCTTTTTGGAAATGTGGGGACAAGACTAACTCCGGATTATACAGAGCGTGTTACGCTTTTTGATCAAAATGATTTAGAAATACCTTATTGTAATGCAGAAAAAGTTCTTGCAGACAATGCTCCAAGTGATGCTCCAACAACAGATGATCCAAGATGCCCTCTTGTTGTTTGTGAGTACACTATGACTTGTCAGTACGGAAGAAGTGATAGGTCTTATTAGAGGATTCTTAGAACACAGATGTGTTTTTCAGAAGCTTCTATTGAACAGGCGTCAACCTCATCATGATTATTACAATTTCTATGGAGTCTTTGCTCACAAAAAGGTTGTCTATACTCTTGCTCGAGGTTATTGAGATTCATACAGATATGGACTTTACTAAAAAGCCCATTTGATTGCTGAGAGTCTCCTTGGGTACAAGCATCCACATAGCCACTTGGGCAGACGAGTAAAACTTCAGACCGACAAGGAATATTATGTGGAGCTGCAAAGGCTGAAGCTCCAAACCCTAGAGATATGACAACAAAAGCAAACTTTCTTATTAGACGAGTCATAGTTTACCCCCAAAGTTAGTTAAAATCTGTATTTAATTTTAAAGATCTTGATGAGAGAGTAAACTACAGAAGCTTTTGGGGTTAGGTCAATCAGAAGTTTCGAGTGCTTCTGTAATCCTATGTAAGAAAGAAGCGCTCTGATCAAGTCCTATTCTTGGATTTTCTGCAAGAGCTTTGAGAAGAAAAGATGTTTCCTCTGCTTCTAGAGAAGGAAGTTCTTTGGAGCCTCCTCCTCCTTGAACTAAGGCTTGAATAGCAGTCTGTTCTTTTTCAGGTTCTAAAGGGCTTAAAACCTTAGATGCTATAGTAAGCGATTCTTTAGCTTGTTTGCTCACAGCAATTAGAATAGCACTTAAGAATTCATTAACTTGAGCGATTTTTCCTTTAGTATCATCTTCTTTTTTAAGAGTAGGTTCTGGTACATTTTTTTTCACAAGCTTTAAAAGATTGTTAAATTCAGTTGCAATACCGAGAGTTCCTTTTGCAAGAGGAATAGAATAGCTTTTTTTCTCACCATTTCTATAAGAGAGATCAAGCTCTATAGTAAAAGGAGTCTTTAAAATATTTGATTCCTCCCAGTCAATAGATGAAAAGTCTTGTGAGGGTACAATTGATGTTAAAATTATAGTAATAAAACCTCTTAATTCACCATTTTCTTTGAGATTATAGTCTTCCTCTTTTTCTAGAAAAGCTAGAATAGATTGATCTGTGAGAGGATCTACTAGGAATAGGTCCTGCAGCATATTTTGAGGTTGACTTTCTTCAGTAGAAAAGAATTTTTCAAGCCTTTTGATAGAGTTCTTTTCAGAAAGAACAGAATCCATATTAAAAGGCTTTTCATGCAAAGCAGTAAAAACAGAAACGAGGAAACTATTGTAAATATCCTTATTAACTTTGTCTTCTTTGCCTGTTATTTTGTGTCCTAGTGTGTGTAAAACAAAAAGAAGATCACTTTTTAATTTATTATAGCGGTAAGAAGCTATTTTAGAGGCTATAAAATAAGCGTCCTTGTAGTGTTCCTGACTTCTGCTATGGATAAGTCCTCTTGCTTTTTGTTCTGCCCATCTATAAATACCTTTCAGGTGATTTCTAGTCACTGCAGCATGAAAATAATCATGAGCTACAAAATCAAGAGGACTCATAAAAATACTGTGAGCTAATTGAGATCGTGTTAAACTTTTCTCTCCAACGGGGAGAGCCACTAAGGCTACAGGGTTCTCTTGCAGAGCTGCTAAAACAAGAGTTGTTAATCCTAACTTGTGAGCTCCTGGACAATAAATTGTTGGGCAAGAAAGACCAATATTTTTTTGTAGAAGATCTCCATGTTGTGAATAAATAAAACTTCCTCCTCCCTCGTTAGCAAACTTTTTTATTAGAGCAGAGTATTCTGATATCATCGCAAATACGGTTTCTTCTGCTGTTTTTTTCCAAGCCTCACTTCCACCATAGGGAAAGCTTACCCCTGATTCCCGCAGAAGAAGTCTCTTAATGTTTGCTTGAATATCAGTTGTTTTGGACTGTCCATGTCTTCTAATAGATAAGTCATTAGCTAAATAAAGAACTCGGGCAAGGATTCCATAAGCTTTGCTAATCTTTCCTGGCTCTTCCAAAGGAAATCCGGTTGTTACTAAGTCTCTTGTCTTAGCTATTTCTTCTTTTATGGAATCGATTACGCTTATACAGGTTTCATCTAAATCTGCACGATATTCTGTTTCTACTTTTTCAAGATAGTTTGTTGCAACAGTTTGTATGTAGTCTATAAGAGCAGCATTTTTACTATTTGGATCAAATTGTGAGAGGATATTACTATCTCCACAAAAGATAAGCTGATTGTACAATGAGACAGGGCAATGAGCAAACTCAGATCCCTGTCTAAGATAATCTAGGTTTTTTACTGTTTCTGGGTAAACAACTTCTAAATGTTCTGTTAAGTCATTTAAATACTCTGGTTTTAGAGGCGCAGAAAAGCCTTCAAACGACAGAAATGAAAGTAAAAAAAGAATTTTAAGTTTCATGCAGATAACCTCTCTTTAAATAAAAAATTTTGGATTTGAAAATTACAAGATAATTTCCTTGTTGTACAGAGAGTTTTTCAACGTTCTGTTATCTCCAACTTTTCTTGAAGAGACAGCAGAATCATGTTCACAAATTTAAGCCATTTTTCCTGTGTATAAAAGTTTAGAATTTTATCAGAGCTTGTTGGGCTGTGTACACCATGTGTCATAAGCAAGGGATCTAAGTAATTAAAAGCTTCTCGTTTTATTAGAGATTCTGAACCATCAAAAGATCTTCGAACATACACATCTTGAAATTCTAGCTCAGCCGCAGCAGTTTTGGAGTCCATTTTTTGAATAGCTTTACATGATTGACATTTGCGCATTAGTAAAGGGGGTAGGATATCCATAGAATAAAAAGAAATTGTTTCAGAAATTGTTTTATGAAGAGGAGAGTTTTCTTTGAGAATATTTTGAATTTTAGGATCTTCTAAGAAGTTAATTTCAACTAAATTTCTAATATCTATATAGGAAAAAACAGGACAAGAAAAAGAGTCTTTTTGTCTCTCTTGTGAGTTGAAGAAAAAATTAAATTTTTTTGACAAAGGTGAGCTTTCATTTAATTCAACGAGGAGTCTTTCTAGTTCATCAAGAAGATGGCTATTTTTTTTTATACCGATAGAATCAAACAAAAAAATATCGATATCATTTTCTCTAAAAGAAACAGCAACTGGAGTTAAATGAGGATCAGGAAAATCAGGGTCATTGTAATTGATAATAAAGTATTCTCCTTCTTTGTCTCTCTCTTGATTTTTTAGTAAATAGTTTATTATTTTTTCATAGCTATAATATTTGATTTCAGCTTCTGTCCACGAACCCCCTTGTTCTTTTTTGAAAAAAGTTTCTACAAGAGAAAGTCCAAATGGTGTTATATAAGAGAATTCTTCGTCAAATAAAAAAGCTTCTCTGATTCCTGGAATTTTTCCCGCATTTAAAAGATGTAATAAGAGAGTGTGAGTTTTTGCGACGGATTTTGAGTTAGGTTTTTCTAGAAATTTTTCCAATTGCTCTAAAGAATTTTTTAGTAGCTCGAGGGCTTTTTCTTTTGCAGGTTCTTTAGAAGCCCCAGCTCCTTCAGCGCTACTAAATGCAAATGTTGAGGAAAGAATTCCTATGAAAAAAATGAAAATTTTAAGTTGTTTCATTATGTTCTCTCGAGAACTAGTTTTTGTATAAAGAAGATTTTGATGTTCCATCATACATTAAATTAATTCTGAAAACGAGGCTTTATTTAAAGGAGAAAAATGAATCGAAAAAGACAAGTTATTTAAGTTGGTTAACTAAATTTTTCCAAAAAGATTGCATTTTCCTCCCTTTTAGCTTACACTCTGCCCCAAGAATAAATAAAATTTTTTTGCTTGAGATGGTTTTATGAAAAATAATTTCCTTTTTTTGGGATATTTTGTTTTTTACAATGGTTTCTTATTTGCCTCAGCTCAGAATAATTCTTCTAAGCAAGAATTTTCTGATGTTGATCCAGATCATCCTTTTATCTCGAGTGATCTAAGTGATCTAAGTGCTGAAGTTAGAAAGCTTAGCCCTGTTCCGTATTTCTCTGGTAGTTTGTCTACTAGTTCTGATAGTTTGTCTAATGGTTCAGGACGGATAACACCTCTAAGTTTAAGTAGTTCAGGACGGACAACACCATTGAGCTTAAGAGGACGCTCACTATCGCCCTGTGGTGAAAAATTTTTTAGAGCTATATCTCCATATCTCTTTCCTCGTGCTTGTTGTGTAGATTTTTCTTATGCCCATAGGGAGATTCTTAAAGAAGACAATGAAGATGTTATCTACTTAACAGATGAAGAAAAAGAACAATTTCGAATTGCTTTTTTGATGAATATGGAAAATTTTTCAAAGGTTTTAACATGGGAAGATGGGAGTCTTGTTGATACAACAAAGTGGTCTTCTAAAAAAGGAAGGGGCTATGGAGCCTATGCTATTTCTGTAGAGGGTAATCTATATATTGCAGAACATAGATCTCCTACATCAAACCATCCTAACTATGGAGATGATAGTCTTCCTCCTTTGCAAAGAGAAAAAAATAGGAAGTACTTTTATCATTCTTCTTTTTTCAGAGGGGGGCCTGGTGTCTGTTTTGGTATGATACGAGTAGAGCATGGACTGATAACTCATATAGATCGAAGTAGCGGTCACTATAAGCCGACTGAAAAACATTTTCAAAATGCGATCAAATTGCTATCTCAGTATTTTTCTCCTGACTGCAAAAAAGAGGCAGATGTTTTTTGGGAGCATCGTGCAGCAGATCTTTTTTATGATCCTGATAATTGTTGGTAAGATATTTCTTAAAAATCTTCTGTGAATGACACAGTCCCTTCAATCCCTACCTGATAGGCTGCTACTCTTCTTTCAAAAAAGTTTGTGAGTTCTTGAACATCTTGAAGCTCCATAAATTGGAAAGGGTTTTTCGCATTGTAAGCAGGAGCCATTCCGAGAGCCAGGAATCTTTGGTTAGCAACGTAGCGGAGGTATTCTTTCATATCTTTTATTGAAAGTCCTGCAATACCCAGATTAAGAAGATCTTTTGCAAAAATCATTTCACAATCGATCGCTTCTTCAATCATAAAATAAATTTTATGCTCAAGATCTTTATCAAAAAGAGTTGGGTCTTCTTTTCTTATGTTGTTTATAACTTCGAACGCAAAATTCATATGACAGCTTTCATCTCTAAAGACCCAGTTTGTCCCAGCAGCTAGTCCATGGAGAAGGCCTTTTGAACGAAGAAAATAAACATAAGCAAAAGCAGCAAAGAAAAAAAGTCCTTCGATACATGTGGCAAAACAAATAAGGTTTAGCAAGAAGCTTTTGCGGTCTTCTCTTGTCTCTAGCTTATTTAAGTCATTAATTGAGTTGATCCATTTAAAACAAAAATCACCTTTTTGTTTAATGGAAGGAATAGTTTCAATAGCTGTAAAAGCTTCTGTTCTATCTTTTTCATTTGGAAGATAAGTGTCAAGAAGAGTTAAATAAAATTGGATATGAAGAGCTTCTTCGTAAAGTTGTCTTGAAAGATACATCCTGGCTTCTGGGGAATTGATGTGCTGATACAGGTTTAAAACTAAATTGTTTGCAACAATAGTGTCACCTGTAGCAAAAAAAGCCACAAGTCTTTTGATTAGGTGGGATTCTGCTTCAGTTAATTTTTGTAGATCTGAAAGATCTGTACTGAAGTCAATTTCTTCTACTGTCCAAGTGTTTTTTATAGCATTTCTATACATCTCATAAAAGAGAGGGTATTTCATCGGTCTTAGTGTGAGTTCAAAGCCAGGGTCTAGTAACATTTTTTCTCCATCCTCTGTTTCTATAGTGCAAGTAGTGTTTATTTAGGTGCAAGATTCACACGCTTCCGGGTTTTCAAGAGAACAAGTAACAGCTGCTACTTCATTTGAAAATGTTGTTTTGTTAATTTGAGTAGCGCCACGTGATCTTAAGTAGTAAGTGGTTTTGAGTCCTTTTTTCCAAGCATAGAGATACATCGAAGAAAGTTTTCCGATATTTGGACTTTCCATAAATAAATTAAGAGACTGACCTTGATCAATAAAGACTCCTCTGTCAGCAGCCATATCAATAAGAGATCTTTGTGGAATTTCCCACACTGTTCTAAATATTTGTTTCACATCTTGTGGGATTTCTTCTATGTGTTGAATTGATCCATCACTGTGTTTAATTTGGTCTTTCATGTCTTGGTTCCAAAGACCAAGGCTGCTTAGAGTTTTTACAAGATATGGGTTCACTTGAAGGAACTCACCAGAGAGGGTTTCTCGTTTAAAGAGGTTTGAGAGTTGTGGTTCGATGCATTCATAAGCTCCTGTGATGGAAGCAATAGTTGCAGTAGGAGCAATCGCTATAAGAAGAGAGTTTCTAAGACCATATTTTTTGATTTCTTCTTTTAAGTCTTCCCATCTTTTGTCACCAGAAGGTCTTTGTCCCCATAGATCAAACTGAAGAAGGCCTTTACTGGCACGGGTTGCTTTAAAAGAATCGTGAGGGCCCTTTTCTTTTGCAAGATCTTTTGACATCATAAGAGCATTAAAATAAATTTCTTCCTGAATTTTTCTCGAAAGATCTTTTGCTTGTTCTGAATCAAAAGGAATTTTTAGAGCAAAGAAAACATTTTGTAAGCCCATGAGACCAAGGCCAACAGGGCGCCACTTGTGATTAGACTGTTTTGCTGTGGGTGTTGGATAGAAATTTATATCGATTACTTTATCTAGATACTTCACAGCTATTCTGACATTTTTTGCTAGGAGATCAAAGTTAAATTTTTTGTGCATGATGTAACGAGACAGGTTGATAGAACCTAGATTACACACTGCAGTTTCTTCGTTTGAAGTTACCTCAAGGATTTCTGTACAAAGATTAGAAAGATGGATGACATTTTCTTTTTCAAGAGTTTGGTTTGCTTTCATGTTTGAGCTGTCTTTGAAGGTCATCCAACCGTTGCCTGTTTGGGCAAGAGTTTTCATCATCTTTCCATAAAGCTCACGAGCAGGGACTTGTTTTTTATAAAGTTTTTGTTCTTCTGCTTTAATGTAGTGAGACTCAAACTCGTCTCCAAAAGAGTCAACAAAATAAGGAACATCTTTTGGGTCAAACAAAGACCACATATCATCTGATTCAACACGCTTCATAAAGAGATCTGGAATCCAGTTAGCAAGATTCAGGTTGTGAGTTCTTTGGGCTTCGTCTCCTGTGTTGTCACGCAAAGAAAGGAAGTCAAAAATATCTGCATGCCACGACTCAAGATAAACACATGCAGCTCCTTTTCTCTTTCCCCCTTGGTTTACAGCTGTGACAGAGGAATCAAGAGTTTTTAAGAAAGGAATAATCCCATTCGATTGACCGTTTGTGCCTTGAATGAGAGATCCTCTAGAGCGGACACGACTGTAAGCCACACCAATGCCACCAGCATACTTAGAAAGAAGAGCGACATCTGTGTACTTATTATAAATAGAAAGAAGACTGTCTTGCGGGGAGTCAAGTAAGTAGCAAGAAGACATCTGTGGATGCGGAGTGCCTGAGTTAAAAAGTGTTGGTGTTCCTGGCATGTATTCAAACGAAGAAATTAACCGGTAAAATTCGATGGCTTCTGCTTTGTTTTGTGAAAGTCCACAAGCGACACGCATAAAGAAAAACTGAGGAGATTCAATGACCTTGCGAGACTCTGGGTCCTTTAGAAGGTACCGGTCATACACAGTTCTTAGACCAAAGTATTCAAAGTGATCACAACGTTCTTCTTGGATAGCAGTGTCTAGAGCTCTTTGATTTTTTTCTACAAACTGAGCGACGTCTTTATGGATAAGTCCCACTTTGAAACCATAAGCAATTCCTTTTGAAAAAGACGAGATCCCTTGTGTGTTCACTTCTTTATCGATAAAATTTGTAAGAAGTCTAGCTGCAAGTTTAGAGTACTCAGGCTCGTCTCCAATTAACATAGCTGATGTTTGAATGAGAAGAGTATCGAGCTCTTTTGTGCTGACACCATCATAAATACCACTAATAGCTTTGCTTGCTACTAGGTACGGGTTTATGTGTAGAAGACCTGCTCCAAAGCGAGCGACTTTTTTTGTAATTTGAATAATATCGACAGGTTCAAGAGATCCATCTCGTTTTCTCACAGACATGATTGAGCTTTGTTCTGGGTCAGAGAGCTTCTTTTCGTGTTTTTTTGTGATGTTGATAAGCTTTTGTGAGTCAAGCATGATGGTCTCTTGTTTCCTGTTAATGTTTAGAAATTTTTGACTTAAGCTAATTTATTCCTACGTCCTTCAAGTCTTTGTCTGCTGTTTTTAGTGTCGACTCCCCAAAGGATTAATTGGTTTTTTTAGTCCATAACCCAAGGTGCGGATCGTCTTAATGTTATTTTTAAGTATAGAAAACAAAGCCAAAACACTCTGCGTAAAAGAACCACAAGGTATCTTGGTGGAGAAGCTAAATTAAAATGTAAGGCCACTATCTAGGATCATATAATGAGAAGCATGTCCGTCAACTCTTATTCTATCTGCCATTTTTTCTTTGATTACTTCCACGTCAACTATTTTCAGCCTGAGCGCCCCTTAGAGGAAGAGTTTATTTCTTCAACGTAAGAAGGGACGGTAGAAATCTTGAGTTTTTTAAGCAAAGTTTGATTTATTTTTTGTATAATACTAATTGATTCCGTTTTTGAGCTCCCAAAAATTAGGTGTTATCTAGGATCTAGCTTGAGTTTGGAATTGTATTTTATGAGGGAAAAGTTTTTTTTGCAGACAAAAAGCTTGACAAGATTTTTTCTGAAAATTTGATTTAAGCATTCCATTTTTTGAACAGGAGGCTTGCATTTGTGCCTCCAAAGCCAAAAGAATTTGAGAGGGCGAACTGTACACTTTTCTCTATAGCTTGTTTTGGCACATAATTTAAGTCTAGTTGCTCTCCTGGTTCTTCAAGATTTGCTGTAGGGGGGATAAAACCACTAGAAAGAGTCTTCGCTAAAAAGCAGGCCTCAATTCCGCCTGCTGCTCCTAGGCAATGTCCAGTCGCTCCTTTGGTTGAAGAAACATAAAGTTTTTTTGCATGGTCTTTAAAAACTCTTTTTATAGCTTGAGTTTCAAAAAGATCATTGTACTCAGTGGAGCTACCGTGAGCATTTATGTAGCCAATAGAATCATAATGAAGATTTGCAGACTTGAGAGCCATCTGCATACAGCGACCTGCACCTTCTCCTCCAGGGCTCGGTGATGTTATATGATAAGCGTCACAAGAGGTGCCGTAACCTATCATTTCTGCAAAAATTGGAGCCCCTCTTTTTTTTGCATATTCATACTCTTCTAGAATAAGTATTCCTGCTCCTTCACTGAGGACAAAGCCGTCTCTTGTGCGGTCAAAGGGTCTTGAAGCTGTTTTTGGAGTGTCGTTACGGCGGCTAAGAGCATTCATACGAGAAAACCCAGCAATGCCAATTTCTCCTACAGCTGCTTCTGATCCTCCACAAACAGCAATGTCACTCATGCCGCTTTTTAAGTGCAGCCAAGCTTCTCCAATAGCATGGGTGCCACTTGCACAAGCTGTACTAATACAGAGGTTAGAGCCTTTTAGTTTAAAAAATTGGGCTGTATTTCCTGCA
Organism: Zetaproteobacteria bacterium; assembly: GCA_947445855.1. Classification (GTDB taxonomy): domain Bacteria; phylum Bdellovibrionota_B; class Oligoflexia; order Oligoflexales; family Bog-1112; genus CANFEH01. The sequence goes on from CANFEH010000029.1 coordinate 18,373, forward strand.
GCCATATTAGAAATAATAGAAGGAATAAAAAAAGGACTGATTTTTTTAGGGCCTTTTTCTTTTAAGATGACTCCTGTTTGTTCTGTTGTGTTCACGTCACCAATGCCTACTCCAATAAAGCAGGCAATGCCTGGCTCTGCTGGATAGTTTTCTGGTTCGAGTCCTGAGATTTGAAGAGCTTCATGGGTAGCCATGATAGCTAGTTGAGTAAAACGAGAAAAAAGTTTTAATTCTTTTGGAGAGAAAAACTCATTATTTTTTAAGTCTCTTACTTCTCCAGCTATATGCACATCAAGTCTTGAGGTGTCAAAGCTTCTGATGTAATCCACTCCTGAGACACCTTCTAAAGTGTTATTCCAAGAGCTTTCTAAATTATTTCCATTTGGTGCTATGAGTCCAAGACCAGTGATGACAACACGTCGCATAAAAATGGCTCCCTCATATAAAAAAAGTCTTCTGCATTTGTTTTTCTATCTTATAGGAAGGGTTAAAGTTTTGACAAGAAGTAGCTTTAGAACATAGAGGATCTATTGTTGTTTAAGCAAGATTCTTAAGATACAACTAAAAAAAAGAAAGCTTGCAGCAAAAAAAAAGAGCTATAAAATCCTTCTTTTACTTGTCTTTTTTTATTTTCTTATGGGAATTCAAAATGATTACGAGCTTTATTCAGAATCAGTTTTTTAGAGCCTTTTTCCTTCTAAGTGGTATTTCTTTTTCAACTTTCGCTTTGTCAGAAGTGACACAAGAGTCAGTTCCTACAGAAGTTGCACAACAAGCTAAGGCAGATCCCATAAAAGCAAGACGTTTTTATGTTGGTGTTTTACTTGGAACAACATTCCACAATTTTAATATCTATAAAACAAGTGATGAGAAGAACATTGACGTGAATGTTTTGCCTTTTAATTATGATGTTTATGGTGGGGTTTATGCTTTGCCTTTTCTTCGATTTGAAGGACATTTTATCCACAGACTGTTAGCATCTGGGAAGACAAAATACAAAATAAAAGGGAATAATCAGGAGATTGAGTTTAAGGTTAAGATGAACTCTATGCATTTTGGCTTAGATACAATTGTTGATATTCAAAAAATAATTCCAAGTGTTGCTTCTACTAAAAATGATGTGTATTTCGGTCTTGGCCTTGGTTATGGTTTAACCCATCTACAAAAATGGAGTGAAAATTTTTCTAATGGCTCAAGCAGAGAAGTCAATGGTATATCTCTTGGGTATTTTGATCTGAAGCTCATTTTTGGTGTAGCGTTTACAATTTTTGAGCCACTTTTAATTGATCTAAGAATGGATATGTTTTTCTTAGGAAAAGTTAGGTCTGAATCTCAAAGGGCATCATCTACAGGAAATATAGCTAGTGTAAATGGGTTGGCTCCACTTCCTTTGAATGGGAAAGTTAGTATGTTTGACATCAAAGTTGGTCTCCATTACTTATTTTAATTGATTAGAAAAGACGTAGTCTTTCCCAAAGAGCTTGGTTGTCTTTTTTGCACAGCACATAAAATGAAAAAAGAACAAAGGCAATATAGCTTAGAGGAACCACCCACAAAGGCTCTCCGTATCCTGCTTCGCAGAACCACTGTAAAAAAGAAGAAAGTGCTGTCGAAGAAAAAAACACAAGAAAAAATGCAAGAAAGATTAATTTTTTTTCCTGTCTAACATTATAAATACCAAGCAGAATTCCCCAGAAAGCAAACGCTAAAACAAGAAGAGGAGAGAAGTTTCTTGAGTAGAGAAGGTACTTCATTTTCACTTCTTCTAAAGGTGAAATTTTTTTTCCACTTTTTAGTTCTTTGTAAAGTTCATAAGAGCTTTTTGATTTTGAAGTATCTTCGGTGTTAGTTTTTAGGTCTAGTTGAGAGCGAATTCCTGTGAAAAAATCTACTTCGAACTGATCAAATTTCATAGCTAAAGAAGCTTCAGGATTTTTAGAACTAAGCTGGTACAGTGTGCCATTATAAAATTTAAGAAGTAGAGTTTCTTTTTTTTCAACACCTGTGCTTTCTCCTCGTTCTGCTGAAATAAAAAAACTATTAGACCCTGCTCTGTTGTTTTTAGGAGCTAAAACCACCTGGTGATACTCGGATTTACTTTCTGAAACTTTCTCGGCATAGAGATAGTAATCGTTGAAAATTTCTATAAAAACATCTTCTTGCATTTTTTGTTGAAGGGTTGAACGAATTTTGCCAAGAGTTCTTGTCTCTATGAAAGTAAAGAGTTTTTTCTTTCCCCAAGATTCAAGGACGTTTGCAGAAAAAAGACTTAGAATTATAAGAAGAAATGCAGAAAAAACAAAAGGTTGAGAAAGTTGTTTCAAGCTTTTACCACTAGAGAGAAGTGCAGTGAGTTCTTCTGTTTCACTAAGTTTCAAAACAGTTGTAAGAGAAGAGAGAAAAAAAGCAATAGGGATAAGGGTATCAAGGTAAGTAATTGAAACATAAAAAAGAGGCTCTAAAATGTTAAGGACACTAAAACCAAAAGCAGAGATTAAAGAAGAAATCCGAAAAATTTGAGATACAAGAA